>CAZWAW010000009.1:38816-55679 GCA_964632025.1 uncultured Sporosarcina sp.
CGAGCATAAAAGTTGCCGACCGAGCATATCCGTCAGCCAAGCGAGCATATAACGTTGAAGACCAAGCATATCCCCTTTGCTAACCAACCATATCCACAATCACCCCACCGTAATCCGTCCATTATCCGACTTCAAGCGAATCGTATGTTCACCTGCGCCGATGACCGTCCGTGAATTTCGTTCGCCAAATACATCGACTTTACCGTGGCCGGTTTTCGTGTGAATGGAAACATTCGTTGGTTTACTATTCGATTGGATAACAATACTTCCGTTATCCGTTTGAAAATCAATATTTCGATCGAGGCTATCTGTCATTAGTGTAATCCGTCCATTATCCGTTCTGCCGACTATCGATCCCGTGACATGTTCGAGCTCGATTCTACCATTATCAGACTCAGCTACAATGCTGTCCGCATCGACATGACGCATTTCAATCCGCCCGTTATCCGTTTTCGTACGTAAATGATCGACCTGAACCTTATCAACTTCAATTCGCCCATTATCCGTTTCAGCAGTCAACGACGTGGCAGCAATCTCTTTTAATTGGATTTTTCCATTATCGGTATTTACACTGATTTTTTTGCACAGTATTTTCTCAGCAGAAATCAGTCCATTATCGGTCTTCATCGCAATCGATTGATACAGCTTTTTAGGAATGAACACGTTGAGTGTCACTGCCTTCATGTTGAAATTGAACATGAGTAACCAGTGGCGTAGGCTTTTCAGCCGGATGAACAATGTATCGCCAACCACTTCCGCAGTTAGTTTCAATTTCTCATTGGAGCCAATCAATTCAGCGGTCGTCACCGAACTGTCAGACGGACTGACAACTAGTGCGCCATGCTGGACGTTGATATCGACATTCATAAATCGGTCATCTTGGATTGTAATGATTTCATTCGTCGATGCGATTTCCACTTTATTTTCCACAAATGAATACGATTCAAGTAATTCCTCAGCAATTTTAACAGGAGACCCTAGAGAAGTAGCAATCTCACTTTCTGACTTTCCATCCTCGCGACCGTTAGTGAAGTATTCCTGGATATCTTGAATAATATCATTCCGTTCCTCAGCAGGCAGTTGTTTCAATGCAGTTTCAAGTTCACCTATAAATTGGTTTTCAGTCATTACGTACACCCTCCTCGATTAGTGTATTGACGCCATCCGTGAAATTTTTCCACTCCGCTAGCTGGTCGTGAAGATAGGTCCGACCCACATCCGTCAATTTATAATACTTACGGGGAGGTCCTTCTGTTGACTCCTGCAAATAGGTCGTGAAATAGCCTTCTTTCGTTAAACGTCGCAACAGGGGATAAACTGATCCTTCAGAAATGGAAATTTGATCGGAAATCTTTTGCACAAGCTCGTAACCATAGCGATCTTGCTTATCGAGAAGAACAAGCACGCATAAATTCAGCACACCTTTTTTGAATTGCACATTCACTTCTCACACACTCCTTTCACTACTAGTCAATAAATAGTACTGACTTATACAAAGTACTTTCTGACAACAATATATCATAAGGTATTGTTCATTGCAAGGTACTGAGTTGGAAAAGGGACACCTGATTTTCAGATGTCTTATTACTTTCACTTAAAGTGTTTTAGAGCTTCTCTTTTACTAAGTGGTTTTAAAGGATGTCTATCCACAAATGATTTCACGCAATCCGGATCCGTTTTGGCATATTCGCGTAATACCCAACCAATCGCTTTTTGGATGAAAAATTCACCAGAACTAGAATGTCGTTTGATAATTTCGAATAATAAATCCGTATCCGTCTCTTGTTTGAATTTTAGTTGATGAAGAATTGCTGAACGGTTTGTCCACATATTGTTCGAAAGAGACCACTCCAACATGATTTTTTCGCCGTAATCGCGATCAAGTTTTACAATACGACCTACAAAATGAGGAGCAATCGAATCGACGCTATCCCACCATGATTTCGTTTCGATCAACTGTAGTAAGACGGGAAAGTCCTCCGTAGTTAAATGCTTTTTCATTTTCTCAATCAACGCAATGGCTGCATATTGGAACTCTCGCTCTGGAAGATTATAAAGTTTCCATACCTCTTCAAAAAGTTGCTCAGGTTCAGGCAATGCGTATTCCACAAACTGCTCTTTTAATAATTCCTTACGAAGGGGACTCTTGATGCCAAGGAAAGGGAAGTGACCTTTCATATACGCCGCCATCGGTCCAGCCAGTTCCTCATTGCGATTCGCTTCAAATTTCTCAATGATTCCATTATAGTTCCATACTTTTTTCAACGCAGTTACCTCCCAAAAGATTTGATTAAGAAAAGTGTATCATATCTACATTTTTGAGGTGAATGCAGGGAACCTTCAGGCAACTGGGACGTATTACATGATAAGGTTAAAAAGGAGTGATTCATTTGGACAATAGCTATTTCGTAGGCTGGGGAACGCTCGCATTGCTCAACGCGGGATTGGCACAAGGAAAAAATAGAAGTGGGTTCAATTGGTTTCTTCTCTCTTTATTGTTAGGGCCTTTCGCAACACTTTGTCTTGTACTTTCCGAAAAAAGATAATTCGTTGAAGTTGGATAATTTGTGATAAACTATTTTAGAAGTCGAAATAATTTATCCGGGGGAAAATCATATGTCTAATGAAGTAAAAGTTATTTTCGCAAACGATCCAATTGTTTCGGGAAATGCTGCGATCAAACAATTTGTAGCCAATAAAAAAGCGGGGCATAGTTCTGTATTAATCGAAGAAACGCATTATATTGTTGTAAAAGAGTGCAAAGAAAAAGATATGACACTTGAAAAAGTTCGTGTAACAGCAGGGAATATTGCTCGTGATGTAAGCGCTCAAAAAGCCGAAACAGCAAGTATACAAGCAGAAACTCTTTCGAATGCTTATGGAAAGTTGGATAAAGAATCTGTCCTAACAGCATTTGCAGAAGGTTGGGACCTGGGATCTTATCAATTTGTTACCTATAAATCGGATGTCACAGCATTCCAAACTACTCTTCATGTAGTTGGAGACGAAGCTAAGCCATTCATTGAAGCAGGTAAAATCCGTGCAGCAGCAACTGCATTCTCACGCGACTTGATGAATGAACTATCCAACGTCTTAAATCCAGAAACATTCCCGGAAGTATTGAAGAAAAACTTTGAAGGTACTGGCGTTGAAGTGAATGTGTTCGATAAAGAAAAACTTGAGGAAATGAAGATGAATGGCGTCCTGACAGTCGCGCGTGGCAGTATCTACAAGCCTTCATTCGTTGAACTAGTTTACAAGGGTGACGCATCGAAACCGCTTGTGGCACTCGTCGGTAAAGGCGTGACATTCGATACAGGTGGCATCAGCTTGAAGAGCGGCAAAGACCTAAGTGATATGCGTATGGATATGGGCGGAGCAGCAGCCGTTTCCGGTGCACTGACATTGCTTGCGAAATCGAAAGCAAAAGTGAATGTCGTGGCACTTATTCCAATCGTGGAAAACATGCCAGACAGCACATCCGTCTTACCAGGTGAAGTTATCACCTATAAAAACGGATTGACGGTGCAAGTGGGCAATACTGACGCAGAAGGACGCCTCATTTTAGCAGATGCACTTATTCGTGCAGGCGAGTGGAAAGCGGAATACATTGTCGATATCGCAACGCTTACAGGCGCGATTGTCAATGCACTTGGTACAGAACTAGCGGGCGTATTTGGAGATGAAGACTTATCTGCTGAAATGAAAAAAATAGGCGCACAAAATGGTGATTTCATCTGGCCGATGCCATTAGTCGAAGCATATGATAAGTCGCTAGACAGTGACTATGCGGACATGAACAACATCAGTTCATTAGGTGGGGCAGGATCCATTACGGCAGGCTTATTCCTACGCCGTTTCGTACCAAAAGAAAGTAAATGGTTGCATGTCGATATGGCAGGCATGATGAGTAAGAGCAGCGCTTCAGGATACTATGCGAAATCTGCGACGGGCTATGGTGCACGTCTATTGGCCGACTTTACAACACATGTTTCAAACTAAAAAGAGAAAGTGCTCAGTCATCATACTGGGCACTTTCTTTTTGGGTTTTTAAATTTACTGAACAAAGATGCGTTTCGATGCAAAAAAGTAAACAAACCAGTATATAACTAACAACTCCATAAAAATTAGTACAACAACTTTTATGTGGAAAATAGAACTAAACGAAGCCAAGTTGAAAAAAAGTAGCTGCATGATTAACAGGCTCATTAGTAGTATTTGAAAAGACTGCTTACGTGTCTTAGTTGATACGGGATAAATACGAGAACTGTCATTTATTGAGTATTGTAAAGGGAGTAACTGGTACCCAGATAAAAATAATAGCGGAAAAGCGACAATCCAGCCATAAGCAGGAAAGAAATAACTAATACCAACCCCTATTAAGGTTAATCTGGCATACAAATAATAAAATGCATTATACCTGATAAATAAGTGTGAAAATAAGTACGTGTAGGAAGAAGAATGTTTATAAGTTATGGCTTTTTTTATCGACCAAGCCAAAAGCTTCCTGCGTTTAAATGAATGCTTAAGGTGAGGGACATCAATAAAGAAATTAATAAATCTATAGATCTTTAACAGGGACTTTTCTTCTTGATTTATTAAAAGGTCCCAATTAACGCATCTCCCTTTAGTAGTAAATATATAGAACCAGAGAAAGGAATTGACAATCAATAAAGTTCCTGAAATTGCCCACATACCGGTAAACATAAAATGAATAATTGTATAAAATGTTGAAAATCGAAGGACTATGTGAATGAGTTTTTGAAGTTTAGTAGTTAGCCATTGTTCAATCCAAGTCAGGCGAATGTTTAACATGATTAAGCCCAAAAAAGTAATAATAGATACAGCATTGAAAATTTCTCCCTGTTTTATAAGAGGGCTGATCATTAGTAGCATGATTATCAATTTGATTGCATCTAATAAGGCACTATAAAACATCGATTTCTTAAAATAGGAGGATAACGCTGTCTCCGCTGGCATTAAAAAGATAACATCAGCTTTTTTGACAAATGTACGAACGCTCGCCTTTAAAAAAGTGAACGTAATTACGAATGATGCTATCATTTCGGTTGGAAAATGGGGAGGTAACCATTGAAGAAACTTCATGTAGTAATAAAGAAAAACACTACCAAAAATGATAAAGGAATAAAATACACCCATTGCAATAAGTGAAAAGTATTTCACGATTTCAATGTAAAACTCCTTCAATCTTTCATCCCAAATTGACTTTACTTCCATTACATCACCGTCTTTCAACTCTTAATATTGAACATTTGAAGAAATTTAAAGTTTGAGCGAAGGCACCTTATAGAGACCCCCGAAGTGTCGTTGTGAATGTAATGGTATTTACTACCTAAACATAATTAGTTAACAGTGTTACAATTTAAATATGGACATCCCTCGAATTATATACCATATATAGGGAAAGTGGAACCTTCTCATCCTGCATTAAACTGATTAGTGGTACTTTACTTTCTATTTCTAATAATTTTAGAGATTCAACAGTCACCTTTATAACCGATATAATGATAGATACCAAATACAACTTAAAAAGAGGTAATACATATGATCAAAACGTTACGATTCTGGATAATGCTTCTCGTATCATTCGCAATGATTGGCATACTCAGTACTACGTTACTATCAGGCTATTATGTAACAAAAGAAAACTTAATAAATAATTCTCTAGAAATCAACAGAGTGTATTCAATGAAATTGGCACGTTTGACGGAGGAAGTATTTAATGGAATGGAAAGTAATTTGCAAGTTAAAGCTTCCGAGATTAGTGCCGAAATTGATGATGTTGAAAAATTATCTAGTACACTTGCTGATCTATTAACTAGCAGTAAAAACTTTAATTCCCTATCGATTGTAAATAAAGAGGGAGTGGTACTTGCTACCTCGCCAGAATTGGGCATAGTAGGAAGAAAATTAGATACGGATGGTCCGAAAGAAGCGCTCCTTAAAAGAGAAAATCTTATCTCCATGCCTTATAAAGCCGCAACTGGAAGGCTGCTCATTCTAATTTCCACCCCTTTGTGGAATGAAAAAAATGAATACCTGGGTTTCTTAAGCGGCACAGTTTATTTGCAGGAAGATAATATTATTCAAGATATCCTCGACGAAGAATTTGCAACAGACGGTTCTTATGTTTGGGTACTCGATAATAAGGGGATGTTGATTTACCATCCGGATCCAAAACGAATCGGGGAAATGGTCGACGAAAATAAAGTCGCGGAAAAAATACTAGGGCATGAAAGCGGTGCACAAAAAGTTACGAACTTGGAAGGGAAGGAATATCTTGCCGGCTACACATACATTAAGTCGAGTAGATGGGGAGTTGTCTCCCAAACCCCCTATGGAGTAAGCATTAAACCTTTGAAGGGGATGATATATAAAATGCTACTATACGCTCTTCCTTTTATCATATTCTTTTTCTTTTTAACTATTGTTTTGACCGATAAATTATCATCTCCGCTGCGTAAATTGGCAACATTTTCGGCAAATCTAAAAGAAAAAGAGGGACAAAGCGAATATGCCGACATTCCAACATGGTATTTTGAGGCAAAGCAATTAAATGAAACAATTCATGAATATGCGAAAAGCCAGCAACAGAGGGTAGAGAATTACAAAGAACGCTCCTACACAGACCCTCTTACCGGATTAAAGAATCGTAGATATGGAGATAAAGTCACAACGAAGTGGGCTTTGGACAAAAAACAGTTTTCGATTATTATGGTTGATATCGACCATTTCAAAGTCGTCAATGACAAATACGGCCACCATATTGGAGACGAAGTTCTAAAGTTTCTCGCGAAAAAAATGAACGATATTGTAAGAGGCGATGATGTATGTGTCAGATTGGGTGGGGAGGAATTCGTTGTATTGTTGGCTGAAACAGATGTTCAGGAGGCTATGGTAATTGCCGAAAGGCTCCGAACGACTGTTTCGTCATCGTTATGCCCAACAAATGATTATATAACGATTTCTTTAGGTGTTGGCGGTTATCGTGATTATAAAGAGACAATAGAAGAATTATTCGACAGAGTAGATAAGGCATTGTATCAAGCAAAAACGGAAGGAAGAAATAGAGTTATATTATCTGAAGTTTAATTAGGGGGAAATACCTCCTGCAAAATCACAAAAAGGAAAGACCTCATTACTTTGAACGAGGTCTTTCCTTTTATTCACAAACAAGTACTTGTCTGATAAAATGCCCTTTTTTCGCAACACAGCGATCAGTAATGACGAATCCCGCCTCTTCAACCATGTGATCGATTGTTTCAATCGTCACAACGATGACTTTCTTTGTAAAGCGGCGTGCTTCCTTCAATATTTCAAGTTGCGCTTCAGGTGTAATATGTGTAAAGAGATTATAAGGCATGTCGATAATCGCGACGTCATAGTCGTTAACGACTTCTGCAATAGGGCCGACATCTACACTACCTACGAGGTCAAAATGAGCAATGTTCTTTCGGGAACCTAAAACGACACGCGGGTTAATATCCCGTCCGACGATGTTAATACCCATCGATAATGCCTCAACTAGCACTGTTCCAATGCCACAACAAGGATCGATTGCTCGCACACCCTCTGTATGTGGAACCGCAATATTAGCTACTGCTCTTGCGACACGTGTACTTAATGCTGTAGAGTACATATGCGGTTTTTTCTGATGAAGGAACCAGACCGATTCACTTTCAACAAGCTTCCCGAAATACCACTTACCATCCAATAAAACAATGCCAAACGTATTGACGGCTGGGTTTACTAAATCAGGAGTACCATTGATACGTAGCCCGATTTCACGCTCGATTTTTCGACGTTCCGGGTGCCCAATCTTTTTCGTTGTATCGAGATCCGTTGTATTCAAACTGACGACCCTAAATGTAGAATTACCTAAATCGTATTGTTCAACCTGTTGTGAGATTTCCTCAAGATTATCACCTTCATACATAACTTCAAGTCGTTCTTTCATAAATGCACTACGACTTGGATCGATTTTAATCGAACTTCTCAACACGGTAGAAGTGACATCAAAGCCAAAAAAGGATCTCATCTCTAACAGACACAAATCATGCTCATCTGTGTGCTGCGTATATGTGTAAATAAAACCTAAATCACTCAATTAATTCCCATCCTTCACTGCGCTTCATCAACGGTCTCAATCATTTTGAATATAAAGTCGTACATCAGTTGATAAACCTCAACAAAAGATAAGTCTTCACTAAAACCTTCTATATAGTCAAGTGCAAAATTGATATCCCATAACCCGTCTTCAATGGAAAACATCACACTATACTTTGCACCATCTCCGCGTAAATGTGTGTCAAGATATGCTTTCATGTCATTCCCGAATTTCTTTTGTAATTTCAGTCCAAATAAGGCGGTGTACGTTTCAAAGACATCATCAAGTTCAAGAACGACGGCATCGACTCTAATCACTTCAAAAGCATTTGATTCTACATAAACGAATTCATTCATATGATTTTTTAAGTATGAAATGCTGTCATTTAAAAAGTTCTGATCTTCTTCTCGAATCAAATTTTCCGTTTCTTTAACGCACCGTTCAATGGCGCTGAATTGAAACGCTTTTTCTTCAACGGTTACATCCCCGGCAATCAATTGATGTTTGGCAGCGTATTCTTTATCCACATTAAAGAACTCGATTTTATTATCCAGCGTATTTTCTGCAATATACTTTTCCATCTGTTTTTTTAACATTTCAGATCATCTCCTTGACTAGAGAGGGATTGAACTGCATTCCTCTTATATCTTAGTATAGCCTACATTGTTCCGTTAGGCTTTTAATTTGCAACATCTATTTTCTTGAATTATTCCACCGAAGCGGTGTCAAATAAAGGGGAGGGGGTATCCTGATAGGGACCACAGATTGTTGACAAGATGTCTCTACAACTATAGAATTTTTATAGTCTAGATAGCGCTAGGCATTAATTCGATAAAACATGACATAGAATTTAATGATAGGTGGATTTAGTTATGAAAAGAAGCGACCGAAGAATCAAGAAACGTAAAGGACTAAGGAATTTCTTTTTCGTGACTACATTGATTCTGTTAGCGGGAATCGTATATGGGGTAGCTCAATACTATAGCGGATTATCTTTGGGAAATAAAGGACTGGTTAAAGAAGACGACGCGACGTTTGGTGAATTTGAGGGTGCAGATCCCCAGTTTGGTGAAATTAATGTTCTATTATTAGGTAGTGACTCTCGCGGGGATGAAGACGCACGAGCTGATACGTTAATGATTGCTCATTATAATCAAACAACTCATAAGATGAAACTCGTTTCTATTATGAGAGACACGTATGTGGATATTCCAGATCACGGTTACCATAAAATGAATGCTGCCTTTTCTATTGGAGGCCCCGAACTTGTCAGGAAAACGATAAAGGAAAATTTCGATGTTGATATTCATTCCTATGCAATTGTTGACTTTACTGGATTTTCGAAAATCGTAGACGTTATAGCGCCTAATGGGATAGAAGTTGATATTCCTTATACCATGTCTCATGGAATTGGAATGACATTACAGCCCGGCAATCAATTGTTAAATGGCGAACAGTTACTTGGCTATGTGCGTTTCCGCCACGATAAACATAATGATTATGGGCGGGTGGAACGGCAGCAGGAAGCGTTGTCGAAATTAAAGGATGAAGCTGTGAGTGTCCACAGTTTACTGAACTTGCCAAAATTACTTGGCGTTGTGGAACCTTACGTTAATACAAATGTGGATAATCGAACAATCCTTACAATCGGTAAAGGTTTACTTATTGGCAAGACTGATAAAATAGAGACGCTACGTATTCCTGTTGAACACTCTTTTGAAGAGAAGCGTGTAGCGGCAGGGGCAGTTCTTAGTATCGATTTCGAGAAAAATAAACAGGCATTACAACAGTTTTTGTCGACAGAGGACGAAGTGGAAGCTCCTGGATTAGATGAAGAAGCACCACCAGAGAAAAATTAAGTAATCAATAAAAAATTGCGTACATGTCACTTCAACTGACATGTACGCAATTTTTTTATTCACTTTCTTCATACCAAGGATTCAAGTGAATCAAAACCTCATCCACATCATTATTGTGTTCCATAATGGTATCTCTGATTTTATGGGCGACGTCATGCCCTTCCTGAATTGTCATTTCGCCAGGGGCACCTATACGAAGGTCAACCAAAATATAATGTCCATGTTCCCGGGCACGCAAACGGTCAATCCGTTTCACTTCAGGGATTGTCATGATTAAGGCCGCGAATTCATCGAGCCTGATCTGGCTGATATTTTTCTCCATAAGGACGTCCATTGCTTCTTTACCAATTTCAGACGCTAGTTTGAGCACTAAAAACGACACGATGATGCCGGCAACGGGATCACCGTAAGCTAGGAAGTGAATGTTGTACAAATCTCCAATGAGTGCAAGCCCGATTCCCACAACAGCTGCTAGGGAAGCGTAGACGTCTGCCAAGTGGTCATAGGCGGTCGCAATCAACCCTTTACTATTGGTTAATTTACCAATCCGGATTGTATAGACATACAAGACCTGTTTCCATATAAGCGAAATGAAAGCAGTTAGTAAAGCAATGAAACTAGCTTTTGCTGGTTCCTCGAAAAGTGCAGAAATCGCTTCATATGCTATATAGAGTGCGGCAATTCCTAAAATCAGTGCCACAATAGCAGAACTGATTACTTCTGCTTTGCCGTGTCCATATGGATGGTCATCATCCGCGGGGCGCTTGGATATACGCATCGAGGTAAGGGCGGCACCACTGGCAATCACGTCGCCTGCATTATGGAAACCATCAGCTAGAAGAACTGGACTTTGAAATAGGAAACCCACAACAAGTTTAATCCCTGTTAGGAGGATATTGCTTATTAAACTGATCCAAACCGCAATTATTGAAGCACTTGAATGACTATGCTTATTCATCAATGATGACCTCCTTTTGATATCTTTCCCGAGGGAAACAAAAAACCTTGACAGGCTCCTGTCAAGGTTTTGGGGTATTCGTATAATCGTTCAGGTTGAATGCATTCATAGCTATCACTCGCTAAATTAAGACGTTTTCCAATTGTAACACTGACGAATTCAGACAGCAAGGAAAAGGTTGAGGACTTTGAGCGGGTCCACTCCTTGATCAAATATGTAATCGTCAAATATAGTAGCGGAAATATATTCATAAATGCCAAGTTGTTTAAGGCTAGACGTTTCATTCTTGTATAAACCCTCGCAATTTGGGAAATATTGATAAGTATAGTACACGAAAAAGAAGGGGATAGAGATGAGTTTTTCGAATGACCAAAACGACAAAGCGCTTATTCCAATTGACGTGATAAAGGCTAAGTTAGATGGAGTAGATGATGCCGTATTTAAAGACATTCAAATAGACGAAGAACACGTGACGGTTATTTACTTTAGTTCACTTGTCGAAAAACTCACTCTACACAGAATTATAATCGCACCATTGCTTATTAACAAAGAAGACTTGTTGAAATCTGCTGATGTACCCGAGAAAGTCAATCTCTCAAGCATTTTATCTTCAATTGCTGAAGGGAATACGATTGTATATTTTCACAATAAAAATCTATTCATAACTGTAAATACATATAGCCCGCCAACTAGTTCAATCACGCAATCAAATGTAGAATCAACGGTTAGCGGTCCTCGCGATGTTTTTACTGAATCGTTACAGACAAATTTGTCTCTTATTAAAAGGCGAATTAAAAATACAAATTTGAAATGTAAAGACTACATTATAGGAACAGAGACAAATACTAAAGTTTCGATTGTTTATATAGAAACAATTGCGAGTAAAGAGAATTTGAATCGAGTTTTTAAAAAGATTGAAGCGTTGGATTGGCCTGGGATTAATGACATTTCAACGATAAGTCAATTAATGGAGGAACATAAATTTTCGCCATTTGCACAATATCATATGACAGAACGACCGGATTTTGTAACAACCTCTCTTTTAGATGGACGGATTGTGATTATGATGGATAATACGCAAGGCGTCTTAATTTGTCCGAGTACATTTTTTGAGTTTTTCATGTCCCCAGAGGACGAATATAATCGCTGGACAACTGCTACATTACTGCGCTGTATTCGTTTTTTTGGTTTCTTTTTTACAATTATGCTAACTCCCTTTTATATTTCTGCACTGTCTTTCCATCCAGAGGTCCTACCATTTGAAGTACTGATAAATCTACAAGAGTCACGAAGTAAGGTACCTTTTCCACCAGTTATTGAAGTTCTCTTTATGGAACTTGTTATTGAAGTGTTAAGAGAAGCGGGATCACGCATGCCGACAAAAATTGGGCAAACGATTGGTATCGTTGGTGGTATCGTCATTGGGACAGCGGCTGTTGAAGCAGGTCTTGTCAGCAATACACTGATTGTATTAGTGGCGATTTCGGCATTGCTATCCTTTTTACCGCCAAGTTTTACGATGAGTAATTCGAGTCGCGTAGTCCGTTACCTCTTTATCATATCTGCAGGTTTATTTGGACTTTATGGTCAGATGATTGCTTTTGCGTGGCTTATGCATCATTTATTAAGTTTATCCTCTCTAGGAACGCCTTATATGACCCCTGTGATTCCTAGAAAATGGTCAGATCTTTTAGATAGCTTTGTCCGACTGCCAACTTATTTGCAAAAATACAAAAAGGGTGTCTCAAGATCTTTAACTCTAAAAAAGCCTCCAGGAGAAGGGGGAGAGTAAAGTATGGATGATAACCAAACTAAACAATTAAATGGTTACCATGTCGTATTTCTCGTTCAAAACGTGATGATTGGGAGCACCGTACTATCATTACCGAATTTGTTAAGTTCAGTAGGCTATAGTCAGTGGTGGTTCCCGCTTATGTTTGCGTTTATCGCAAATCTCTTATTATTTCCGATGATATGGCTTGCGTCAAAATATAGTGCGGATAATTTATTCGCCATTCATGAAAAACTACTTGGTAAATGGGTAGGGAAAAGCATTAATAGTATACTGATCATCTATTTGATCGTCGTCATAGCGGCTGTTTGTGAAGGCTATTTAACGCTTATACAAGTTGTTTCGTTGCCGGATAAAACGATTACAGGTCCACTTTTCATTTTTTTCCTCCTACTCGTTTACATTGTAAGTGGCGGCATCAAATCAATTGCCCGCTTTTGTATTATCAGTTTCTTCCTCGTCACTGGAATCATCTATTTTTTGACATGGGGAATAGCTGACGGGGATATTCGCCATGCGTTACCTCTTTTTAACTTCTCGATGCAGGAGCTATCCACAGCGACTAAAAAAGGTTTTTTTTCGATGGCGGGGTTTGAATTAATTCTGTTTTATTTCCCATATATTATTCATCAACAAAAAGCATTTAAACAAGCTTCAATAGGAATATGGATATGTGGCTTCATTTACTTTGTGACAGTGCTTGTTAGTGTGATGTATTTTTCCGAGTGGCAACTGGAAAATGTATTGTACCCTGTGTTGTATCTATTTAATGCAGTAAAACTTTCATTTCTCGAACGAGTGGATGTGTTGGCCATATCGCTATGGGTTTTCTTCATTCTAACGACTGCCTCCGCTTATTTATGGGTCGCCAAAAGGGGAATCGATTCAATTCGCACATCAGAAAAAAAGGTTCATTTATATATCATCGCCATTATCACCTATCTCTTCATTAACATACCGTTTCCGCAAGAATTCCAAAAAATGTTGTATGAGCGTGTGAATTATTTTGCCTATGGATTTATGGTTTGGCCAATCCTTTTGTGTATTGTTCATTTATTGAAAGCCAAAAAAGAAGGTGTGAAATGAAACAGCACGTCTACCTATTTTTAATGAGTAGTTCATTGTTGTTAGTTGGATGCACAGAAGAGGCGGGGCGGACATCTGTAGAAGATTTGGCGATGGCTAGTACTATCGCTTTCGATGTGATAAATGAGGAAAAGATGCTAATGACCGTATCACTTCCGCATCCGCTAACTGAATCGTCAGAAAGCACACAAATCTATTCAGTTGAAACACAACTAATACAAGAAGGGCTTGTAGAGGTTTCTGCGCAGGCAGACAAAATGATCATCTTAAATCAATTACGAACGTTACTATTTAGCGAAGAATTTGCAAGAAGTGGCCGAGTTGCGGAAGTTATTGAACATTTCTATCGAAATTCAACTGTAGGAAATAATGTACGTCTTGCTATTGTGAAAGATCGAGCAGAAGCTATATTAACAACTAGTTTTCCGGATAAACCAAATACGGATTCTTATTTAAATGATTTGTTGCATCCTACACCTCATACGTCTTTTAGTCCTTTTACAACCCTGCATGACTTTCAGTACTCGGAATCCAACCCTATCTATTTTTCAATGGTTCCCTATGTAGAGCTCGAAAAAACGTCGGTCAAAATTGCAAGTGTTGCTCTGTTTGATAAAGGGAAAATGATAGGGACAATATCGCGTAAGGAATCCTCGATGATTCAGGCTTTAATAGGCAAAAGAAAACTACCACCGCTTGCCCTCACACTAGATGGACATGCAGGTAAAGAAAAACTACAGATTGAACTTGTGAAAAACAAAGTGAAGATAACAAGCAATCGAAATATAGAGTCTCCCAAATTAAATATTGCGATTACCTTACAAGGATCCTTATATGAATATAAAGGTAAGAAGGATCTAGGGAAGATGAAAGAATACAAAGAACTAGAAAAAGAAGTAAGTAAGCGCATTGAAAAAGACGTAGAAGATCTTATCAAGAAATTACGGCAATTAGAAGTTGACCCCGTTGGCTTTAGTGAATATTTCAGAATGTATCATAAAGGAAGATGGACAGAAGATTTATCAAGAAAAGTAATCACTTCTGCAGAGTGTGAGGTGAAAGTCGATTTTAACTTGCTTAATACTGGAGCGTTAAAGTAGGTAGACTATCGGACAAATTTAGAGCGCAACGACCAGTTGCGCTTATTTGTATTAAAAAATGGTTGCTATCAAGCGAGGTTGTAATTATAATACAGTATAGTGAATAATTATTCGTCCAGTGAATTTAATTTACTTAATAATTATAGGTGGAATTTTCTCTTAACTAAGGAGTCGAGCATTTAAGAATTGTAAACAGAATGTCATTCGTATGGACAGTAATTTATAACATCTAGGTTTAGGGTGAATTTATTCATAATGAATAGGTAATCATATATTGAGCATTAATAGGTCTTGCAAAGCAATACATAATAAAATAAAATTTATAATTATACAAATTCTGTGAATGGAAGAGGAGATTTCAATGGAACACATGGGTATTGTATCATTGCTACCACCAATACTTGCGGTCATTTTGGCCGTAGTAACGAAAAATGTCATCATTTCACTATTTTCTGGTACATACTTTGGTGTTTTGCTTTTGGTTGGCGGTCGTCCGCTTGAGGCGACAATGGAGACAATCGGAAATTATTTGTTTCCACAAGTGGCAGATAGCTATAATGCTGCTGTATTAGTTTTACTGTTTTTCATAGGTGGGTTTGTTGCACTTATGGAGAAGTCAGGTGGTGGTGCGGCGCTTGCAGATAAAGCGGCGAGGTTCATTAATACACGTGTGCGAGCGCAACTGGCTGCTTGGTTTGGCGGTGTACTTATCTTTTTCTCTGATATTGGAACGCCTCTTATTGTAGGCCCCGTGTTTGAGAAAATTTTTGATAAAGCGAAAATATCTAGAGAGAAGCTCGCTTGGATTATTGACTCAACATCATCTCCAGTGGCGGTTTTAATCCCGTTCATCGGATGGGGTGTATACATAATGGGGCTCATTAAAAATGAATTTGATTTGTTGGGCATCAAGACTTCCGAGTTCAGCACGTTAGTACAGGTCATTCCATTTCAGTTTTATGCTATTTTAGCTGTTACAATGGTGCCACTTATGGCCATAACAAAATTAGATTTCGGTCCTATGGCGAAAGCGGAAAGACGGATTCAACAGACGGGAGCTCTATATTGGCCAACGTCAACACCTCTCCGGAAAGCGGAGCAAGGCGATGATATGACTAAGGGGAGTCATGCAAATTTAATACTGCTTCCCTTAGCGGTGTTGTTTATTACGTTATTCGGACTTTTGGTCTCGTTCGGATTCCCATTCAAGCCGGTACCTGGCAATGATTTTAGGGTTGCTTTATCGACGGCTTATCTATTTGCGGCAATTACGATTGTTATTTTAATGCTTGTCTACAAAGTTAAAAAGTTTAATGAGATTTTCACGATTTACACATCGGGTATGCAGAAAATGGTGTATGTTGCTGTCACGCTTGTCTTAGCGTGGTCTCTAGGTAAAGTGATCAATGAAATGGGAACGGCAAGCTTTATTGTTGAAGTAATGCAAGGAAATGTTCCCGCGTTCATCATCCCAGCCATTCTGTTCCTTGTCGGCGCTGGAATGGCTCTCGCGTCAGGGACATCTTGGGGGACGTTCGCCATCATGCTGCCAATTGCTATACCGATGGCTGTCGCACTCGATGCGCATCTGTTAGTCTGTATAGGAGCAGTCCTATCAGGAGGAATCTTCGGAGATCATTGTTCACCGATTTCAGATACAACGATTTTATCATCGACAGGGGCGGGAGCCGATCATATCGATCACGTGAAAACACAATTCCCGTATGCCCTTCTTAACGGAACGATTGCACTAGTCGGATTTATCGTTGCAGGTATTACAGGCAGCGCACTGACGTTGGTTTTGACAGTTGTTCTTCTTGTCTTGGCAGTAATTTTATTATCGAAACTGAATGCTAGAAAATACAAAAAAGGAGTGGGAGTATAAATGAAACTTTGGGGCGGACGTTTTACAAGTCGTGCAGATGAAATAATGGAGAAAT
>CAZWAW010000010.1:0-18239 GCA_964632025.1 uncultured Sporosarcina sp.
AATCGTATAGAAGTCATTCAATCCAAAGCGATCTAAAAGCAACTATACACGTAGCACCTAGTCTGTGATCAAGTTATTTTCTGGTTACTTTTGGTCAATCAACAGACGTGGGATTGCTTAATTACCTTGCCGCAATGGTAGACAAATACGAATCAATGTACCAACACCGATTGCACTTTCCACTTCGACTGTACCACTATGGGCTTCCACGAGGTGTTTGACAATGGCTAGTCCTAGCCCTGTGCCACCCGAGTCACGACTCCTAGCACGGTCAACACGGTAGAAACGTTCAAACAGCCGTGCCAATTCAACTTGTTCGATACCGATTCCTTCATCTTGTACTTCGATAATGGCATTTTTCGCTATTATTTTAACTGAAACAGTGATTTTTGTCTGTTCTTTTGAATAGTTAATCGCATTCGATAAGAGATTCACCATTACTTGAATTAATCGGCTTGCATCGCCTTCGATAACAATCTTATCTGCAATCTCCAAGTTGATAGCCATCTTCTTACGCTCCAGACTACCGGAAACGATTTTCAATGCATCATTCATCAGTTCTAGTAAATCAACATGTCCAAACTGAAGTGAAAAGTTTTCTCTTTCCATTGCTGATAATTCGAGCAAGTCATCAATTAATAGATGTAGTCGGTTACTTTCTTTCTGAATGATTTCAAGAAATTCTTTCATTATTACAGGTTCATTCATCGCACCATCTAATAATGTTTCAGTAAACCCTTTAATTGAGGTAATAGGAGTACGAAGTTCGTGGGATACATTTGCAACGAAATCTTTTCTTACTTCTTCAAGTCGGACAAGCTTTGTAATATCATGCATGACAACAACAATACCGAGCCAATTCCCGTGATGGCCGATAACAGGCGCACCATAAACGCCCATGTAGGAATAAACCCCCCTTGAATCAATCCTAACCTGTTTTTCACGTACTTGTTCTGTCATAAAAACATCTTCAATCAAATCTTCAATTTCAATCGGTAAACCGATTGTTTTGAACGTCTTACCAATTGGCTCCTCTTTTGAAAATCCAAACGTCTTTTCGAATACCCCATTTACAAGATTGACTGATCCTTCACGACCAAACATCAGAAGCCCGCTACCCATACTTTCTATAAGTGTTTTCAAGCGCTCTTTTTCCATCATTCGAAGTGTCGACATCTCTTGCAGATTGCTCGCTATTTTGTTAATAGAAATCGCAAGTTCATTATCATATTCTGGTTCATCCGTCTTCGTCCTTGCAAGGTAATCGCCTTGTGCAATTTGAACGGCTACTTTTGTCACTTCGTCGACGGGACGAGCGTATTGCTTCATCATTCGCATCGCTATAAAGAGTGAGATAATAAATGCAATTATCAGCGTGATGATTAAATAAACCCAGTATTGCCGTTGTAGATCAAGTGCGATATCCCTCGCGAATAAAGGGAAAAACTGACCCAGGACAATACCGAGGCCAGTTAAAAGAACTGAAAGAAGAATTGCACAAGCAATGGTTAATCGAGAATATAAATCTTTCATCAAATTTTCGGCTCCTCAAATTTATAGCCAATTCCCCTTACCGTCTTGATGAAAACAGGTTTCTTCGTGTTTTCTTCAATTTTCTCACGTAAATGACTGACATGAACATCGACGATGCGTGTATCTCCAGCAAAATCATAATTCCAGACTGCACTTAAAAGCTGATCCCTTGATAGCACCCGATTTTTATTCTGCATGAAATAAACAAGTAATTCGAATTCCTTTGGAGTGAACTCAAGTTCTACTTTATCAAGATAAGCTTCGTATTGTTCAGCGTGCACCGTTAATAATCCAGTCGTTAAAACTCCTGTTTCTTCCACTTTGTCTGTCCGTTCCCCGCTGCGTCTCAATACAGCCTTAACGCGTGCAACAACTTCACGTGGACTGAACGGCTTCGTCATATAATCATCCGCGCCAATCTCAAGACCGAGCACTTTGTCGAGCTCGTCCCCTTTTGCCGTAAGCATGATAATCGGGATATCGAGCCCACGCTGTCTTAAGGTTTTGCAGACATCAATTCCGTCCATTTTCGGAAGCATTAAGTCAAGTAAGATTAAATCAGGTTTTTCCATTTCTGCTTTCAATACCGCTTCTTCCCCATCAGCAGCAGTAATTGTTTCGTATTGTGCCTGCTTCAAGTTGTATTCTAGTAGTGTTCGAATCGGTTGTTCGTCATCGACAATCAATATTTTCTTTATACTTGAACTCAACTTGCATCAATCCCCTATCAAAAGTTATCCATTGTTTGTGATGTAAGACGCTCTTCCACTTTTGGCGGAATGACTGTCACAATTCCAGAAATGACGATGTTCTCTTTTTCGTCAAGTGCTTCGATTGAAATATCTATTGAATTTTTTTCTTTATCAACATGAATAATTTCGAGCAAAAAATTGATAATTGTATAGTGATACACAGCTTTCGGGAATGATAATTGTTGTTTCACGATATGCGAACCAGGTCCGGGTAAATACTTTGAAACGGCGGATGTCACAATCCCTGTCAGCATAATAGTTGGTACGATAGGTAATCCATAAGCCGTCTGTGAAGCGTAATCATGCTGGATATAGAGTGGGTTACTATCATTTGTTAGCCCAAGATAAAGCAGTAGATCTTTATCTTCAATTTTCTCTGTCAATTTCAATTTTTCTCCAACAGTAATCTCTTCTATTTTTCTACCGAGGCGTCTTTTCTTCCCTAGTATCAACTTATTTCCCCCTTTTAATGTGATAATACAAGTTTATCAATAATCAGAAAAAAAATCGAGTAGCATACGCGCTACCCGATTTTTTTAAAAGATATTAGACAAGAACTTTCATAACAGCTTTAACTGATTCAGCAGAATTAGCCAATGCCGCTTTTTCGCCTTCAGTCAATTCTAGTTCGATGATTTTTTCGATACCGCCTGCGCCAAGCACCGTTGGAACCCCGATGTAAATTCCGTCAAGACCGTATTCGCCTTCAAGGTATGCAATCGAAGGAAGAACACGTTTCTGATCTTTTAGAATCGCTTCAGCCATTTCCACTAGTGATGCAGCTGGTGCATAGTAAGCAGAACCATTTCCTAGAAGGTTAACGATTTCTGCTCCACCTTTGCGTGTGCGGTCTACGATTTCTTCAAGACGCTCAGGTGAAATCAACGTTTCAAGTGGAATACCGCCGGCATATGAGTAGCGTACAAGTGGAACCATATCATCGCCATGACCACCAAGTACGAAACCAGTGACGTCTTTTACAGACAAGTTCAATTCTTGCGCTACAAACGTACGAAAACGTGCGGTGTCAAGTACACCAGATTGCCCGATTACGCGTTCTTTCGGCAATCCTGATTCTTTGTATACTGTGTAAGTCATAGCATCAACCGGGTTCGTCAATACGATGATAGTTGTGTCCGGAGAATGTTTTACAATTTCACCCGTTACGATTTTCATGACTTTTTGGTTCGTCTGAACAAGGTCATCACGGCTCATACCTGGCTTACGTGCAATACCAGCTGTGATAATGACGATATCAGAGTCTTTTGTATCCGCGTAATCTGAAGTTCCAATAATACTCGCATCAAAACCCTGAATAGGTCCAGCTTCCATCATATCAAGCGCTTTCCCTTTTGTCGGATTTTCCATTTGCGGAATATCAACGATTACTACATCACAAAGCTCTTTTTGAGCTAAAAGAAATGCTGTAGTTGCACCAGTGAAACCAGAACCGATAACTGAGACTTTTTTACGTTGCATTGTCATGGGTTAACTCTCCTTTTATTCATATGTATGAAGGGCATACCCCTCATTCAATCTAATAAAAATCTCCAACGGCGGAAAACTAGGGTTTTCCGCCGTTGGAGTATTAATAATTAGAGATTTTTGATCAATTCATTTGCGAATTCAGATGCTTTCACTTCTGTTGCACCGTCCATAAGACGAGCAAAGTCGTACGTTACAACTTTAGAAACAATTGTTTTTTCGATTGAAGCAGTGATCATAGCTGCCGCTTCGTTCCATCCAAGATGCTCAAGCATCAAGACGCCTGAAAGAAGGAGTGAAGAAGGGTTAACTTTGTCAAGCCCTGCATATTTCGGTGCAGTACCGTGAGTTGCTTCAAAGATTGCATGCCCAGTAATGTAGTTGATGTTTGCTCCAGGAGCAATACCAATTCCGCCAACTTGCGCAGCAAGTGCATCAGATATATAGTCGCCGTTCAAGTTCATTGTTGCAACAACATCGAACTCTTTTGGACGTGTCAAAATTTGTTGCAAGAAGATATCAGCAATCGAATCTTTAACGATGATTTTTCCTGCTGCTTCAGCTTCAGCTTGTGCCGCATTTGCAGCATCAGTTCCATCAGCATCTTTGATTTTATCATACTGGTTCCATGTGAAGACTTTATCGCCGAATTCTTGTTCAGCAACTTCATAGCCCCAGTTTTTGAATGCGCCTTCTGTGAATTTCATGATATTTCCTTTGTGAACAAGCGTCAATGACTTGCGGCCTTCTTTAATAATATAAGTAAGAGCAGCACGTACTAGACGTTTTGTACCTTCTTCAGAAATAGGTTTGATACCGATTCCAGAAGTTTCTGGGAAGCGGATATTTTTAACACCCATTTCGTTTTGTAGGAAATCAATCATTTTTTTCGCTTCAGGTGTACCTTCTTTGTATTCAATGCCTGCATAGATATCTTCCGTGTTTTCACGGAAAATAACCATATCACAATCTTCAGGACGTTTAACCGGTGAAGGAACACCTTCAAAGTAACGTACTGGACGTAGGCAAGTGTAAAGATCCAATTCTTGGCGAAGTGCAACGTTCAATGAACGGAAACCACCACCGATTGGTGTAGTAAGTGGTCCTTTAATAGCGATCAAATACTCATCAATTGTGTCAAGTGTTGCTTGTGGAAGCCATTCGCCAGTTTCGTTGAATGCTTTTTCTCCTGCAAGAACTTCTTTCCACACAAGCTTTTTCTTGCCATCGTAAGCTTTATCGACAGCTGCTTCAAGTACGCGTGATGCTGAATGCCAAATATCCGGACCAGTACCGTCACCGATAATAAAAGGAATTGTTGCGTGATCAGGAACGTTTAGAACACCATTAGTTACTGTAATTTTTCCACCGTTAGTCATGATTAATTTCCTCCCAAATTCAAAATCAGAGGGCCGGCATATATCTATGCTACCCCATGTTTTAATGTTCTTATCGTTCTTTAATTGGAACGTATTTCTGCATGCCTGGTCCCGTATAATCTGCACGAGGACGGATCAATCTATTGTTCGCATATTGTTCACGAATATGTGCAATCCATCCCGAAATACGAGACACTGCAAAAATCGGCGTGAATAAATCATGATCGATGTCGAGTGAATGATAGACAGAAGCCGAATAGAAATCGACGTTTGGCGGCAAATTCTTTTCGCCAGTAACAATTTCTTCGATTTTATTGGACATATTGTACCATTTCTCTTCGCCGCGAAGTTCAGTCAAACGCTTAGACATAGCACGAAGATGTTTCGCACGTGGGTCACCTTTGCGGTAGACACGGTGGCCGAAGCCCATGATTTTTTCTTTGTTATCCAATTTCGCACGGATATATGCTTCTACTTTGTCTTCTGAACCGATTTCCATCAGCATTTTCATTACTTGTTCGTTTGCACCACCGTGAAGTGGCCCTTTAAGTGCGCCCATCGCTGCTGTAACACCTGAATACATATCAGAAAGCGTTGCTACACAAACGCGTGCTGTGAATGTAGATGCATTTAGCTCATGGTCTGCATGAAGGACAAGTGCTTTGTCGAATGCTTCAATTGCAATTGCTTCAGGCTGTTTACCTGAAAGCATGTATAGGAAGTTTTCAGCATAGCCTAGTTCAGCTTTTGGAGCAACTGGCTCAAGGCCTTTACGGATACGTGAGAATGATGTTACGAGCGTAGCGATTTTTGCTTGAAGCATAATCGCTTTTTCGTAATTTGCTTCATCAGACATATCTTCTGCTTTTTCATCGTATAGTCCAAGTAGAGATACTGCAGTACGCAGTGCCGCCATTGGGTGTACTTCCGCAATCGGATACGTTTTGAAATGATTAAGTACTTCTTGAGGCACAGACATATTCTCTGCAAGCTGTTTTTTCAGCTCTGCAAGCTCGTCCTCTTTCGGCAGACGCTGGTGCCAAAGAAGATAAATAACTTCTTCAAAGCTGGCATTATCTGCAAGATCATCAATATCATAGCCGACATATGTAAGTGTGTCATCAATAATAGAACTGATTGCTGACTGTGTCGCTACGACTCCTTCCAACCCTTTGGTTGACGTCATATAAATCGCTCCCTCTTTCAGTACAGCTGTCCTATCTAAAAAAAGACAGATGAACAGCTAGTCTGCTAATACTAATTCGCTACTTAAAAACGCTTACAACGACCATTATAATCAATTTTGTCATCTTTGTGAATGGATACGCTTGTTTTTGTTTTTTGATTTATAAAAAGGGGGTCGGAAAATGCCGAAAAATCGGAACAAGCAACAAGCATTTCATTCAATTTTCATGAAATGGTTGCCTGCTGTTTTGGCGGGCATTATCCTGTTTACTGTTCCCCCGGCGGCAATCGCTGTCATCATTGCCTACTTCACTGCACCTATCTTATCATCCGTTCGCTCAATGACCAAGCTTCCACTTACAATTGCTACATTATTCGTCATGACACTAATGCTTTTTTTAATGAGCGCGTTCACTTTCATTGCAATTCACGGACTTATTGACACCGTTCCAACTGTCGAACACCATATTGCCCCATTCACACAAAATACCGACATCCTAAGTAAGCTATTCACTTTCCTCGAAGATAAAGTTGTGGAATATGGCCACGCGCTTCTAGAATACACCCTAACAATCATTAGTACCGTTTTTCAACAACTCTTCAGTTTGTTCATTTTTCTCGTTGCTTTCTTTTTCGCCCTACGGGAATCGGGAAAAAACCGCTACTGGTTTCTGGTCTATTTCCCTAATGCCATACGACAACCTGCTAAAAGAATGTTTACAACATCCGGTAAACTAATCGGAACGTTTGTGTCGGTAGAAGCACGTTTATTCTTCCTGACATTCTGTATTATCACAATAGGGTTCTTGCTTCTACGATTCGAGTCACCCATTGGTAACGCTTTTCTTATCTCACTAGCAGATAGCCTGCCATTCCTCGGTATTGGTCTGTTCCTTCTACCCATGGCTGCTTTCTTCCTATACACAAATAATCTATATATAGGAATCTCACTCATTTTACTCTATCTATTCACCATGATAACTAGACAAATGGCCGAATCTTATATGTGGGCATCCACTTTTCACCTAAAGCCAATTCATGCTTTTTTCATAACAGCTTCTTCCTTCTATCTATTCGGATTACCCGGTATTCTACTTACGCCATTCTTACTTTTTGCCGCACTGAAAGTAAGACAGCACCCTTTATTTACCGGATAACGATTTGACCTTTTTTCATTTTATTATAGATCCAATTCTGAATGAATGGTCTGATACTATTTCTTGGTCCTTTGAAGAGTAGTAAAAAGCCGACTAAGTCAGTAATGAAACCGGGCATGATTAACAGAATCCCCCCAAATAGTATACAAACACCATCAATAAGTGCATCTCCAGGTGTCTCCATAACTGTCATACGCATTTTCAATTCAGTCCAAGCCTTCATCCCTTGGCGCTTAGCGAGGTACGCCCCTCCTATCCCCGTAATGAGGATGATAGCTATCGTAGGCAGAAGACCCAGTGTCTTTCCTGAATATAGTAGTAAAGCAAGTTCAGCTGTAGGTACAACAATAAATGTGAGTACAATCCATTTCACGCTAAAATTCATCTCCTAAAAAGGCTGCTTTCCGAGCACATCGGAAGCAGCCTTATCTTATTTATCCCGCATTAACGGGCAGTAAGCCCCCCCACTTCAAGTCTTCAAGGAAACGGGAAGAATAAGTTGGGGATCAACTGCCCGTAAAAGCCCGAATGGTTATGGCCAACGAGGAGGAATTGCAGTTCATTCCTCCATGTTGGTTACTTAGGCTTTGCCACAGGACGTGGCGCACTTAGCCTAAATTCTTTAAAACAATCAGTGGGGGGATGAAGAATCCCTCTCTGATTGAAAATTAACTTTATAGAACGCTCGCACGTCCATTATAGATAACGCCAGATTCAGCATCCATCGTAATTTCCTTGCCATGTTGAATGAGCTTCGTAGCATCTTCAACACCTACAATGATCGGTATACCTAAACTGAGTCCAACAATCGCACCATGACTTGTCAATCCGCCTTCTTCCGTAATGAGTCCTGCACATTTCTCGATGGCAGGCATCATATCACGATCAGATGCGTTCGTTACAAGAATTGCTCCTTCTGTATCATATGCCAATGCTTCAGCAGCATTTTTGGCTACAACAGTTCGGCCATAAGCTACATCTTTGCCAATCCCTTGTCCTCGTGCAAGCAAATCACCGATAACATGAATTTTCATCAAGTTCGTCGTTCCCGCCTTACCAACTGGGACTCCAGCCGTAATGATAACCACATCACCATGTCCTACATACTGATGTTTAACACTTTCTTCTACAGATTCTTGCAAGATTTCATCAATCGAAGAAACTTTTTTTCCAACAATCGGGTAGACGCCCCAGATGAGTGATAGTTTTCTTGAACACATTTCAGACGACGTTACCGCAATAACCGGGCAACCTGGACGGTATTTAGCAATCATTTTAGCTGTATGTCCACTTTCTGTTGGAGCAAGGACGGCCTTCACTTTCAAGTTGATAGCCGTATATGCTGCAGCTTGTCCAATCGCTTCAGTCATATTTCCGTGTTTTTCGCGTCGACGTGTTGAAACGACAGAACGATAATCGATGGCCGCTTCCGTAGTCCGCGCAATTCGATCCATCGTCTCAACTGATTCGATTGGATAAATTCCTGCTGCCGTCTCTCCTGACAGCATAATTGCATCAGTACCGTCAAAAATCGCATTCGCTACATCGCTCGCTTCCGCACGTGTAGGACGCGGGTTACGCTGCATCGAATCAAGCATTTGTGTTGCTGTAATAACTGGCTTACCCGCCTGGTTACACTTCTCAATCAAATTTTTCTGGACAAGTGGTACTTCTTCAGGTGGTATTTCTACTCCGAGATCACCACGAGCAACCATAAGACCGTCCGAAACATTCAGGATTTCATCGATGTTGTCAACGCCTTCTCGATTCTCTATCTTCGGGATAATTTGCAAATTAGAGCCGTTGTTGTTCTCAAGAAGAGCTCGTATTTCCATAACATCAGAAGCACGTCTTACGAATGAGGCAGCTATGAAGTCGACACCTTCTCTAATGCCGAATAGGATATCTTCTGCATCTTTTTCCGTCATTCCAGGAAGTTGAACCGAAACCCCCGGTACGTTAACCCCCTTATTATTGCTTAATGGCCCTGAATTAATAATCAGTGTATGGATTAACCCTCGTTCTTCATCTTTACCAGTAACTTCTAATTGTATTAGGCCATCATCTAAAAGAATGACAGAACCCTTATTTACATCTTCAATCAGTTTATCGTAACTTATTGAAAACACATCATTATTTCCAACAACCTGCGTCATAGAAATATCAATTTTTTGTCCTGTTACAAGTTCCAATTTGCCATTCTCCATGGAATGCGTCCGAATTTCAGGACCTTTCGTATCTAGCAGGATCCCAACAACTTTACCTTTTTCACGTGCGACTTTTCTAATGGTATCAATACGGGCTTTATGTTCTGCATGATTACCATGAGAAAAATTCAGCCTCGCTACATTCATGCCAGCCTCAATAAGCTGTGCCAATAATTCCGGTGATTCACTTGCAGGGCCAATCGTACATACTATTTTCGTTTTTCTCATCAACTATCGCCTCTTTTAATTTTTTTAAAAACCCAATCAATTGCGCCTAGATTTTGAATCGTGCTCGCTTGATTCAGCCGACGTTTGAATGCCCTCAGAATTACTGACTTCGTTCGCGTTTGTCTGACCACGTATAAAGATAGAAACTTCTGCTGGATAACATTAAATAGACAATTCCTTGGAGAGCTTGTACATGTCCATATCCAAACCATCTGATTGTTCAAAAACGTCTGCCAACTTATAGTCTACCACCACATGATTTCGCATGCCAATTGCAATGCCACCGCGTCCTTCTTTCAATACTTCGACAGCTTTTGCTCCGTACTGACTTGCAATGACACGATCACGTGCAGAAGGAGAACCCCCTCGCTGAATATGTCCCAGCACTGATATACGTGTTTCAATATCTGCTTCACGCTTCAATATTTCAGCGAGTTCTGCAGCCGACATTACCCCTTCAGCTACAATAATGATACTATGCTTTTTACCTCGTCCCGTCCCGCTTTTCAGCCGTTCGATAATAGTGGGCAATTCATATTTTTCTTCCGGAACGAGAATTGTTTCAGCACCGCCTGCAAGCCCTGCCCATAAAGCAAGATCTCCTGCATCGCGTCCCATAACCTCAACGATGAATGTGCGTTCATGAGATGTAGCAGTATCGCGAATCTTATCGATGGCGTCAATGACTGTATTCAATGCCGTATCAAACCCGATTGTGAGTTCAGTACCATTGATATCATTATCTATTGTTGCTGGAACGCCGACACACGGCATGCCGAGGGCCGTTAATTCAAGTGCACCTCTGAACGAACCATCACCGCCAATGACGACTAAAGCTTCAATCCCGTTCAACTTCAATTGTTTCAGTGCTTTTTCACGACCCTCTAGCGTCCTGAATTCAGCACTGCGGGCCGAACGTAATATCGTCCCGCCTCGTTGAATGATATCCCCCACCGAACCCAATTGTAGAAGTTCGATTTTCCCTTCGATTAATCCTTGAAAACCATTGAAAACGCCTGCAACTTCAAGTCCTTCGTAAATTGCTTTCCGAACAACTGCACGAACTGCAGCATTCATACCTGGTGCGTCTCCCCCACTTGTCAACACAGCAATTTTCTTCATTGAAATCACTCCTATGTAGATTTTTTTGTGAACACGAAAAAATGCGGTCCCCCGCACCTTTCCTTTATTCAGCAAAAACGCCAATACAACGAAACTTATCATAACGATGGTCAACTAGACTTTTGCCATCCAGTATTCCTAATTCATCCAACGAAGTTCGAATTGCATTCCCGATACTAATCGCTTGCGCTTTCGAATCACGATGCGCACCACCACGAGCTTCAGGAATAATATCATCGATAATACCCATTTCTTTCAAGTGTGGAGCTGTAATCTTCATTGCTTCGGCGGCTTGTTTGGCAAGACTTGAATCTTTCCAAAGAATGGTCGCGGCTCCTTCGGGTGAAATAACAGAGTAGGTTGAGTGCTCAAGCATATGAATATGATTTGCGACCCCAAGTGCCAGCGCCCCGCCACTTCCGCCTTCTCCGATGACGATAGAGATAACGGGAACAGTCAAGCCAGCCATTTCAACAAGATTTCGTGCAATCGCTTCGCTTTGTCCCCGTTCTTCAGCCGCCTTGCCAGGAAAAGCACCTTTTGTATCAATGAAACAAATGATTGGTCTGCCGAATTTCTCAGCCTGTTTCATGAGACGCAATGCTTTCCTATACCCCTCAGGATGCGGCATTCCGAAATTCCGTTTGACGTTCTCTTTTGTGTCTTTCCCACGCTGATGGCCGATAACTGTTATTGGAACCGATTCAAATGAAGCGATACCACCAACAATTGCTGCGTCATCACCATAAGCCCGATCACCGTGCAGTTGCATAAAATCTTCAAACAACATACTGATATAATCAATTGTAGTCGGGCGTTCCGGATGCCTTGCAACTTGGACACGATCCCATGGTTCCATGTTCTCGTAAATCTCATCTTCCAAGTTCTTCAAGCGTACTTTTAACGTTCCGATTTCATCTGAAAGGTCAACTGAGTTGTTCACCGTGAACTCTTCAAGTTCCACGATTTTCTCGCGTAGCTTGACGATTGGCTCCTCGAATTTCAACGTCTTACTCATGTCAGTTAGCCCCCTTCACGTGAAGTCGAACGATCTTAGATAAGGTTTCTTTCATATCAGCACGGTGAACGACTGCATCCAATTGGCCGTGATCCAGCAGAAATTCCGCAGTTTGGAAGTCTTCCGGCAATTTTTCCCTAACAGTCTGTTCGATAACCCGTCTACCCGCAAATCCGATAAGTGCTTTCGGTTCTGCGATATTAATATCACCGACCGATGCGAAACTTGCGGACACGCCGCCAGTCGTCGGGTACGTCATGACGGATATATATAACAATCCTTCACTGGCATGACGTGTAAGTGCGACACTCGTTTTCGCCATTTGCATGAGCGATAACACGCCCTCCTGCATACGTGCCCCACCACTCGCAGAAAAGATAATCATTGGAATACCAAGTGCGGTCGCTTTTTCGATTGCGCGGGTAATCTTTTCACCCACAACCGATCCCATCGAACCCATTCGGAAATGGGCATCCATAATGGCTACAGCAATTTCCAGTCCATCGATTTTACCTGTTCCAGTAAGAACTGCCTCATTCAAACCCGTTTTTCTTGCATCTGATTCAACTTTTTCAGTATAAGCAGGGAAATTAAGCGGGTTTTCTGTTTTCAAATGATCGTCAATTGATTTGAATGTCTCTTCATCAAACAAGCAAGCCACACGTTCAGCTGCAGTCATCTTCAAATGATGATCACATTTCGGGCAGACTTTCATTAGTTTGATTAAATCTTTTGTTAAAATAATATTTTTACATTCCGGACATTTTGTCATGATTCCTTCAGGTACATCATTTTTGGCGTCACTGGAAGGAATTGTCGTCGTATGCTTTTTTCTATTTTTGATAAATAGATCGCGAATCATTTATTAGTGTCCCCTCTTTCACTTTCAACTAGTTCAATCCATTCAGAATAGGCTTCCAACGTGGCAATCACGTTGCCATCGCCCAAGTTTAGAAGCAACATTTTCACACTATCGTTTTCCTCAACCTTTGTCATTTCACTGAATGGTACTTTACTATATTGTTTTAATAAAAACCAAATTTTAAGCGACAATCGATTTCCAGCCGCAACAATCATTTCACGGACAAGGTCCTCTCGTAAAACTTCCCCATCCTGATCAATTTTTTTCAGCAAGCTTTCCCATACCGGTAATGCCCGTAATGCACTGTCCTTACATATAGCAAGGATTGCCGCAGTTTCATGAATTCTCCTTGTTTCCTGTACATCGGTGACGGAATCTGGCTGTTGCATGATGAAAGCTGCAAGGACTTCAACAAGTTGATGCTTCCTGAAATCGACAAGGAACGTCCCTTCACCACGCCGCGTTTCGATTAGTCCGAGCAATTCCAAACTTCGTAACGCTTCACGAATTGTGGACCTTCCTGCCTGCAGTCGCTCTGCCAATTCACGTTCGGAAGGCAGCTTTCCACCGGTTTCAATGCCTTCTTCTGTAATTATCGATCTAAGTTCACCGACAATATCTAGAAACATTTTCGACGATGGTTTTGGATTTTGCATGCGTGGACCCCTTTGGAAATATACATTGTAAAAAGTGGTCTGACCACTCCTGTCTTTAGCATACAGAAAACGATGCCGAACGTAAAGTGAAAGGTGGAAATTGAACCAAATTGCAATACATAACACATACATTTTTGCAATAATAAAAAGGCATGCCCGTTATATTGGCATGCCTCTTAACTATTTTTCGTTTGTTGAACAAGTATTTGTGGTTTCCCTCTACCACGTTCAACAGTTCCTTCGACATGAATTATCGCCATTTCAATAAGCTGGCTTTCTGAAATCGTATATTGTTTCGGGAATAACGTACAAGAAATTTGTCCCGTTTCATCTTGAACCGTAACAAATGCCATTGATTCCCCCTTTTTCGTTCTTATTCGTTTAATCTCAGTAATAAGACCCACTATTTTCACATACGCTCGGTCTGGAATTGTGTCAATTGAAGTAATGGTATGAAATCCTCCGCCTGCCGCTTTTTTCACTTCTGCCGCAGGGTGTTCTGAAAGATAGAAACCAAGTACTTCTCTTTCATATTCGAGTAGCGTCATCCGTGGCAATGTACCACCCGGCGAATACTTCGGGCTTGCCACCGAACGAAGCACCTCACTCAATAAATCATCGCCATCATCAGGGCGAATGAATAATGCATGGGATATCGCCGCGTCAATTGAAGACAGCAAAACAGCCCGTGATTCTCCGAATTCATCAAGTGCCCCAGCTTTTACAAGCGGCCGAATAGCCTTCTCAGTGAATACATCCCCACCAACTGATGCTGCCATATCAAACAACGTTTTCCAATTGCCACCAGACTTCCTTGCACGCTTTATAGCATCGTAAAACGTAGGCGTCACACCTTTTATCGCGCCAAGTCCGATCCGGATTGAACCTTTTTCAACTGTATACATATATTTACTATGCTTAATAGATGGTGGTAAAATCTTAACGCCCACCGCCTCAGATTCACGCATCAATTCCATCGCCTTGTCATTATTCCCAGTCATTGACGAAAGGAGTGCAGCGTAAAAATAAGCGGGTTCATTCGCTTTCAAATAAGCAAGCCGGTACGAGATAAGAGAGTAGGCAACAGCATGACTTTTCGGAAATCCATAGTCCGCAAACTTCACAATAAGATCGTAAATTGCAATAGCTGCATTTTCTGGAAAATCATTTTCGAAGGCTTTTTGCGTGAAACGAACCCGTTCCTTTTCTAGATTCTCCCGATTTTTCTTACTAACAGCACGCCTTAACAGATCCGCTTCCCCCATCGTAAACCCCGCCACGCGGACTGCGATTTCCATAATTTGTTCTTGGTAGACGATAACCCCATAGGTTTCTTTCAAAACTGGTTCAAGTTGCGGGTGAATATACGTTATTTTTTCATTATCATTTTTCCGCCGGCTATACAGCGGAATATTGTCCATCGGTCCCGGTCGATAAAGTGCATTAATTGCAAAAATATCTTCGAATTTATTCGGTCGAATCAAACGAAGAGCATCCCTCATTCCATCAGATTCAAACTGAAAGATGCCTGTCATATCTCCCGCTCTAAAAAGCTCAAATGTTTTTTCATCGTTTAGGGGAATCTTTTCAAAATCCAAACGAATTCCTCTATCGTAGGTGATCATCGACCTGATACGGTCTAGTAAAGTTAAATTACGCAGACCTAGGAAATCCATCTTCAATAAGCCTTGTTCTTCAACATCCCCCATCGGCCATTGGGTAAGGTAAATTCCATCCGCACCACTTTGAAGCGGTACCACCTCAACAAGCGGGACAGGTGATAAAATCACACCAGCAGCATGCGTAGATGCGTTACGGGGCAATCCTTCAAGACGAATTGCTGCTTTCAACCAATCACTTCGTATCGGGTCAATTGCGATCCAATCTTGCAGTGCCTTCGATTCTGCAACTGCCGCTTCAAGCGTAATTTTATGTCTATTTGGAATTTCCTTCGATAAATAAGCCATTTCTTCATTTGAAAAATCAAACACACGTGCCACATTTCGGGCGACTGATCTGGCGGAAAGCGTACCAAACGTAATGATTTGCGCGACATTTGTCTTCCCGTATTTCTGTGCGACATAGTCAATTACTTCTGCACGTCGATTATCTGCAAAATCGATATCAATGTCCGGCATTGTTACGCGACCCGGATTGAGAAATCGTTCAAAAATAAGCCCATATTTAATCGGATCAACATCTGTGATGCCTAACGCATAAGCAACAAGCGATCCGGCAGAAGACCCCCGCCCTGGACCCGTCAAGATAGCATTTTCTTTGGCGTAACGCATAAAATCTTCGACAATCAGGAAGTAATCAGCAAAGCCCATCTCACTAATTACACTAATTTCATAACGAAGGCGTTCTTCATATAGCTCGTCCACTTTGCCTAGTCGTTGCTGCAAACCCCTCATGCCATTTTGCTCCAACAAAGTTGTCGAAGTTTCTCCCACTGGAACTGGAAACACAGGCATAAGTGATTGACTCGGAGGCAATGCTGCATCACAAGACAAGAGAATATCTGACGTGTTCGTAAGCCATTCAGGCCTGTCTGAGAACCATTCAGCAAGCTCATTTTCTTCAGGTAGATATGCCGCCTTTTGGTGATTTTCAGGCTTAGCCGGGTCATTCAGCTTGAATCCTGTCCGAATCGCCTCTGCAACCTCATAAGCGAATGCATCTTCCTTCTCGGTGTACCGGCTTTCATAGACCGCAGCGATAGGCGTACTAGTGCTCTCTGCAATTTTTTCAATTAATTCTTCGTCAGGATGTCTAACACCTTCTGCCCTAGCAACACCAATGATAATCGATGACTTGTCGCAATCCTTTATGACACGCTGGAACACTTCCTCATTGCCTGATAAGGAGGGTCCCCAGGATACATCCGTCAATGGGCAAACGACAATACAACCTTTACTATATGCTTTCAACCACTGCAGCGGCAGCGTTTCAGAGTCTCTTACAGAAACAGCGCTACTCATTTTCAGTAAGTTTCGATAGCCTTCATCATCTTTTGCATAGACATAAAGAAGGACAACTACCCCTTCTCCAATTTCTAAAAAGATGGATAAGCCGATAACTGGGCGAATTTCGTATTTTTTCATCACTTTATAGAATGACCGAATGCCGTACAATTTCGAGTTAACAATTGCAACAGCTTTAGCCCCTCTCCTTTTCAGAAGCGGGGCTAAGTAATCCAGTTTATTAATGCCACGCAAAAGATCAGCGCCAGTTACTACTTGCGGATAGACAAGTGTCAATGCAATCCCTCCGCCTGTTTTTTATACACACAATTGTTTTAACTTCGCAATGACTTCGTCCACTTCTTCCCACGTGTGGACAGAAGCACCAGAAGCAAGAGGGTGTCCACCGCCACCGTACTCAGCAGCCAAAGTATTGATGACGGGACCTTTCGAGCGCAATCTGACGCGAATTTGATCCTCTTCTTCTATGAATATGATCCATGCAACAATCCCTTGCACATCACCTAACGCTCCAACGAGCTGAGATGTATCGGATGCAGTTACCCCAAACTGTTCAAGTGTTGCCTTGTCTATTTTAACGAATGCTGCCCCATTTTCGTCCATAGTGAAGTTTTGGTACATATACCCTTTTAAATGTAGCAATTCCCGCTTAACCTCGTACATTCCCGCAAATAACTCCGGTCGATCAAAATCAAATTTGATAAGCTCACTTACCGCTTCAAAAGTAGTAGTTGTTGTACTTGGAAACAGAAAACGGCCTGTATCTCCGACAATTCCCGCAAATAGCAGCCTAGCCGCATCAGTCGTCATTTTCCACCCATAAGACTGTTTGCCTTCTTCATACAACGAGTAAATCATTTCAGATGTCGAGCTTGCGGAGGTGTTAACCCATTTGATATCACCGTAAGGATCTGCATCGGGATGATGATCAATTTTCATAAGTACAGCACCTTCTGTATAAAACTCACTGTCAATTCGTCCCGTATTTCCTGTATCAGTAACAATCACAAGAGCTCCTTCATAAAACGACCGCTCGACGTGATCTTGTTGCGCTAGGTAGGTAAGTGATTCTTCGTGTTGACCCACTGCAAACACTTGCTTATTAGGATAGTTTGCTTTTATCAATTCCTTCAGTCCAGATTGTGATCCGTATGCATCAGGATCAGGTCTTACATGACGATGAATAATGATTTTATCGTACTTTTCAATTGTGTCGATGATTTGTCTTTTCATATCCGATTCCCCCAAGCTTCGATATATTCAGTTCGCATTCCGCTCCAAAAGCCGCTACAATGTAAGAAGTTTGTATGTAATGGAGGGTTTTCATGTTAACGATAAATTTCATTTTCGTATTTTTCATCATTGCTTCTGCGGTCTTCTATTTTTACTTTAAGACGCGGCAGTTCCGCACAAGGTCACTATTTCCAATTCGCAAGAAAATGTATGCCAGTATGTCTGGTTCCTCTCTCGGCGGTTTGTTGGTGTTTTTCGGCCTCAATCAGCTGATGCTTTTTGACGGTATCACAACGTATATTATCGCTGCATTATTTATCCTATTCGGAGGTTATGTAGGCATTTTTAATTTCAAGGCCTACAAACATTACAGAAGCTTTGTCGATGAAGAAACAAAGTTGAACGACAACTGATGCGCAAGTGTGCATCAGTTTTTTT
>CAZWAW010000010.1:18339-54032 GCA_964632025.1 uncultured Sporosarcina sp.
GATGAAGAAACAAAGTTGAACGACAACTGATGCGCAAGTGTGCATCAGTTTTTTTGTCTAGGCTACATGAAGTGGGCCATGCAGTAGGGAGGGATTGAACTACATCCCCCCTAGTTGCAACAGGACGTTGCGATTTCCGACTGCGTTCTTTAATTATCGTTCAAACAGTTGATACATAATCATGGCCTTTGCAACTAGGTCTCCTTCGGTTAGTATATCGAAATCGACTTTTACAAATCTTCTACTCATATGTAGTATCTTTGGAATAACCACAACTACACTTCCGAGTTCAACATTCTTAATAAAATACAGCGACATATTCTCTGGGACACTTTCTCCGCGTTTCCGCATTTTGATGGCTCTGTTTCCCGCTTCAGTTAAAAGGGTGGTCAATGCTCCGTATGACAAAGAACCAAACTGATTCGTCATCTGTGGGATGACTGTAAATTCAACAGTATGCGGTTGTTCTGGAATGGTTTTCATCTGATTTTTAACAATATCATCAATTGTTTCACCCTGCTGAGGTTGACGCTGGGTCATTTGAAGCGCCTTCAAGACATCTTGACGACTAATAATTCCAGCAAGCAGTCCCGCATCCGAAACAACAGGCAACAAATCAATACCTTCCCAAATCATACTATGCCCAGCCGAAGCAACAGATGTTTTTCCCGTAACCGTAATCGGATGACGTGTCATTACTTTTTCAATCAACTCATCATCCTTTTTACCAATTGCGTCACGTGAAGTAATTACACCAACAAGCTTCCCCTTTTTCTCAACAACTGGATAACCAGTATGAGATGTCCTATCATTCACCTCATGAAAATGAGTGACCTGATCCTTTGCTGAAAGTGTAATTGTGTCAGCAAGCGGGGTCAAAATATCTTCCACCAGCAAAATTTCTTTTTCAATCAACTGATCATAGATTGCCCTATTCAACATCGTTGCAACGGTAAATGTGTCATAACTCGTCGAAATAACTGGTAGTTCCAATTCATCCGCTAACTTCTTCACTTCGTCGGATGCGTCAAATCCTCCAGTGACCAGCACTGCAGCACCTGCAAGAAGCGCCGTTTCATGCGCTTTCAATCTATTTCCGACAATCAAAAGACTTCCCGCATCAATGTAGCGCATCATATCATCTAATTGCATTGCACCTATAACGAACTTCGTCAACGTCTTATGTAATCCCCCACGGCCGCCAATCACCAGCCCGTCGACAATGTTAAGCACTTCTGCAAATGTGAGACGTTCAATATTCTCTTTCTTTTTCTTTTCAATCCGGATCGTTCCTACACGTTCAATCGTATTGACGAGTTTCTGATTTTCCGCCTCTTTTATGGCACGGTAAGCAGTCCCTTCGCTGACAGACATCGCCTTTGCTACTTGGCGAACCGAAATTTTCTCACCGACGGCTAGCCCCTCAATATAACGGAGTATCAATTCATGTTTTGTCGCCATGTCTTCACCTTTTCTCTATCATGACCTTAAGGACATTCTACCACAAAAGGCTTGAGAAAAGCGCTAACCTCACGCCTGAACGCAATAGATAAGATCTTTCAAAAGAACTTTCGTGTAGCACTTTTATAATTCGAAAGTTTCCCCCGCCTCCATTATTTTCACTTCATGCCTTTTCACTAGCGCTTTGAATATTTCAGGGTTCTGCTCAATTGGTGCAAATGTATTGAAATGGATTGGGACAGCAAGTTTCGGATTGAGCAACTCGACTGCGCACGCAGCATCTTCAGGACCCATTGTAAAATTATCGCCGATTGGAACAAACGCAACATCAATTGGGTGTCGCTTTCCAATCATCTCCATATCACCAAAAATTGAAGTATCTCCTGCATGATAGATTGTTTTCTCTTCTGCCATTATTAAAATACCCGCGGGCATCCCCGTATAAATAATTTCATTGGTCTTCGTCGTGTAAGAAGAACTATGAAACGCTTGCGTATATTTCACGGTACCGAATTCAAACTTGCAGGCACCTCCAATATTCATGCCATGTGTCCGTATCCCCTGCCATCCCAAATAAACGGCAAGTTCATTTGGGGCGATGACTAGTGCATCGCTCGCCTTTGCAATTGCCACCGTATCCCCTACATGATCATTATGTCCATGTGTCAGTAAAATAATATCCGGCTTTTCGTTTCCAACTTCAAGATCCGTCAGCTTATTTCCCGTAATGAATGGGTCAATGAGAATTGTGTAGTCACCTGTTTTTATTTTCACAATCGAATGACCGTGGTATGAAATTTGCATTTAAAAACCTCCTCCATTTTTTATCTTCATATAGACAAATTTCGATATGCAACCTAAAAACCCTCTTTTTTGTTATAATGGTTGCAGTTACAATAGGAGGCGTTAATATGAGTAAAGTTAAAGAAATACAACAGTTTTTACAGAAAGAAAACTTGGACGCAGCATTTATTACTACACCAGATAACGTGTTTTACGTATCTGGATTCCACAGCGACCCGCATGAACGTCTTCTTGGCGTTATGGTATTTAAAGATGCAGAACCATTTGTTATTTGTCCTTTAATGGAAGTACCCGACGTAAAAACAGCTGGCTGGTCTTTTGATGCCGTTGGACATGAAGATACAGATGATGCTTGGGATATCGTAATGGAGGCTGTCCGTAAACGTGGTGAGCTCCCTACTTCGATCGCAATTGAAAAATCTCATTTGACAGTGGAGCGACTAGAACGAATGAATGACCTATTTACAGGTGCTCAATTCGTTCGTCTTGACGGACAGCTAAACGGTATGCGTAATATCAAAAGCGAAGATGAACTAAACAATTTACGTAAAGCAGCTGAACTGGCTGATTACGCTATTGAAGTTGGTTGCAGGGAAATCGCTGAAGGAAAAACTGAACTTGAAATTCTTATGGCAATTGAGTTTGAAATGAAGAAAAAAGGCGTTCAGAAAATGGCGTTCGATACGATGGTCCTTTCTGGCCCGAAAACGGCATCTCCACACGGTACACCTGGAGATCGTAAAATCCAAAAAGGCGACTTTATCCTCTTTGACTTAGGCGTCGTTTATAACGGCTACTGCTCAGATATTACTCGCACAGTTGCGTTCGGTGAGCCTACGGATGCAATGCGCGAAATTTATGAAACGGTAAGAAAAGCGGAACAGGCTGCTGTAGATTTGGTCCGTCCCGGCGTCAAGGCAATGGAAATTGATAAAGCTGCGCGTGATGTGATTGATCAAGCGGGTTACGGTGAATACTTCACGCACCGTATCGGTCACGGGCTTGGAATCTCAGTTCACGAGTTCCCATCTATGACTGGTACAAATGAATTTGCTCTTGTGGAAGGTATGGTCTTCACAATCGAGCCAGGTATTTATAATCCTGCAGTCACGGGTGTTCGGATTGAAGATGATGTTGTCGTTACAGCTGATGGCGTCGAAGTATTAACCAAGTTCCCTAAAGAATTGCAGATTATTCAACCGTAATTGAAAAAGGCTGTCCACACTTTAACAAGTGTGGACAGCCTTTTCATATCAGCAGGATTCCCTACTGATTCAAGTAAAAAATTATTGATTCAATAGTTTTTCAGCGGATACATATTCAACGCCTTGAGCATCTGCTACAGCTTTATATGTAACATGCCCTTCCATTGTGTTAATACCTTTTTGAAGAGAAACGTTGTCCAAGCAAGCTTGTTTGTAGCCTTTGTTAGCAATTTGAAGTGCGTAAGGAACTGTAACATTCGTTAATGCCGTTGTTGAAGTTTGTGGAACTGCACCTGGCATATTCGCTACTGCATAGTGAACAACACCATGTTTCACATAAGTTGGCTCATCATGAGTCGTTACACGATCCGATGTCGCAAAAATACCACCTTGGTCGATTGCGATGTCTACAAGAACAGATCCTGGTTTCATCGACTTAACCATTTCTTCTGAAACAAGTTTCGGTGCTCTCGCTCCAGGGATCAAAACAGCCCCGATAACAAGATCCGCATTTTTCACAGATTCAGCAATATTGAATGGATTTGAAACTAGTGTCTGAATATCATTGCCGAAGATTTCGTCTAATTGACGCAGACGATCGACTGACAAATCTAGAACAGTTACTTTCGCACCCATTCCAACTGCAATACGAGCAGCATTTGTTCCAGCTTGTCCACCACCGATAACAGTTACGTGACCGCGTGAAACGCCCGGTACGCCACTCAATAGAATACCTTTACCACCATTCGTTTGTTGTAAATATTGTGCACCGATTTGTGTAGCCATACGGCCTGCAACTTCACTCATAGGAGCAAGAAGAGGCAACGAGTTGTTTGGAAGCTGTACTGTTTCGTAAGCAATCCCTACAACTTTATTGTCAAGAAGTGCTTTTGTTAATTCTACTTCAGGAGCAAGATGCAAATAAGTGAACAAGATAAGCCCTTCACTGAAAAAACCATACTCAGCAGCAACTGGTTCTTTTACTTTCATAACCATATTTACATTCCATGCTTCTTCTGCAGTTGCAACAATTTTAGCGCCAGCTTTAGTGTAATCCTCGTCCGTAAAACTTGAACCTAGACCGGCACCTTGTTCAATGATAACCTCATGACCTGCCGACTTTAAGTTAAAAACGCCTGCAGGTGTCATAGCGACACGGTTTTCGTTGTTTTTCACTTCTTTTGGGACACCAATAATCATTGCAATTCCTCCTAAAGATAACGTTTAGTTAGTTGGCCATTCTATATGCTTTCATCCGGACCAAACTATTTTTAATATTATCAGATAGTAAGGATTTATGCTGTACTTTATCAATTCGTGGAATATTCTGTCCATCAAGAGTCTTATTATTTGATGATTTCAGCCGACTCTTACTCCAAACTGTAACAATTTTGTCGAAACTTAAACTATTCGTCATTTTCTTTTTTATTTTAAAAGGTTTTTCTCCCTTTCTATCGAAGTAAGTAAGTATACCAATCTAAGGATGGAGTGAGTTAAATGACATTAGTATACAAACAAATTCTTGTTGCTGTCGACGGATCAAAAGAATCGGAATGGGCTTTTAAAAAAGCGGTGGCAATTGCCGATAGAAACGAAGCTACATTAAATTTGATTAATATCATCGACACACGTTCATATGCTGCGGTCGAAGCTTATGATCGGTCGATTGCCGAGAGAGCACAGAAGTTCGCAGAAGAATTGTTAAACAACTACAAATTGGAAGCCGAGAAAGCTGGCTTGAAGCACGTTAATGTCATGGTAGAATATGGGTCACCAAAAACAATGATTTCTAAAGACATTTCAAAAAAACTAGAAGCAGACCTTATCATTTGTGGGGCAACTGGATTGAACGCAGTCGAACGCTTCCTAATCGGTAGTGTATCCGAAAACATCGTCCGTTCTGCAAAATGTGACGTCCTCGTCATTCGTACACCTGAAGCATTATAAGAACAAAAGCGCAAGCGCCTGTTTAGAGGCGCTTGAGTCTGGACGTAAAATCTCTATGTTACAACTTCTCCACAGTACGAGATTTTCTAGTTTCCTAGGTAACAACAAAAGAGTTGCCCATTATTTCCCGGGCAACTCTTTTCTTATCTAACAACCTTCTTAGACATTCAGTATATAATAAATACCAAGCAGCACATTGTAGCAGGAGAACCCTTATTTTCACAATAAGCTCTGTTTGCGCTCATAAAGTTATTCTCTTACCTCGCACTTTCCCTATCAATGTTCTACCTGCTCATGTAAAAGAAGGATTTTACTTTAATCCTCTTTAAATGTTCAAATTATTATATATTAAATTCTTAAACAAGTGTTATACCGTCACTAATTCTAAAATAGCCTTTTGCCATTGGTCTATTTCCGATAATTTTGAAGATATATCTTCCTTTTATTTATCTGTTTGTTTTTGCTTCTTTTTCAAATACTCCGCACGTATTTTTTCAAGTTGCTGCTTTTTATCAAATTTGGCAGGCTTGTTTTTTTCATGATAATTTGTCACAGCTGCCTTACCTTTGTTATCCAATTGATATTTCCCCACTTTGTTCACCTACTTTTCTTGTCTTTAAAGAGAATCTATTCAACAAATATAATATACCTTATTTTACTGAAGTAAACCTTATTAGTGTACTGCTAACCTTGCATATATCAGTATAACATTAAAAACTTAGTAAAATAATTCATCGCCAAATGGTATTCATTATACTTATCTATTCGATCTCGAATTTGCTGATTCACTCTAAATTCGTCAATCAAATCGCTAATTTTACCCCAAACAAAAAGTTCATGGCAGCCTAATAAAAGTGTTTTATATGTGTCTAATATCGCTATGTCAGTCTCATACACCCGTTTTTTTATTGGTGTGGAAACGTGATTTCAGAAATTGTGTCTTCTCATTTAATCGCCATTCTATAAATCGTCTTACGTCTTCGAGATTAATATTAGTCATGTGCTTCCGAACACCACTCAAAATCATTGAACAATTTGTGGTAGGATTCGATTGTGAGTTGCGCTTTACCTTCCAGTGTTTTAATTCTAATGACCAATTCTCGCCCTTCTTGAAACGTCAATCCGGTTGGTGCAGATGATGCTCTTCTTTTTCTCACGAAAAAAACCTCCCCAGAGATATCAGAACCCTGAGAAGGTTGTACATATCAAATTTCGGTTATGATTGCGTGATAGTAAATCTCACAACCCCTTATAACTTCGCAACACGCATCGTATCACGTGCAATCATAACTTCTTCATTCGTGGGGATGACTAACACCTTAACTGGAGAGTACGGGAAGCTGATATGCACTTCCTTGCCCCTAATAGTATTCAAATCTGGATCAACGTAAACCCCCATAAATTCAAGACCTTCCAACACTTTCTTACGAATGACATCACTGTTTTCACCGATTCCAGCTGTAAAGATAATTGCATCCACTCCACCCATCCTCGCCGCATACGAACCAATGTATTTATGAATTCGATCCGCAAAGACATCTAGAGCCAGCTGTGCACGCGCATTTCCTTTTGAAGCTGCGATTTCAATGTCACGTAAATCACTTGAAAACCCAGAAATAGCAAGCATTCCTGATTGTTTATTCAAAACGTCCAGAACTTCTTCGACCGTCTTTCCCGTCTGCTCCATAATATACGGGATAAGTGCCGGATCAATATTTCCTGAACGCGTACCCATCGTCACTCCTGCAAGAGGCGTAAAACCCATCGATGTATCGAGCGATTTCCCACCCTCAACAGCAGCTATACTTGCACCATTTCCCAAATGACAAGAAATAAGACGCGTACCTTCAAGTGGACGATTTAACAATTCCGCAGCACGCTCTGTTACATACTTATGGCTTGTGCCGTGGAAACCGTATTTTCGGATGCCATATTTTTCATAATACTCGTAAGGTAATGGATAGAGAAAAGAACTTTCCGGCATCGTCTGATGGAATGCCGTGTCAAAAACAGCAATAGCAGGCACATTCGGCAACGCTTTACTAAATTCCATAATGCCTACAATGTTTGCCGGATTATGGAGCGGCGCAAGGTTTGATAGTCCCTCAAGGGCTGCAATTATATCATCATTAATGAGTACGGCATCGCTGAAAACTTCGCCACCATGAACAACACGGTGACCAATTCCATCAATTTCATCGAATGAACGAACGACACCTTCACTAATCAGCATCTGAAGAAGCATGGATACAGCTTCGGTATGATTCTGGATATCTTGACTCTTTTCTACTTTTCCTTGTCCGAACTTCATAATGAAAACCGATTCTGACAGACCAATTCGGTCAATTTGCCCTTTTGCCGTTACATGCTCCTCCGGCATCTGGAGAAGCTGAAACTTCAAGGACGAACTTCCAGCGTTTATCGCTAAAATATTCCGCATAAAAAGCGCTCCATTTCAAAGGGATTCTTTATTCAGTAGCCCAAATATCAATTTTCTGAAGAAATAATGCCATGGCATGCTTATCAGTCATATTCGGAACTTTTGCAAGGAGGACATCATGTGTCACTTTCGCTTCGGGTAAAGGTTTTTGTAAGATTAGTATGCTTTTTGCATGTGCTACATTTTTAAATAGCGAATCAGGCAACTGAATAATTGCCCGGATATTCGTTTGTTTTTTCAAATAGGGATGCAATGTAGGCGCTTGATCGGACTCGAACAAATTGGCAGGTATGATGAATACGCCGTGTCCACCCGGTTTCGTATGCTTCATTGATTGTTCAATGAACAGATGATGTGCATAAGCATGTCCTTCTGCCGGCATCAATTCATAATTGAGCGCATTTTCATCATCAGGATAAAATCCGACAGGCAAATCGCTTATGGTGATGTCGACTGGATCGACAAATAACGGCCGCAATGCATCTTGAACATAAAATGTGACAGGATGTTCAAGTAATTCCGCAGTGACAGCAGACAATCTTACTAACAAATCATCAATTTCGATTGCTGTTGCAGTGACATCGTTCTCAATGGAGTTCATAACCGTATAGAGGAGATTTCCTGTACCAGCTGCAGGGTCTAGAAGTGTAATGCCTTGTTCACCTGTCGCTAATTTGCCAGCGATATGTCCAATGAGCATTCCGATTGAATCTGGAGTCATCTGGTGGTTAGGCTGCACATTTTGCTTCATCCCCTTCAGGACTGCAAGCTGGATTCCTCTGCGAATATCCTCTTTAGTTACTGTTTCCGATACCATCGGTTGCGATTCTCCTGAAAGCCACTTTTGACAAATGTCAATGATTGCTTCCAGGTAAAGTGCTTCTGTCGATTCCGCATATGTGTCAATGAATGAAAATATCTTTTCTGTATTCGTTGTCATTTAGTTATCCCTCAACTCACAAAACCCACCCGTCTCCGAGTGGGTTTTCATTAGTATTTTTTAGTTATTTGGTTAATTCTTTTACCGCTAAAATCGCTTTTTCATAGTCAGGATGGTCTGTGCCTTCGCCGACATACTCAACATAAGTCACTTTATCATCTTTATCGATAACAAAGATAGAGCGTGTAAGTAAACGGAGTTCTTTGATTACAACGCCGTACGCTTCTCCAAATGATAAATCACGATGATCAGATAATGTCTGTAGATTTGCAATCCCCTCAGCTGCACACCATCTAGCTTGTGCAAAAGGAAGATCGGCAGAAATCGTCAACACTTGAACGTCATCTCCAAGAGAAGCAGCTTCTTCGTTAAATTTACGCGTCTGCGTTGAACAGACACCCGTATCAATTGAAGGAATCACACTGATTAACCTGACTTTCCCTTTCGAGTCAGCAAGTGTCACCGGACTCAAATCATTCGCAAGCACTGTAAAATCTTGTGCAGTATCACCTACTGCAACTTCTTTTCCAAGCAATGTAACAGGATTGTTCTTGAATGTAACGTTAGCCATTAAAACGCCTCCTCTTCTAAGTCTATCTTACTAAATGATAGGACCCTCTTGCAACTGTTGTCCCTCAATCCGTTTACGATAATCTACACGCATCTCTTTTTCAAAAGAATGCTCGTGTTCGACAACTGTATCAGCGAATAAGTCATGCAATGCTTCTTTTCTAGGCATGAATAGGACCAGCAGATAAGGGATGACCAACATTTTCGATATGAATCTTCCAATGACTTCGCGGAATATGACAGCCCCCCACGTAAGCTTGCCACCGTCTTTCCTCACTACTCTTATGCCCATAATCATCTTCCCTACTGTTTGCTGTAAATACTTCGTCATAAGCGCGAAGTAAAGCAATAGCAAAATAAGGATTGTAACTTTATAGGTGCTGAACAAGAAAAATGAGGGATTTGTAATCTCCCAACCTGCAACTCGAAAAATCGGTTTAATGATAATCCCGCTGATTGCTGATAAAACAAGAAGATCGATTGTATATGCCCATAGTCGCGTCCAGAAACCCGCATACTTCGCCCGATAATGTTCAGTTTGAATAGTCTCGTAATCTGGAATAGGCGTCGCAGCGGTGGAATTCCCCGTCAGATCCGGTTGTTGTTCAATATGTTCCGACATACGCTAGCCCTCCTTATTTTTCACCATACAAATACATCATCCGTGGTGCATTATAATCGTTTAATAACTTGCCAATCAATTCAGACTCAATAGTACTGCCAAACATACTTCCTGCCTTCACGCCGAGCATTGAAGTCCAGCTATCAAGGGATGTATACTCAAAGACAGTAGCATCTTGAAGATTATAATCTTCTTTCATCGCAGCGATAACATCGCCCGCCTTGCCAGTTTCATCTGCAAGTCCAGCTTCAATTGCCTGTCGCCCATTCATGATACGGCCATCAGCCACTTTTTTCACTTCAGCTTCCGTCATGCCGCGGCCCTCTTCGATTATATCAACGAAACGCTCATAGGAATCATTTATCATTTCTTGAAGCATAACGCGTTCTTCGTCTTTCATCTCACGCGACCCACTCATAATATCTTTGTAAGGGCCTGTCTTGATCGTGTTGAAATCAATGCCGTATTTCTCGGCAAGTTTCGCATAGTTAACACTTTCCATAATCACTCCGATTGAGCCTGTAATCGTTTCGCGATTAACAAATATCTTATCGGCTGGGGCTGACACATAATAACCGCCTGAAGCAGCCATTCCGCCCATCGAAACATACAGGGGAATCTCTCTTTCTACTTGAATCATGCGAAGGGCATCATAAATATCTGCTGATTCAACAACTCCACCACCAGGTGAATTCACCTCAAGAACAACGCCTTTCACACTAGTATCCTCAAGAATCGCTGATAGCTGATTCATGAAATGTTGATGGTTATAGCCCCCAGATTGAAAAATAGATGATGTATCCCCTAAATCCTGAATAACGCCATTGAGCGAGAGAACGGCGATTTTCTCCTTACCGTTTCCTTCCTCAATAATCGTCTCCTCATACCCTGAAGATGACGTTGCCATCATTTCTTCGAAGAAGCCATTGAAGTCTCTCGTAAATATGTACGATAGCGAATTGATGCCTACAGAAACAAAAACAAGTACTGCAGCGACGATGATTGCAATCCATCGTTTCATTGTCATTTCAAATTCCTCCTTTTTCATTCCATTAACTTATACGTTCTGATACACCAAAATGTTTCACTCCATGGTAAAATCAGTATAACTTATTCAGAGGGGGCTTTGTGTAATGACAGATCGAACGAATATATTTATTTACAGCAAACATGATGAAGATTCACTTGATAAAAAATCCAAAGTGGCAGATGCGTTGATTCATGAGGGTTTTACAATGACCGACAACGATAAAGATGCGAATATTATCATCAGCATTGGTAGCGATGGTTCGTTTTTACAAGCGGTTCGCAAAACCGGTTTCCGGCAGGATTGTTTATATGCGGGCATTTCTTTAACAGGTAAACCTGGACTTTACTGTGATTTTCATTATAATAATCTTTTCGAAATGACGCAGACCATTCGTAAAGCAGGTCTTGAAGTGAGAAAGTATCCACTTATCGAAGTGAAAATTGATAATCACCAACCATTCTATTGTCTAAATGAATTCAGTATTCGCTCGAATATTATTCGGACATTTGTACTGGATGTTATTATTGACGATATATTGTTCGAAACATTCCTCGGTGATGGTTTAATAATTTCGACACCAACTGGCAGTACTGCTTACAATAAATCCGTCAATGGAGCGGTCGTTGATCCGCTACTTCGGTGTTTCCAAGTGACTGAACTTGCTTCCGTAAACAATAATAAATACAGAACGCTAGGCTCGTCCTTCATAATGAGTGGCGAACGTAAATTCCAACTAAAAGTTCATCAGGATGGCAACGTTTTCCCTTTAGTTGCCGCTGACAATGAAGCGCTGGGGATTCGCCAGGTTGAAAGCGTGGAGATCAGATTGAGCGATAAAACGGTGAAAACAGTAAAACTTAAAAACAACTCCTTCTGGGAGAAAGTGCAGAGAATTTATTTATAATTTCTCGTCTCTTGATTAACCATTTTCTTGCATAAGATACTGGTAAGCTAGGCGCAAAGTCTTCATTTGGACTAGTACATTTCCGGTTCACTTTCAGCTAAATTAATCACGACAGTTTTTACAGCGGTAGATTGCTTTATTAACCTTCTAAGCAGATTCAAAAATAGAAAGCATCGGTTATAACGCCGATGCTTTCTATTTTCCCTCCCAAAAGGAAGCCTTATAGTTTTAGTTGGTCTTCTTCATTTTCATCACTTCCATTACTTTAGATACCGTAAAGAGTAACAATGCTGACCAAATGAACGCAAATGACAACACCTCAATTTTTCCGAACGTTTCTTTGTACACGACAACTCCGAGAAACAGCATCATCGTTGGGGCTATGTATTGAAGAAAGCCTGCCATATACAGCGGAATTCTTTGTACGCCTTTTGCGTACATAATAAGAGGTAGAGCTGTTGCTACACCTGTTAGGATAAGTAAAATGTCCGTCTTGATATCAGAATGTAAGAATACTGCATTGCCTTCCATGAATAGCCATACATAATAGATGGCAGCAAACGGCACAATGAAGAACGTTTCAATCGTCAACCCACGTAGTGCATCTAGCTTAATTTGCTTCTTGATAAGACCGTAGACAGCAAACGTTATAGCAAGTGTGAATGACAACCAAGGAAAGGTACCGTATGAAACCGTCAAGATTGTGACTCCAGTTGCCGCCAGTAAAAAAGCAACCTGCTGTGCTCTTGATAGCTTTTCTTTCAAGAAAAATATTCCAAGTAGTACCGATATAAGCGGGTTAATATAATAACCAAGGCTTGATTGAACTATATAATTATGATTCACAGCCCATATGTAGACAAACCAGTTCGTCGAAACAAGTGCGGAAGCCCCGAACAAAGCCCAAAAATCTTTTTTCGATGCCCACAGTATTTTTATATCCTCCTTAAGATGACGTCCATTCTTCATAAGAAGAACCACTACTAACGTCAGTACAAATGCCCATAGGATGCGACTCATTAATATTTCAGCACTCGCGACATGCTCAAGATTTTTCCAATAAATCGGCATAATCCCCCAAATAAGATACGAACCGATTGCCCAAAGGACACCGCTTTTTTCTGTTTGCATCACGACGCCCCCATGTATTTTGATTACCGAAATAATAACTTAAGTATAGACCCATTAATACGCTGCGTAAAGATGAGATTGCGTAGCAACACCACAACCTATCCCCAAATACCAAAAACCGCTTTAAAAGTCCGGAATAACCCGTTCTTAAAAAGCGGCTTGTTTTCTAAAATGATTTACTGTTGTTCTTGCTTCCGTAATTCAATTCGCATGATTTTTCCTGAAGCAGTTTTCGGCAAAGTATCCAGGAATTCAATTTTACGTGGATATTTATAAGGCGCTGTCAAACTTTTCACATGATCCTGTAAGTCTTTAATAAGACCCTCTTCATTTTTCCGTTCCGGGTCACGTAGCACCACGAATGCTTTGACGATACTCCCCCTGACTTCATCCGGACTCGCAACGACTGCGCATTCACGGACTGCGGGATGCTTCGTCAATGCGTCCTCTACTTCAAATGGTCCGATTGTGTAGCCGGAACTGATAATAATGTCATCTCCGCGACCTTCAAACCAGAAATAACCGTCCTCATCCATTTTTGCACGATCACCCGTTACGTAATAATCACCTCGGAACTGCATTGTTGTCCGTTCCGGATCTTTTAAATACTCTTTGAATAACGCAGGTGTCGATACGTGTACCGCAATATCCCCAACTTCCCCAACAACCGCTGGATTTCCTTCGTCATTTATAATGTCGACCTTATTGCCAGGCGTCGGTTTTCCCATAGAACCCTTCCGCGCCTCCATACCTAGCATCGTCCCGACGAGTAATGTGTTTTCCGTCTGCCCATAGCCATCTCTTACTGAAAGCGAAAAAGTCTTATCAAAAATATCAATCACTTCACGGTTAAGCGGTTCACCAGCCGAAACCGCACTACGAATAGAAGAAAGATCAAAATCCTCAAGATTTTCGGCCTTCGCCATAAACCTGTATTCCGTTGGCGTACAACATAATACATTCACTTGATATTTGCCAATCAACTCTAAATAAGTCGTCACATCAAACTTCCCATCATATACAAGTCCCGTTGCGCCGCTACCAATTACGGATAAGAAAGGTGTCCAAATCCACTTTTGCCATCCTGGTGCAGCAGTAGCCCAGACAACGTCACCTTCATTGATACCCAACCAGCTTGCTCCTGTTGTCCGTAGGTGCGCATACCCCCAAGCGTGTGTATGTACGACACCTTTAGGTTTTCCCGTCGTGCCTGATGTGTAGGATAGAAATGCCATGTCCGAACTTTTCGTTTGTGGTGCTGTAAACTCCGCTGATGCAGTTTCCATTAGATCGGTTAGTGAAAGTTGATCCTTCTTCGCCTGTCCAACAACGAATACCTTGACATCCCCCATGTTTTTTACTTCGCTAAATTGATCAGTAAATGCATTGAACGCAACGATTGCTTTAGCATCACTATGTGCCAATCGATATTCGATGTCGGAAGATCGTAGCATTTCTGAACTTGGGATTACGACAAGTCCCGCTTTAAGTGCGCCGATATACGTCACATATGCTTCGATTAGCCTTGGAACCATGACAAGTACGACATCACCCTTTTCAAGTCCATTCGATTTAAAGACATTGGCTGCCTTATTCGCTGAAGTGATTAATTCATCATATGTAATTTCCTTCTTTTTTCCTTCTGCATTGACATAAATAAGCGCTTTTTTTCCTGTACCTGTTGCGTACTTTTCAAATTCACTGATAATATTATATTGTTCTGGTGCAATCAGTTGTTCACGGTTCATGTAAACTCCCCCTTAGATGTATTATTCAAGTATACAAATAAACGACAGATAATTCAAAACTAATTTACTTTTCCGGATTAACTCAAGAGAATTTCGTTCTTTGCGAGCTAATACTTGTTAAAAATGTGAAAAGCCGTCCCGGAATAATTCCGGAACAGCTTTTCATTTAAACAATTACTTTTAGTAACCCTTCATTTGTGCTTGAGCCTGTTGCACTAAGCGCTTTGTAATTTCTCCGCCGACGGATCCGTTGGCACGCGCTGAAGCATCTGGTCCCATTTGTACGCCAAATTCTGCTGCGATTTCATTTTTCATTTGATCCAATGCTTGTCTTACGCCTGGAACTACTAACTGATTCGAGTTGCCACTGTTGTTGTTCGCCATGATAGTCACCTCCTTGTGCAATTAGAATGTGCTAGATGCAGAAATTCATGCAAGAATTACAGATGGTAAAGTTTGTTAATCTCTTTGGAACTGTTTAAATAACCGCACTTTTGTTTACACTGTAGAAGCGAAAAGCTGCTTCGGAAAATACCTAGCTCAGCTTTTCATTTAAAAAGTTATTTTTGGTATCCGTTCATTTGTTGTTGTGCTTGACGTACTAGTCGCTTTGTAATTTCTCCACCGACCGAACCGTTAGCACGTGATGATGCATCTGGTCCCATTTGTACGCCGAATTCTGCTGCAATTTCATTTTTCATTTGGTCCATTGCTTGTCTTGCACCTGGAACTTCTAACTGATTTGAATTACCACTGTTGTTGTTTGGCATGTTTGTCACCTCCTTGTGCACATAGAATGTGCCGTTTACAAAACTTTATGCATTTATTTACTCTGGTAATGTTCACCATTTACTTAAAATCGTTTAAATACCTGCATTTTTGCTTACACTATATTGGCGAAAAGTTGTCCAAAAACAGCTTTTCATTGAATATTTTTTATTTGTTACCATTCATTTGTTGTTGAGCCTGACGTACTAATCGCTTCGTAATTTCTCCACCGACGGATCCGTTGGCACGCGATGATGCATCTGGCCCCATTTGTACGCCGAATTCTGCTGCAATTTCATTTTTCATTTGATCAAGTGCTTGTCTTACGCCTGGAACTACTAGCTGATTCGAATTGCCACTGTTGTTGTTCGCCATGTTTATCACCTCCTTGTGCACATAGAATGCGCCAGTTAATAAAATTCATGCGCGTATAATAAATGGTAAATACCGCCAAACACTTGAGGTTAGTTTAAGCAACCATACTTTTGCTTACACTATATAAACTAAAAAGCTGCATCGGATAATGTCCAATGCAGCTTTTTAGTTCTTCTATTTGATTGAGTGCCTGTTATCTCGAATCCACTTAATTTTTGTACCAACTTCTATGTGCGTATAGAATGCATCTCAATCGGAATTTCATACAAGGGATGTAACCATTAAAGTAGGTCTGCGAAGTCGTCCTTTTGTTGAAGTGGTAATTCAACTATTAGTCGTTTTTCAATCGCTTCTTCAATCATTGGCTCGAAATCAGTGAAGCTTTCATAATAAGCAACTTTTTCAAGCTTCGGTTTTGTTTTCGGGTTTGAAGGTGAAAAGATTGTGCAGCAATCCTCATAGGGTCTGATTGAAATTTCGTATGTGCCAATCTTTTGTGCAATATCTATAATATCGAGTTTGTCCGTTGCAATGAGCGGACGCAGAATTGGTGAAGAAGTCACCGCATTGATAGCCGTTAAGCTTTCAAGCGTTTGACTTGCAACTTGCCCTAGGCTTTCTCCTGTTACAATCGCGAGCGCACCTTCTTCTTCGCGCACTTTATCCGCAATTTGAAGCATTAACCTCCGCGTTGTCGTCATTGAAACATTATCCGGTACTTGACTAACAATCGCTTGCTGAATTTCAGTGAATGGTATTATATGAAGCCTAACTGCTGCTCCAAATGAACTTAACTTCTCTGCGAGGTCCATTACTTTCTTTTTAGCCAAATCACTTGTGAATGGTGGACTAGCGAAGTGTATTGCATCAATCGACACACCGCGCTTCATCATAAGATATCCTGCAACAGGACTGTCGATGCCACCTGACAACATAAGAATTGAATGGCCATTCGAACCTACCGGCATACCGCCTGCACCTTCATATACTTTAGCAGTTATGAAAGCTCCTTCTATTCTAATATCAATGTGTAATACAATATCAGGTTTTTTCATCTGTACAATGAGGTCTGGGAAGTTGCGTAACACATGAGAGCCTACTTCCATCTGCAACTCATTTGTCACAAGTGGAAATCTTTTATCTGTACGTCTCACTTCAACTTTGAACGTTTTACCAGCAGTCTCATCTGCACCAATAATTTCTAAAGCTTTTTCTTTAATCGCTTCAAGCGTTGCTTCACATTTTGCAACCGGACTAAAGGATTGGATGCCAAAAACATGCGGCAAACGAACTATCGCTTCTTCCATATCATTTTTGTCTTCCGCAAAAAGAAACATACGGTCACGTTCTGATTTAATAATCACAGTTTTCAAATCACTCAAAGCATCTTTAACATTGTTTCTTAATTTCTTAACGAATAAATTCCTGTTTCGCCCCTTTAATGATATCTCTCCGTAGCGTATTAATAGTTCGTTCCATTCCATTACTTATTTCCCCTTCCAAGCAGTTCCATGAACCGTGCAAATACTTGCTCGAATTCCACCACATGCTGTTCGTTATTATTTTTCCCAAAGCTAATACGAATTACTCCATTACTAAACTTTCCATTAACACCAATTGCTTCTATAACATGACCCGCAGTGCCATTTTTCGACGAACAAGCACTAGACGTTGAAATCGTTATGCCGTTTTCTTGAAAGAAGTTAACAGCGACTTCCCCTTTTACTTTATAAAAAGCGACAGCTAAAATATGCGGCGCTGCCTTATCACGGGCAAGCACACGAACGTTTTCAAATTGCTCGATAAACTCTATAAGCCGATTTCTCCATTGCCTGAAGTCCTTTTGCTCAACATCTGTCGCACTCATACGGATTGCCTTTGCCAACGCCACTGCGTCTGCTACAGATACGGTACCGCTGCGCATTCCTTTTTCCTGGCCACCGCCATAACTAATTGGTTCTGGTATCATTCCTTTTCTTAATGCTAATATGCCCGAACCTTTCAAGCCATTAATTTTATGGGCTGAAATCGTTATTGCGTCCGGACCATCGCCTGTTAACGAAACGGGTAGTTTACCAAAACTTTGAATAGTGTCCGAATGAAATAATGCCCTTGAGTTTTCTTTAATGATACGTGCACATTCAGCAATTGGCTGTATTGCACCGATTTCATTATTGACATGCATGATGCTGACAAGTATTGTATCTTTGCGCAGCTTACTTTTCAACTCTTCAACAGAAATCGTTCCTTGTTCATCAACTGACAAATAGTCAACTTCAAACCCTTGCGTTTCTAAATGTCTCATCGAATGTAGAACAGATGGATGTTCAATTTTTGTTGTGATTAGATGGTTGCCTCTTGCATGCAAAGCCCGCGCAAAACCGATAATCGCCAAATTATTGGCTTCCGTACCACCTGATGTGAATAAAAGCTCTCCGTCAGGTGCACCAAGAATCGATAGGATCTGTTCTCTGGATCGTTCAAGAAGCGTCTCGGATTCCTTCCCAGCAAGATGTATTGAGGCGGGATTCGCAAAAAAGCGCTTGTTCACTTCTATGAAAGATGAAAGTACACCCTCATCGGGAGCTGTTGTAGCGCTATTATCAAAATAAATCATGTGAATCTTCCTTTCATTTTACAAAAAATCAATTACGCTTTCAGTACAAAAAGATTTGCTGATTCAAGTTAAATGCGTGACAAAGCCACCTGCATTATATGCCGGTGGCTATTTGTAGTCTACTTTTTAACTCAGACGTGTTCTTTCACAAGTTCTTCAATTCGTTTCATAGCACCAGGTTCCATTTCTTCAACCGCTGTCGCTGCTTCTTCTAATGCTTTCGAATAACGGAATTGTCTGAATGACTCTTCAGCATCTAACAGGCGGGCGTGAACTTCCGGATTGGATGCACGGTATCTGTTTCCATATTGGATGATCCACTCAATCAGCAATACATTCTCAAGCATCTCTTCAACTTTCATGGTTACATCATCTACAGCTTTCCCTGCGTTCTCCAAATAAGAATCGACGAGACCCATATTAAGCGGTACTTCCTGTAAACTTTGTGTCACAATATAAATTTGTTCATCTGCTTCTTCAAGTCGCGCTTCCATATCGTCTGGTATACCAGGAATATTCCCTTTATGTAGCATACGTTCCGAATTTTGTAGTTTACGCGACAGTTCTTCCAGTTTAGTTCGAACATTATTTTCATCAATCCGTAAGTTTTTCATACGATTTGTGAAACTTCCCTGTTCATCAGCTATGTGCTCTAGTTCTTCGGAAATAGATTGCAACTCTTCCTGTAATCCAGAATAAGCAGATACTTGTTCCTCAAGCCTATAAATAAGCACGCCAAATCGTTTATCAAGAGATCCTAACTTTTTAAGAGCCTGCTGTGGAATTTGTGCTTCTTTTTCATCCAGTCGATAACTTTGCTGAACAAAAGCCGCCTCATCTGAAGTTTCTCTTGTCAATATCGTTATTACATGAAGCCTTTCAGCAATTTGATTATAGTGTTCGTCTACATAATGCTTTGCATTCACTTCATTTTCAAGCGCATCGTAAAATGAATCAATGCGATCATTTATTTCGCTTGTACACTGTTGAACAGATTCAATTTGAAGTTCAGCCATTTTTAACAACAGTTCTTCAAGTTCAATCTCAATTGTTCTAAGTTGTTTTGTCAGTTCTAGGTGCTGCAAATAATAGGACTGTTCTTCCATCTCTCTCGTCCCATTTCGAAGTTCACGAATCGATGCTGGAATTTTGCTTTGTATTTCAGAAAGTAACGACGGAATTTCGTGGATCAACGTAAAAACATGATCCCCCTTTGCTGATAATGCCATGACAATTTCCCGCGCCAGCAAATAATTGCCGTTCGCTGTCAATTCGTCGTATTCTACGAATTTCGGGTTAAATGATTCTAGTTCCTTTTCAAGTGGATTCGCTGTCATCCCAAACGAATGTTGATGTGCAAGTACTGCTTTGCGAGCAGCACGATGCTGCTCTTTTAATTTTTCCATCTCGATGCGGTTTTTCTCTTCACTGCCTACAAGTTCGTTTAACTCTTGCAAAATGTTATTCATTTTTTTATCGCAAAATCTAATTTTTTCTTGAATTTCTTTCTCTAACCCAGTTGCTTTTCTAAAACGGAAACGATCTACTACATCCTCTACATCAAATAATAATGTATCGATTTCTGGCATATGTACGTCCATCAATTCTGTCCATTCACTGCGCCACCGTTCGAATTTCTCTTCGGTTTCGCCTGTCATGTTCAATTGTTTCACTTTCGTCATCTCTTCTAAGATGGGTTTGTGTTGGATTTGTAGCTTCTCCTGCTCCAATTGACCAATTTCCTGGATATGTTTGCGCCTGAATAAGAAGGCGATTGTCGTTAATATAATAACTATTAGTATGGCAATGATGATGATTTTCATCGTGGTCCCCCTGTCCAAGTCACTGTACCATGATATTATTCTATATAGTACCACGTTTAAACCCTTTTAGTTGCGAATATGAATGATTTATAGGGAAAAATCTGTTTTCCGCCCTAATAATCGACAAAGATTGTTTATAATCGTCTTAAAATGTATACTTATTTAAACAAAATATACTTACAAGGGGTGTTCTATTTGTTTCAAGGAATTGACTATGCCACTGATTTAAAAGTGAAATATGAACAACTTTCAAGTCAATTGGACGCATTGTTGACAGGCGAGAAAAATATGTACGCAAATTTGAGCAATGCTTCTGCTTTACTCAATCAATTTTTCGACCGCATCAATTGGGTCGGTTTTTACTTAATGGATGACGGAGAACTGGTACTCGGCCCTTTCCAAGGACTACCCGCGTGCATCCGTATTCCTCTTGGAAAAGGTGTCTGCGGAACAGCAGCTGAAACAATAAAATCAATTGTCGTGCCAAACGTCAATGCTTTCCCCGGACATATTGCATGCGATGCAGCTTCACAGTCTGAAATCGTCGTTCCTATTATAAAAAACGGTGTCTTGCTAGGCATCCTTGACATCGACAGCCCTGAGCTGAACCGTTTCACTGAAGAAGATCGAGCTGGACTGGAACATCTCGTCGAGGTTCTAGTTAAACATCTTTGAACAACAAGCTGCCCTGGCCACCAGACAATCGGTTGCCAGGGCAGTTTTTTCATTGGTTAAGCCCGCTCAGTAATTGCTGTCTCCATGATCGCGAATGCCGCCTTGAAGTCAGCTATAAGATCCTCAGCATGTTCAAGACCGACTGAAAGCCTTAGCAAAGAATCAGTGATACCCATCTGCAGACGCTCTATCTCTGGAATAACTGAATGTGTCATCGTCGCGGGATGCTGGATAAGCGTTTCTGCGTCCCCTAAGCTAACCGCAATCTTAATGAGAGAAAGGCTATCCATGAATAGCTGAGCCCCTTCTTTACCACCTTTAACTGTAAATGAAATCAGGCCGCCTCCTGCCCTCATTTGACGTTTGGCTATTTCATATTGTGGATTGTCTTTATCAAACGGATAGTAGATCTCTTCCACAAGCTTCTGACCTTTTAGATAAGCAATCATTTTTTCCGCATTTGAGGTATGGCGCTCCATGCGAACCGATAGCGTTTTCAATCCACGGATTAAAAGCCAAGCATCAAATGGCGATATAATGCCTCCGAAATCTTTCTGCACGGACATACGGATTGACTCCATCTCTTCTTTGTCGGCTCCGATAAGAAGCCCAGCTATGACATCTCCGTGACCGTTAATATATTTTGTTGCGCTATGCAATACGAAGTCCGCACCGATATCGAGCGGATTTTGCAAATAGGGCGACGAAAAAGTATTATCAACTACAACTCGAAGTCCGTGACGTTTGGCTACATTCACGACTGCGTGCAGATCAACAAGTTCCATTGTTGGATTGATAGGCGTTTCAATATATATACAGACCGTTTCCGGTTTAATAGCCCGCTCAATTTCCTCTTCTGTCTTCATTTGAATAAGATCATGCGTGATATTGTATTTCTCATTCAGCATACCAAGAAGTCCGAATGTGCAGCCATAAATTCCACGTGAGCACAGAATGTGATCACCCGATTTCGTCAAGTGGACGAGAATCGTACTGACTGCCGCCATCCCAGAACCAAACGCAAGGGCACCTTTTCCGTTCTCAAGGACTGTCATACGCTCTTCTAACACGCGGACAGTTGGATTACCCAGTCTGGAATAAATATTTCCTTCCTCAACACCTGAAAAACGATTCTCCCCTTGCAACGCTGTTTCAAACGAAAAGGTCGATGTTTGGTAAAGTGGGACTGCTAAACTCCCCTGATGATCCCTGTCCTCATATCCCTCATGGATGACAATCGTATCTTTGTGAAGGTTTTTTTTGTCCATTTCCATTGCCTCCTCTACGTTAATTAAATATTCTAACTACCACACCAATTAGTTTACTCTTTAATCACAATTAGGAAAAGATACAACTAGTTTCCTCATAGATTACCACTTGATTTTTACCGTTATTTTTCGCCATATACAGTGCTTTGTCAGCACGCTGAAACAACTCTTTATAAGTTGACTGTCGTTTCGAGGTCCAGTTATGCATCCCTACCGATACTGTTATCGAGGGTTCTGTGGCAGCAGGGATAAGTTTGACTAGTCGTTCTGCAAATAATGCTCCCTCTTGAAATCCTGTCAACGGCAAAAAGATAGCGATTTCCTCTCCACCCCATCTTCCGGCAACCCCACTACCAGATACTTCTGACAGTATGGTGGAAGCAATCTGCTTCAGCACATCATCACCAATAACATGTCCATATGTGTCGTTTATTTTCTTAAAGTCATCGACGTCTACGAGAACAAACACACCCATTTCATCTTCAACAATCGACTTTTCAATAATCTTATCTACATAACTTCTTGTATAGAGTTTGGTTAAGTGATCTTTATCAACAAGTTCCTGTAACTGGTCGCGTAATACCGAGTTCGCAAGTGCAAGCGAAGAATGTCCAATAAGAGATTGCATCAGTTTGAAGCTGTCAAACGAAAAGAAGTACTGATCCATATGCAGTAATACGACAAAACCCGTAAGTACCTCTTGATTCATAATTGGAATTGCAATGATTGACTCGTAACCAATAGGTTCGTTCATTGTACCGCTGAAATTCGCATCAAATAAAGCTTCGTTACCATCCTTCAAGTGGTTCGATGCGAATTCAATATAATTCTTGCCGGATTCTGTCCGAAAAAAATCCGTACTTAATTGTGAGATGGCATATCCATCTTGTTCATCGTTAAAAACGAATGCAATTTCTGTTGGGCGAAACGCTTTCAGCAATTGCTTTTTCAAAAATGCTGTCATTTCTCCAAAATGCATATTGCTATTCAATTTTTTTGACGTTTCATTGACAAGTTGTAAATCTTCGATAACACGGTGGGATTGATCATGTAGGATTGCTTTTTCCAGCGCACTTCCTGCAGTATTTACGACCATACTGACAAACTTTTTCTGTGTCGATGAAAAAACGAGGTCAACTGGTGCTTTAATTTGCAATACACCATAGATACCTTGCCTTCCTCTGATTGGTGCATTGATAAGATTGCAGGACAGTTCAGGCATTACTTCCTTTGTAAATTCACCCGATACGAACGCATTCATTGCAGATGGTCTTTCGTTCATGTAATCAATTAACTTATAGTTATGCGTCAACCCTTTTTGGTCATGAGATAAAAGAAGCCCCACTTCAGATGATGGGAAATTTTTAGATATCGCAGAGACTACGCCATCTAAAATCACATTACTTTGCATCGTTGAATTGAATAATTCGGTGACTCCGAACAAACGCCTAGAACTTTTTTCCTCTTTTACAAAAAACACCATTTTCCTCACTATTTCAATGAGGTCGCTCACTACCTTTTCAAGCTCTTGTAGAAATGGTGATGCAGCAAAGGTGCTCCATTCATTAGTAGATTTAAGAATCAGCAATCCGAGTGGTTCAGATTTCAAGTTTCGGAATAGAAGAAAGTCATCGGCATAGCTAAAACCGTTCTCTCTAACTCGCGAAATTAAAGAATCACGGCTTAACGTTTTTTCCGTTTTCAGTGAATCGAACACTAAGGCTTCTTTCCTCTTAGATACAGATTTATGTCCTTTAAGAGGCACGAAACTATTGTTGGCATATATGAAAAAGTCCGCTTCTGTAATATGAAAATGGTTATTTAGTTTTGGTTTCAATGCATTAAACCACTGTTCATACGATTGCAAAGCAGTATCTTTGGTCCATAAATCCATCAAATCGCTTTTAATTTTAAACATCGTCAATTGATGATCTGTCACACAATCACCCCAATCCTAATCTGTATATACAATTCGCATAAGTCTTACTATCATTGTAATGCATTGGTACTATAGATACCATTACTTTATATAGCTCATTTTACTTATTTTAGTTTACAATTATGATGCTTGACTCTTACTTCTATAGTTGTTATGATGGAACTTGTGTAAAATAGTTGCAGCAGTTGTGTGTTTCAGATTGTCCAGTCTATTCCTTTTACAAGGTGCATCGAGTAACTTCCTGGCTGCGGAGGCGAGGATGCAAGATGATAGAATGGCATTTGGATTGAACACATCTGGTTCTTATTTTACAACAAAATAAAACCAACAATAGAGGAGGAGTCTTTCATGGCTCGTTATACAGGTCCATCTTGGAAACTTTCCCGTCGTCTTGGGATTTCACTTACAGGCACAGGAAAAGAAATCGAAAAACGCCCTTACGGCCCGGGACAACACGGTCCTAACCAACGCATAAAACTTTCTGAATACGGAAAGCAATTACAAGAAAAACAAAAACTTCGTTTCATGTTTGGCGTTAACGAACGTCAATTCAAAACGATTTTCAACAAAGCTGGTAAAATGCCTGGTAAACACGGTGTTAACTTCATGATTCTTCTTGAGACTCGTCTTGATAACATTGTATACCGTATGGGTCTTGCACGCACACGTCGCGCATCACGCCAACTTGTAAATCACGGCCACATCATGGTTGATGGTAAACGCGTTGACATCCCTTCTTTCAGCGTTAAACCTGGTCAAGAAATTTCTTTCCGTGAGAAATCTCAAAACCTTGATGCTGTAAACGAAGCGCTTGAAGTGAACAGCTATGTTCCTGAGTACGTTACATTTAACAAAGATACTAAAGTCGGTCAATTCGTCCGCATGCCTGAGCGCAGCGAACTTGCAGCAGAAATTAACGAATCACTTATCGTTGAATTCTACTCTCGTTAATAGCTTCTTTGAAAAAGAGTCCTTCACAGGGCTCTTTTTTTTCGTGATATACTGTACATACTACGACTTATGAGGTGATTATATGAAAATTGTATCGATTTGTCCGAGTAATACGGAACTCCTTGCCTATCTCGGCCTCATTGATCAACTCGTTGCAGTTGATGACTTTTCTGATTGGCCTAGCGAAATCAATTCTTTACCGAAATTGGGACCTGACTTATCGATTGATATGGATAAATTGGAATCTTTTGCGCCAGACTTAGTACTTGCATCGCTCAGTGTTCCCGGAATGGAAAAAAATATCGCAGAGCTTGAAAAACGAATGATTCCACACTTGGTGTTAAATCCGCAAAGCCTGGATGATATTGCAGAAGACTTGTTAATCGTCGGAAAAGCATGTGAAATTGAAGAACACGCACTTCAAATTAAGGCGGAGTATCTATTATTTATTAAAGACATGAAAAAACGTGCTGAAACTGTCGAAGTTACCCCTTCTTTATACTGGGAGTGGTGGCCAAAACCTGTATTTACACCTGGAAAGATTAATTGGCTGACCGAAATAAGCACTATTTCCGGTGGTTTGAATGAATTCCGCGACGTCGAACTTGCCAGTGTCCAAACTGACTGGGAAGATGTACTAAATAGAGAACCTGATTATATCCTACTAGCATGGGTCGGCGTTCGAATCAATAAAGTAAAAAAAGAAGTCGTTCTGAAACGGCCCGGTTGGAAAGAACTGGACGCCGTGAAAAGTGACCGCCTTTCAGTAATGGAAGAAGAATTGTATTGCCGCCCTTCCCCTCGGCTCCTTGAAGGCGCTTTAAAATTGGCCAAAATGATTCACCCGGAAATATACGCAGATTTGCAACTACCTGAGTGGGTTAGAAACGCGTAATGAATAAAAGTCCTGGAGCCTGGACGTGATATCTCTATGTTGCAGCTTATCCACAGTACATGATTTTATAGTTTCCTAAGCTAACAAAAAAGGCTGTTTCCCCTTCTTGATCGGGAAAACAGCCTTTTGTATTGTAAGCATAGTTAAACGAATTTCACCATTTTATAATTTTTCTTACCGCGACGGACAATTGTAAATTCATCATCCAGACGATCTGCTGTGCTGACCTCGTATGCCGTATCCATCACCCGTTCACCGTTCAATGAAATCGCACCATTTGTCACGTCTTCACGAGCTTGTCGTCTTGACGGTGACACGCCAGAATCGACGATAAAGTCAACGATGTTTTTATCTTCTTTCGCCATTTCGAACGAAGGGACGTCTTTGAATGCGTCTTTCATTTCATTTGCAGTAAGTGTTTTCAAATCACCGCTGAATAATGCTTTGGAAATACGGATTGCTTGGTCAAGCGCTTCCTGACCGTGAATCAGGCGTGTCATTTCCTCTGCCAGTCTGAGTTGTGCTTTCCGTAAATGTGGTTCTTCTTGGATTGTAATTTCAAATGCTTCGATTTCTTCGCGCTCAATGAACGTGAATATTTTCATATATTTAACGGCATCTGCGTCAGCTGTATTGATCCAGAACTGATAGAATTCATATGGAGATGTTTTGTTTGCATCAAGCCATACCGCGCCGCCCGCACTTTTACCAAATTTCGTACCATCCGCCTTTGTAACAAGCGGAATTGTGATGCCGAATGCTTTCACTTCTTCTTCATGCGTTTTACGAATCACTTCAAGCCCTGTCGTAATATTGCCCCACTGATCCGATCCACCGATTTGGACTCTACAACCATAATTATTGAATAAATGGTTGAAATCAATCCCTTGAATAAGCATATATGAAAACTCAGTGAAGGAAATCCCGCTATCAAGACGTGATGCAACATTGTCTTTCGCAAGCATATAGTTCACGCCTAACAATTTACCGTAATCACGTAAAAACTCGATGACACTCATCGAACCGACCCAGTCATTATTGTTCACCATTTGCGCGCCATTTTCAGAACTAAAATCGAAAATCTGCTCCATCTGCTTCTTAATCCCAGCAACGTTTTTATCAATCTGTTCAGTCGTTTGGAGCTGTCTTTCCTCCGAGCGACCTGATGGATCCCCAATCATCCCCGTAGCTCCGCCAACAAGTAGAATCGGACGATGTCCATGCATTTGGAAACGGCGAAGCGTAAGCAGTGGAACTATATGTCCAATATGCATACTGTCCGCAGTAGGATCGACGCCGCAGTACAGAGAAATTTTCTCCTTATTCAACAAATCTTCAAGACCCGCCTCATCCGTCTGTTGGTAGAGTAACCCTCTCCACTTTAAGTCTTCCATCAATTTCTCTTTCATCCTAACCCCTCCTGATATTTAAGTAATAACGCACCGCGTCAAGTGGACCTTATAACGCCAATAACTAGACAACAAAAAAGCCCTTACACGATTTAAAAAAATCATGCAAGGACGCTAATTATCGTATTAACGCGGTACCACCCGGCTTGAGAAAAAATTCTCCACTCAAAACGCAATAACACTGCGTACGCGTCACACTCCAGAGCTGTAATTCATGATTGGCTTACCGAACAGCTTTCACCAGCCGCTGTCTCTCTAAACGGTTCCACAACCACTACTTCGACCCATTCAACATGTGAAAGTATATGTATCAATAATTCTAACCGATATTAAAAAGTTGTCAAACATTATCGATTGGCATTTATGGAAATGTGCTATAATAGGTAAGATTTCAGGAGGTTGATTTAAGTGAGTAAACATCAAAAGAATCGTATTGATCTAATAGAAGAGAAACTTGAAACGATGACTAAAACAAAATGGGCTAAAGGGATACGTATTACATCAGGCGTCACCTGGAACCTTTTTCTTCTATTCCTTGTAGTAGGTTTGACACTTGTGGTGTTTGCTGGTTCAGTCGGAGCAGGCTATTTCGCTTCATTGGTAGCAAAAGAACCGCTCCGCTCTAAGGAAGAAATGCGTGATGCAATCTTCACCTATGAAGAAACATCCGAACTTTATCTCGCTGGCAATGTCTATATCGGTAAAGTTAACTCTGATATAGAACGGAAAGAGACGAAACTGGAAAGTGTATCCCCATTCGTTATTGATGCAGTATTCGCTACGGAGGATGAGTATTTCGAACAGCATGAGGGCATTGTCCCTAAAGCAATATTCCGCGGACTATTACAGGATGTAACGAACTCCGATAACCAAACTGGCGGTTCAACTCTGACACAACAGCTTATTAAAAATCAAATTTTAACCAACGAAGTATCATATGAACGGAAAGCGAAAGAAATGCTGCTGGCAATGAGAATTGAGCATTTCATGACAAAAGATGAAATTCTTGAAGCTTACTTGAACATTATTCCGTACGGGCGTAATTCAAATGGGCAAAACATTGCAGGTATTGAAACTGCAGCTGGTGGTATTTTCGCTTTAAAAGCGGCGAAATTGAATTTACCGCAAGCCGCCTTCATAGCTGGACTTCCTCAAGCTCCCTTCGCTTATACCCCTTTTAAAAGTGGTGGCGGATTGAAAGAACAAGAATTCTTACAGCCGGGAATCAATCGGATGAAGACAGTTCTTTTCAGGATGAAGGAAACTGGTTACATAACTGAACAGCAGTACAATGAAGCAATCGTCTATGATATTACAAAGGATTTCCGTGAACCCGTCATGCGCGCGAATGAAAGATATCCTTATTTGACGCAAGAAATTCAGAATCGGACGGTCGATATTCTGGCAGGAATTATCGCAAAAAAAGATGGAGTCGATGCAGAACGTCTTAAGCAAGAAGAGAAATTAAGAGAAAAGTATTCGATACTGGCAACGCGCTCAATGAAAAATGATGGCTATAGAATTTACTCTACTGTTAATAAAGATCTATATGACAAGATGAATGAAGTCGGTAATGATTTCGAAAATTACGGGTTCACTTATACGCGTGAAGTAAAGGATTCCCATTCCGGTGAGGTCGAATTGGCGGAGGATCCGGTCCAGGTCGGTGCAATTATGATTGAAAATAGCACCGGTAAAATCTTATCCTTCATCGGTGGGCGTGGACATGAACACGAAGCGCTTAACCATGCTACACAAGCATATAGACAGAACGGATCTGCCATGAAACCACTTCTCGTTTATGCACCAGCTATTGAATATGGTGTCATCGGGGCTGGAAGTCCTGTCGTCGATGTTAAGTTTGATGTTAAACAATCGGATGGTTCCACATGGTCACCGAGCAACTATACTAAATCGATGGAGTATGGAATCATTCCTGCAAGGGAAGCACTTTCCAAGTCATTAAACTTAGCAACGGCAAGGTTATATCGCGACATCCTTGATCGACGGCCTGCCGAATTCCTCGATAAGATGGGCATCTCAAAACTTCTCCCTGGGGACTATGTCAATCCCTCTACTTCATACGGAGGAATGACAGTCGGGATGAGTGTCGAGGAAAACACGAATGCATTTGCAACATTCGCAAATGGTGGACAGTTCATTGACGCATACATCGTCGAAAAAATCGAAGATATGGATGGCAATGTCGTCTATCAGCATGAAATTGAACCCGTTGATGTCTTCAGCCCAGAAACGAGTTATATTGTTACCGATATGTTACGTGATGTTTTGAAACCTGGTGGCACAGGCTCGCAAGTAACACAAAATATGAAATTCAATACAGATCTTGCTGCCAAAACGGGAACAACACAAGGTTACGGTGACGCTTGGCTTGTTGGATACAACCCCAATGTTTCTCTTGGAGTTTGGCTCGGATACAAAGACCGAACACGAAGTCTCTATTACGGACTGGAAAAGCAAACATTGCATCCTACCACAAGGACAAGTATGCTTTTCGCCCGTATTATGAATGCGGCGAACGAAGTAACACCAGAAATAATTGGGGCCTCTGCAAAATTCAGTCGTCCTAATGGTGTAGTTGAAAAATCATTCTGCGGTATTTCCGGTCTTGCTCCCTCTGCTGCATGTTCGTCAGCAGGGCTCGTTAAAACGGATTTATTCAACTCAAAAGTGATGTTACCTACAAAACCGGATGATAGCATTACCTCTTCTTCTTATGTGTCTGTTAAAGGGGCGAGGTACCTTGCACTTCCATCAACACCTAGTGAATTCGTGTCATCAGGTGGCACAGGCGTTAACCAGGTGTTCATCGACCGAATGCTCGGACCTTGGAGAGGCGATGCTTCAAAACTGTTCCCAGCGAACTCGGCTTTCGCATCTCACGTCGTGTCCGGCGCTATATTTAATGCTGATGATGTCGCTCCTGCTCCAGTAAATGTTATTTTGAATGGAACGACAATAACGTGGGGCAATTCACCCTCCAATGATGTTATTGGGTACTACATTTATGAAAATAATGTTAAAATCGGAACAATAAGAGACGGTTCTTCGAATTCCTTTACAGTCGGGACCGGCTCATACTCAGTCAAGGCTGTCGACATTACCGGAAGACTTTCAAATGGCTCCAATGCAGTCACCATTGCGGTGCCTGAACCAGAAGAGGAAGTTATCGAAACGCCTCCTGTGGAAACCGTACCGCCTGTTACACCACCTCCTGGAAGCGAGGATGGGAATAATAGTGGTACTACCCCTCCTGCAAGTGGAGATGAATAGGAAAAAGAGCTTGTCCGCTATTGATAGCGGACAAGCTCTTTTTTGAAAGATGAGAAAGGATAATCTTTTTGACTTAGAATAGTGTCTAGCTCCAGGCGCCAGCCACTTTTCTTAGTCTTCCATTGTCGACAGATCACCTGTCGGCAAATTCAGTTCCCAAGCTTTTAACACACGACGCATAATTTTTCCACTTCGTGTTTTCGGTAATTTATCTTTGAATTCAATTTCACGCGGAGCAGCATGTGCCGCCAGCCCTTTTTTAACAAATTGTCGAATATCTTCTTTTAATTCATCAGTCGGCTCAATTCCTTCATGAAGTGCCACAAATGCTTTAATAATTTCGCCACGAACCGGGTCAGGTTTACCTATAACCCCAGCTTCAACAACCGCGGGATGCTCAAGTAGTTTACTTTCCACTTCAAATGGTCCTACCCGTTCTCCACTCGTCATAATCACATCATCGACACGCCCTTGGAAAAAGAAATATCCATCCTCGTCGATGTATGCTGAGTCACCCGAAACATACCACTCATCATTGATAAAGGTAGATGCATATTTTTCTGGATTATTCCAAATTTGCCGCATCATTGCAGGCCATCCTTTTTTAATAGCCAAGTTACCCATATGATTTGGAGGCAATACATTCCCTTGATCATCAACAATGGCCGCTTCAATACCCGGAACTGGTTTGCCCATTGATCCCGGTTTAATTGGCAGACATCCGAAATTACAAATTGTTTGTGCACCTGTTTCGGTCATCCACCACGTGTCATGGATACGCAATTTAAACGCTTCAGATCCCCAACGGATTACTTCCGGATTAAGTGGTTCACCCACGGAAAGAATATGGCGCAGTGATGAAAGATCAAAATTGCTTAGTGGCCCTTCCCCAACTCCCATAAGCATTCGGAATGCAGTTGGCGCACTATACCAAACCGTGACGCCATATTCCTCAATCGCCCCATACCAGGCATCTGCCGAAAACCTGCCGCCAAGAATCAGGCTAGTCGCCCCGGCAAGCATCGGTCCGAAAATACCATAAGCCGTGCCAGTCACCCAACCTGGATCCGCCGTACACCAGAAGATGTCTTCGTCTTTTAGGTCCAGTACCCACCGCGTTGTCTGCAGTTGCTGTACCATCGCTTCCTGTACATGTACGACGCCTTTAGGTTTTCCAGTTGAACCTGAAGTGTAATGCAGAAGTGTTGGGTCTTCTTTGTCCATCCATTCGACCTGGAAGTACTGAGAAGCGTCTTTCAAATGCTTGTTAAAGTCTACGATAAGACCCTCTTCTACAACATTTTCTCCTACAATAAAGATCGTCTTCAGGTGTGGTAATTTATCAACAGGCACCCGTTCAAGAAGTTCAGGTGTAGTGATGATTACAGTCGCTTCACTATCAGATAGCCTGTCATAGACAGCACCTTCCATGAATGCTTCAAATAGCGGTCCAACAATAGCACCCAGCTTCAATGCGCCCAAAAATGAGAAATACAATTCCGGTGAGCGTGGCATAAAGATAAAAATCCGGTCCCCTTTTTCAAGCGGCGACTGGTTGCGTAATACGTTTGCAGCTTTATTAGACATCTTTTTCATTTCATTATACGTATAAGCTTCTTTGCGATTCGCATCTTTATAATAAAGTGCAACCTTGTTTTTACGATAAGAATCTGCGTGGCGATCTACCGCCTCGTGAGCAATATTCATGAGTCCGCTTTCATACCAGCTGAACTCTTTCTCTGCATCCGCCCATTTAAATTCTGCGGCTGTACGATTATAATCCGCTAACTGATAATCCCCATGAACTGCGGGCAACGTTTTCATTACCATTTATTTCACCCTTTCAAGAATACAATATAGCTATCATTCTACCTCAATCTAAACCTAGTTGTCTAATTAATTATATTTTTCCAACAGTTTTAAATTTGTAGAAATCAACTAGCTTTTAATTATCAATATTGTTGTATACTAGGTAGTAGGTTTATATCAAATACGGAGGTGATCATATTGGAACATTTAAAAACATATAACGCGATGGAGATAAAACATAAGAATGGAGACATTGTCATCGAGGGGCCCATTTCTGCAGATTACCTTGCTAGCCTTGACTTTCACGAGGATCTTGTTGCATTCAGACCTCCCGCCCAACAACACAAGGCACTCATTGAAATTGCAGGACTCCCAGAAGGTCGTATTTTAATCGTTCGCGATTCGAATGAAGTTGTGGGCTACGTAACTTATTTGTATCCCGATCCTCTGGAGCGATGGTCGCAAGGGAATTTAGAAAAATTAATCGAACTCGGGGCAATTGAAGTAATTCCAAAGTTCAGGGCCGGCGGAGTTGGTAAATCACTTTTACGCGTTTCCATGATGGACGACGCAATGGAAGATTATATTATTCTTACGACTGAATATTACTGGCACTGGGATTTGAAGGGTACAAAGCTTAACGTTTGGGAGTATAGAAAAGTAATGGAGAAGATGATGAATGCCGGTGGTTTGGAATACTATGCAACTGACGATCCTGAAATAAGTTCTCATCCAGCCAATTGCCTAATGGCGCGAATTGGCAAAAGGATTAATCAAGATACCATCCAGCAATTTGACAATCTACGGTTCATGAACCGATTCATGTATTGAAGGGAGGATAAATCAATTGCTAATTGAAGAAATAATGATAAAAGATGTTCTAACCTTATCGCCGGAAAATACGGTAAAAGATGCACTAGACGCCATGCGGGATAAAAAAGTTCGCCACTTGCCAATCCTGTCTGTTGATGGCACGGTAGTCGGCATCGTGACGGATCGAGACTTGAAAGAAGTTGTTCCCTCTTCCGTTTCCGAAACAAAAGACAACAGTCCGTATGATACTTTACTTTCCGAAGTGATGACGCAAAATCCGATTCTCGGACATCCAATGGATTTCGTTGAAGAAGCGGCGGTACTATTTTATGATAATAAAATAGGTTCACTGCCGATAGTGTCCAATAAAAAATTGGTTGGAATCATCACCGAAACAGATTTACTTTACAAATATATTGAATTGACCGGTGCACATCAACCTGGTTCACAAATAGAAGTCCGGGTTCCAAATACACCCGGAATCCTTTTTGAAGTATCCAAAGTATTTCACGAGCAGAAATTAAACGTTTTGAGCGTGCTCGTCTATCCCGATAAAGAGAACGAAGCAAACAAGATTCTTGTCATCCGCATTAATTCAATGAATCCACTCAAAATTATTGAGGGACTGAAGGTTAGCGGGTTTGAGGTCCTGTGGCCAAATGTCCCAGGAATTGATGTATGAAAAAAGATGCCGTTTTCATCTTTTCAGAAGAGCAACTTGGCTACTCTTTTTCAGATTCGCATCCATTCAACCAAAAAAGAATTCTCTTAACTCTCGACCTTTTAAAGAAATCTGGAGCCATTCAAGACAGCGATATCATCGCCCCCCGTATGGCGACAGACGAAGAATTACTTCTCGCTCATGACAAAAAGTTTATTGATATCGTAAAAAAGGCTGGTAAAGGTGAGCTAACTGAGGATGTTGGTAGCATTTACGGTATCGGCACAGAGGATACGCCAATTTTCCCAAATATGCACGAAGCCAGCGCTATGCTAGTTGGCGGTACATTAACTGCGGTAGATGAAGTGATGCAAGGTCGCTCTAGGTATGCATTAAACCTGGGCGGAGGTCTGCATCACGGATTCCACGGACGCGCTTCCGGCTTTTGTGTCTATAATGACAGCTCAGTTGCCATAAAATACTTACAAGAAAAGTACGGGGCACGCGTTCTTTATATCGATACAGACGCTCATCATGGAGATGGCGTTCAATGGAGCTTCTATGATGATCCGACAGTCTGTACACTATCAATCCATGAAACTGGTCGCTATCTGTTCCCTGGAACTGGAAGTATAACCGAACGCGGCAACGGTGCTGGCTATGGGACTTCCTTTAACTTCCCTATAGATGCCTTCACAGAGGATGAGTCATTCCTTTCAATTTATAAAACAGCCATGAAAGAAGTGACTGAATTTTTCAAACCCGACGTCATCTTGACACAAAATGGGGCAGATGCACATTATTTTGATCCTTTAACCCATCTTTACGGAACAATGGATATTTATAAAGAAATCCCTCGTGTTGCACGCGAAATTGCAGAAGAATATTGTGAAGGCCGCTGGATAGCCGTCGGTGGTGGCGGATATGATATCTGGCGCGTTGTCCCAAGGGCTTGGGCTCACATTTGGCTAGCGATGAAAAATGTCCCTGCGCCTACTGGTCCTCTTCCCGCGGACTGGCTATCGACGTGGCAGGAACAGTCTCCCGTTACACTTATTCCGAATTGGGAGGATCCCGTACCACTCTATGAACCTATTCCACGAAAAGATGAAATAACCGAGAAAAATGCACAAATGCTTAGCCGCGCCTTACATATGATCCGCAACGAAAAAATTGATAAATAACCATGTCTGTTAATTAACCATTTATTCGCATAAAATACTGGTGAGTAGGGCTTGGAAAAATCCGTTTTCACTGGACTATTTTCGGCCCGCTTTCGGCTAACTATTCATGACAGATTTACTGAGGTGTCCTAGTGTGGCTAGTTGCCTGTCGCGTTCCTACACTATTCAAGTGAAAAATGCAGTTGCTTTGGAAGAAAAGAGTAAATGGCTTTCTATGGAGAGTGTAAGTGCCCGAAGATGCAATTTCGGGCACTTTTTCACGTTGTATAATGTGCTACTTGCTTACTTCTAGCAAAGATTATGCATATTATCATGCGATGGTCTATAAGAAAATGACTCTTCCTTAAATAAAGAAAGACAAAAAAATGGAGAAAACATCAGCCGCCAAAATTGCATATTTGGCGGTTTTT
>CAZWAW010000011.1:0-3962 GCA_964632025.1 uncultured Sporosarcina sp.
TTTATTATGAAATTACATTCAGTTCTTTACCAACTTTTTCGTAGATGACGAGTGCTTCGTCAATCATTTCTTTAGTATGCGCTGCAGTTGGCATGTTGCGGACGCGGCCTTTGCCTTTAGCGACTGTCGGGAAGACGATTGACTTAGCATAGACGCCTTCTTCCGCAAGACGTTTAGAAAACTGTTGTGTTAGCTTCTCTTCACCAATGATGCACGGTGTGATTGGCGTTTCTGAAGCACCGATATTGAAGCCTAATTTCTTAAGTCCCGCTTTCAAGTAGTTACCGTTTTCCCAGAGTTTATCATGTAGCTCTGTAGATTCCGATATCTTGTCCAATGCGCCCATAATCGCAGCGACATCCCCTGCAGGAACTGCCGTGGAAAATAGGAATGGACGTGAACGAACTTTCAGCCAGTCAATCAATTCCTGTGTGCCTGCAACATATCCGCCGACAACACCGATTGCTTTCGATAGCGTACCCATTTGAAGGTCAATCTCTTTTTCAAGACCGAAATGTTTGACAGTCCCTTTTCCTTTACCCGTAACGCCTGAACCATGCGCGTCATCGACATAAGTGATCAAGTCGAATTCCTTCGCGATTTTCACAACTTCAGGAAGGTTAGCGATATTGCCGTCCATAGAGAACACGCCATCCGTAATGTACATTACTTTTTCATACAGACCTGATTCTGTTGCTTCTTTTGCTTTTGCACGGAGGTCGTCCATATCTTGGTGATTGACGCGAATTACTTTCGCACCGGAAAGACGGCAGCCGTCGATGATAGATGCGTGATTTAATTCATCTGAAAGAATTGCGTCTTTTTTAGTCATGACAGCGGAAATTGCCGCCATATTACAGTTAAAGCCTGATTGGTAAGAAATCGCCGCTTCCGTTCCTTTGAACTCAGCAAGCTTTTTTTCCAACTGAACGTGGATATCGAGCGTACCATTGATTGTACGGACTGCACCTGCACCGACGCCGTATTTTTCAATTGCGGCAATCGCCAACTTCTTCAAGTCTCCGTCTGTTGCAAGCCCCAGATAGTTATTTGAAGACAAGTTAATAAGGTCTTTTCCTTTAATTTTAATGATTGGGCCGTTTGGTCCTTCAATAGGGTCAATTTCGTTGTAAAGTCCTTGATCACGGAGTTCTTTTAGGTTCTCCTGTAAAAATGCATTGAGTATTTTTGACAATGTAATCTTCCTTTCAAACAAATGATACCCCCATTTTAGCATACGACCGGCCCAATCATAGAATAAAGCGTATATTTTTAAATCAAATTCAAAAGCGAACCCGTTTTCTTTTCGAATACAGATCGAATAATAGCTGAATCCATCATGACTTTCATACTGTTTTCAGCTTGTGCATAAGACTGCATATATCCAGTCGCATCGAGCATTTTTTCTGCATACGCTTCACGGATTACAGAAATTTCCTCTTCAGCGTCCGCATCTTCTTCACATAAGTTCACGAGATCGAGTAATTCATCCCCAGGACGTTCCCAGTCGTAAACATGCGGTTCTGTCGCGTCAAGAATGCACACTGATAGTTCAGGAAAAAGAACGAGATCCACCCCAGAAGGATCCAGTCCGCACCAACCGTACTGGACGTCAAATCCACGCTTCTCTGCTTCTGCTCCAAGCGTTTTCATAAGTGTCGATTTCCCCGTTCCCGGAAAAGCTTTTATCAGCATCCTTCGATCGATTCGCTTTGTAATTGAGGACATGAAATCTTGTGCACCTCTAGATGTCAATGAACCGATAAGTCGGTGCGAAACAACCGACCCTTTATTCAGCTGGATTGTACCAAACAATTCTTCTTTCAATGCATTTATTTTATCCACATGGAGATCCCACATCATTCGTTTGATGTTCACTTTTTCCCAATCATCATGAATGCCCTTTGCATCTTCGAGCGCTTGTAAAGCTTTTCTTAACGAGACGCTCGATTCTGTCAACATTTTCACAATCGAGCCGTTCTGTTCACGCAACTTTTCTTCATCATAGACATCGTAAAAACTGATAACCTTATGTTTTCCACCTATATCTGTTGGTTCAAGTGCAACTGGATGGGACGCTTGGAGGATTAATACGTTTGGCCCTTTAATATAGATTGCGTCCGTTTTGTCAGGCTGTATGGGATCCATAAACCGATCTATGTCATAGCCCTGTTTGACGTAATGTGCGGCGGCTTCATTCAACACGATTGAAATTGCGTTTGTAGGAGGACATTTCAGAAATAAAGTTTGTGAAGCCAAAGCAATCAGTTTGTCATATTTGTGGGAAATCCCTGCACCTGTATAGGCTGTCCCCATGTATTGGGTGATTGTTCCATTCATTCTGATCATCCTTTCTTCTCATACGATTAACGTATGCCCGGACAATAAAAAAAAGCACGGCTCTGGGGCACATGCTTGCAAAAAATTAATTATTCTTGATTTAGATTAAAGCCTCTCCTTCTTCTTTTCCGATAACTTTCAACAGGAATTTGCGGCATTGCGGCAATGTATAATGAGCAATTTGCCCCAAGAATAAAGCAATTATCACTGTCCCAATTCCAATTGGACCGCCGAATAACCAGCCTACAATTGCAACAATGACTTCAAGTGTAGTCCGAACCTTTTTTACACTCGCGCCCGTTTTTTTAACAAGGACGAGCATAAGACTATCCCGTGGACCCGCACCGATATTTGGTGATATATAAATCCCAACGCCATACCCCATAACAATTACACCTGCTGAGAACATAAGTATTTGCGCGCCCATCGTAGTGATATCTGGTAGTAACCAATTGAATAAGTCGATAAAAAGTCCAATCAAAATCATATTCAACCACGTACCAATCTGCGGCCATTCTTTTAAAACTGCGGCCGTTGAAATGACAATAATGAATCCTGTAATAATCCCCCATGTGCCAATCGTCAAGCCAAAGTTTTTATACAACCCGACATGCAATACATCCCACGGGCCGATTCCGAGCCCTTGACCTTTAATTGTCATTGAAATGCCTAGCGACAGGATCATCATTCCTACCAAAAAAAATGTCCATCTCCATATTGCTATCTTTCCCATATAAGTCCTTCTTCCTAATGAAAATGTAAGTATACAGTCGGCACTTAACAAATAGAATGTTTTTCCAACACCGCTTAGTCGTTAGATTTGTTCGTGATACGGCGAGGTTTACAACCTAGTTAACTCCAAATAAGTAGTGCCAAATATATAGTTAGTAGAAACGAACAACAATAAAAGACACTCACGCAACACGCATGAATGTCTTACTTGCAGTCTATTCATTGTAACATGTCTTATGTCCTTGATACAGACTATCAACTTTTCACACTATCGATAAAAAGCGCTTCAGTCACCCTAGCCAGCTCACCTGGAATAAGTTTCATCTGTAATCCTGGTTTACCTGCACTAACAATCATCAAATTGAGACTTTCTGCTGATTTGTCAATGAATGTCGGGTATTTCTTTTTCATCCCGACAGCTGAACAGCCTCCGCGCACATAGCCCGTTTCTTTCGTCAACTCTTTTAATGGTAACATATCAAGCTTTTTCACTTCGGCAGCTCTTGCCGCTTTTTTCAAATCAAGTTCTGCAGCTACTGGTACTAAAAAGATGAAAAGTTCACGCGGCCCTGCAATCGTGACAAGCGTCTTATAAACAGTATCCACTGCCTGCCCCGTTTTTTCCGCAACAGAAATCCCATCTAGTAGACCATCGTTTACGTCATATTCCATCAGTTCATAGGATATCTTTTCTCCATCTAAAATTCGCAATGCATTCGTTTTCACTTGATTACCTTGCTTCGCCATTGCAGTATCTCACCTTTCAAAAAACGAAAAGGCCGCTCGTTAACAAGCAGCCTTTCGTATTCAAGAATGTAATTTTATCGAACTTTGGACAAATTCATCCAGAATCACTTATCGAATAGTTTCTTTAGCGCATCCGCCATTGC
>CAZWAW010000011.1:4062-35239 GCA_964632025.1 uncultured Sporosarcina sp.
TTTTTATCATCTGTTTTAATTTCAGTAACGGTTTGCTTCGAAAAGCCAATCATATTCTTCATGAATTCTTCTTTTTTCATATGGCCATTCGCGATTTTTGTTAGCCCTAGTTCCCATTCTGCTGTTAGTGCCGGTGATTTCAAATCTTCTGGAACGAGCTCAAGCAGTTGGCGTCCTTTAGACGTCGTATAAATATCATTGCCCTTTTTCTCCATAACGAATGAGTTGAATAAACGTTCAATGACATCAGCACGCGTCGCAACTGTTCCAAGACCGCCCGTTTCACCAATCATTTTAATAAGTTCTTTTGATTCACCTTGCATGAACTGCGAGGGGTTTTCCATCGCCGCAAGTAAAGTTCCTTCATTGAATCGAGCAGGCGGTTTTGTTTGACCATTCGTCATAACGATGGCCTGAATTTTCACTTCTTCGCCTTTTGTAAATGGTGGAAGGGTATCTGTGTCTAGCTCTTCTTCCTCTGTTGAATAAACTTTTTTCCAGCCTTCATCCGTAACAGTACGGCCTTTTGCTTTAAACGTCTCCCCACCAACTGCAAGTTCGGCCGTTACTTGGTCATAACGGAACGGCCCGAAGAAGACAGCTAAGAAACGTTTGACGATTAAATCATATAAACGTTGTTCCTTATCAGACAAGTTTTGAAGAATTGGTGTTTCCTCGGTAGGAATAATGGCATGATGATCCGATACACGTTTGTCATCAATGACGCCTTTCTGCGGTTTAACGGTTCCTGCACGCAGAAGGCTGTTCGTCGCTTTCCGATACGGACCAATATCCACGGCTTTAATGCGTTCTTTCAACGTACTTTCCATATCCGATGTCAGATGCTTCGAATCGGTACGCGGGTAAGTTACCGCTTTATGACGCTCGTATAAGTTTTGCAGCGTCGATAGCGTTTCCTTCGCTGACCACGACCAACGACGGTGCGCTTCTTTTTGGAGCTCTGTTAAATCGAATAAATGAGGTGCTGGCTGTGATTTCGGCGTTGTTTTTACGTCTATCACTTTTCCAGCATGAACCCCGTCAATTTTCCCGAGTAACTTTTCGACTAGCTCTTTATCGAACGACTGTGTTTGACCCGCTTTATCATGCCAAGTAAATTTCGCGGTTTCCGTCAATGCTTGCATACCGTAGAATGATTTCGGCTTGAAATCACGAATTTGATTCTCACGTTCTGCAATCATTGCAAGTGTCGGCGTCTGAACACGCCCCGTTGAAAGTTGGGCATTGTATTTAACGGTTAGTGCACGCGTTGCGTTAATACCGACGACCCAGTCCGCTTCTGCACGGGCTACTGCCGCCTGATACAAGTTTTCATAAGCGCGACCGTCTTTCAAGTTGTTGAAGCCGTCTTTGATCGCTTTGTCGGTGACCGATGAAATCCATAATCGTTTGACGGGCTTGCGAACTTTCGCTTGCTCTAGAATCCAGCGTGCAACAAGTTCCCCTTCACGCCCCGCATCCGTCGCAATGATGATGTCAGTTACATCGTTGCGTAGAAGCTGTGCCTTAACTGCATTAAACTGTTTCATCGTCTGGCGGATGGGTACCAGTTTGAACGGTGCAGGAATAATCGGCAAATGTTCAAGTTTCCATTCCTTGAATTCATTGCCATAGCCTTCTGGATCCGCATGCGTCACAAGATGGCCAAGCGCCCACGTCACGATATAATTTGTTCCTTCAAGAAATCCATTTCCTTTTTTATTGCAGCCGAGCACCCGCGCGATATCGCGAGCCACGGACGGCTTTTCAGCCAGTACAAGTGATTTAGACATAGGTAGATCCCCTTCCTTCATACATCGATTATACGGGAGAACAGGATTGGATGCATGTCGGGCGAATGAACCAAAGCCATAAATCATGGTTCATCGTAATAAAAAAAGTGCAAGTGCCTGTTCAGCCCCAACAAGAAGGAGCGATGCAGTTCAATCCCTCCCGGAAAACCTGTAGGAGATAGCACTCCTCGCCTTTACGTACAGGTCAGAAGCGACTCGAGGGGCTAGATGCTGGAGTCTGGACGTGAAATCTTTATGTTGCAGCTTATCCACAGTGCGTAATTTTATAGTTTCCAAAGCTACAAAAAAGAGTGGCAGCCAACCCCTTGCGAGATCAGCCTACCACCCAATATTCATTTAGCAGAAAGTGGCACATCTCCTGGAATAACTGGTTTCTCTGACTTTTCATCTCTTGTAAATAAATCTTCTACTTCTTCATAGGATATAGCCGTGTCACTATTCTCTCCATCCAAACGCTCTTTCACCCGTTCTATGGTTTTCTCAGGTGATGTGAGCGCGATAATTGCATCACCTGCAGTGGCCTGTGGCTCAATTTCCGGTGTAAAAAATTCAATTGTGCCCTCCGCACGTAAAATGTAAAGCAGAATCGATTTATCATCCCGCTCGCGTAAATACTGTGTGTAGCTATATTGTTTTGTAATTACTGTTTTACGGATGCCATGCCCTGCATTCATCCGTTCTTCCAAATCATAGATTGAAACGGCTGGCGAGAACAGTGATTGGCCGCCCGTTATTGTGAATTCATCAGCTTCGCCTCCAATATGGAATGCCGTCTGATACAAGTTTCCACTTCCAAGATCAGGCGCAAAGTCTGAACAAATATGTGCATTGTACGTATCGGTCTTCGTCATTGCAAGGATATACCGATATGGCGCCAAGTCGAAATGATAGTCGATTTGCTCCGAAAGGATATCTCCAACATAACTATTGAGTCCAAGCTTTCGGGCATGGGATAGTTCAGCCCATGACTGATCGATGAGTAGAACATCACTCCCAGTTTCTTTCACTGATTTAGCAAACTCCGCTGCAAATCGCGAGCTCCCAACGAGCAATACGCCTGATTCCTCCGTTATTGTGAGATTCAGCTTCTTAGCCAAGAAACTAATTGAAAACCCGTGTAAGACCACTGTTGAGAAAACCAGTGCGAATGTCAGCGCGGTCAAGAGTTCTGCATCTTTATAGCCACTATCGAGTAAAATCGTCGCAAAATAGCCTGAAACAGTTAGAGCTACTATTCCCCTCGGCGCAATCCATCCGATTAGAATCTTTTCGCGAACGTTTAACTCTGTATTGATTGTCGCCAGCCAAATTGATAAGGGTCTGACGATAACAAGCATCGCCAATACATACATGATAATACGCGGATTAAAAATTTCGATGAGAATATGCGGATCAAGTGACGCCGTCAACATGACAAATATACCCGAAATAAGAAGAACGGAAATATTCTCTTTGAATTGCCGGATGTCATGCATCGACGTCAAGCGCATATTCGCCATTGTCATCCCCATCGCCGTTACCGCAAGCAGTCCAGTCTCATGCATGATTTCATCCGCGAAAACGAATGTGAATAAGACGACCGCAAATAGTACCGGCGCTTTCAGAAATTCTGGAATACCGCCACGCTCGAACGCACTTCCAATGACTCGGGCAGCCCCCCATCCAAGGAGTACCGCAAAAATAGATGCCGAGAAGAACAACAGCAACGCATTCAATGTCACTTGGCTATTCAAAAATTTGATGAACTCAAAAGCGAATACCGCAAGCAATGCACCAAACGGATCTACAACAATCGATTCCCATTTTAAAATTGCTGCAGGACGCGGTTTCAGCTTTGCCTGCCTCAAAAGCGGCAAAATAACAGTGGGGCCCGTAACAATGAACAGGCCACCAATTACAAAGGCAACCGCCCAGGAAAGTCCCGCCAAATAGTGTGCCGCAAGCGCTCCAGCAATCCATGCTATGAATGCACCAACGGTCACAATACGAGCTATCGGCTTACTAAAGCCCTTAATTTCTTTAAAATCTAGATTCAAACTACCCTCAAACAAAATAATTGCCACGGCAAACGAAATAATTGGACCAAATAGATCTCCCATACTCTCCTTCGGGTTAATAAGATCGAAAATGGGTCCGACTAGAAGCCCCGCAACAGACATGACGACAATTGCTGGCATTCGAAATTTCCAGGCCGTCCATTGTGATAGAATCCCGATTAAAACAACGAGCATCAAATCGAATAATAGTGAATCAAACAATGGAATCACTCCGTTCCTAATTGGAAATATTGTTAGTTTACCATACTACCAGTTTCAGTCCACTAAAAATAGACATATCCTAATCGTTCAACACATAAGGTGATAGGGATGAATTGAACAATCTAGCATGAAAGGGTGATTCCAATAGACGGACAACAAAAGAAAACAGTCGCCATCCATATTTCCAGGTCGGACGGAAAAGGGACATACCCCGCACGCAGAGCAGCCATGATTACAAACGCCTTGGCTGAAGAAATAGATATCGTATACTTGTGCGGAGCGGATTCCCCGCCAGCACCTGAGGGGGTTAAAACTATTTCAACCCCAAGCAATGTGCTATTTTTACAGGCACTCGCGTCACTCAAACCCGATCTACTTCTCCGAGACAGTGGCTCTACTATTCAAGAGGAGATTGAAAAGATAACTGAACTCGTCCCCTCAATCATCCATTTCGATGATTTCGGCGACGGTGGTAAATGCGCTGACCTCGTGTTCCAGACATTGTATGTCGATTCGAATGATAGTGCGCCAGATCATTACGTACTTGGGCGAGAGAGTTTCATTGCTGACGAACAGATGGCCTCATTTAAGCACATCGGACTTCGCAAAGCGCAGCTGGGGCCTCTTCCCCATTTAGTGATTTCATTCGGCGAAGAGGATGAAGGAAACTTGACGTACCGGGCGTTGCGTCATATCATGCAACTTCAAATCCCACTCAAAGTGACTGTCCTCATCGGTGAAGAGTATGCCCATGATACGAGCACAATTCGTATGATGGCACTCGAAAGGCGAAATACAACCGTATTGGTACCTCCGTACAACTGCGCCGAAATTTACGCAGCAGCAGACATCATTTTATGCGCATCCGGCTATATGCCCTATGAAGTCGCAGTAATGGGTATCCCTTGCGTCGTACTTGCACAGAACGATTTTGAAGTGGGACTTGCTTTTCCGAAAGAACAGCATGGTTTCATTCATCTTGGCCTCGGTCGAAAAGTGAAACAATCGAGTTTGTTAAACGCCATTATGGAACCCCTCTTACACGAACCGCTCCGTAAAAAGGCGATCGCACGACAAACCGCACTCGGGCTCGGTGACGGAAAGGACGCTGTATGCGAAGCGATACGCTATTACCTCGAGTATCCGAAGCGTAACACTAGTGACGGCGCAGGAAAAAAAACGTCTGATATGCTACACTAAGGTAAAAGCTGAGGTGTTTTTCGGATGAACAAACGTCAAGTAGAAACAGCAATCATGGAACTCAAAATGGACTATATCGGCTTGCAAGGTGATATCGAGAAGCTTGAATCGACCGGTAATGACAGCTTCGTCAAGAAAGCGGAACTGCGTCTCGCAACGATGGAAGATACTCTGGCAAAACTGAACAAGCAACTTGCTGAATTTGAATAAACAAAAAGGCTATCCTGGACAATGGATAGCCTTTTTGTTACACATTTCCTCATTCGACTCTAGCTGCTAGCAGACCAATTATATATCCTCGCTGACCGACCACAAATGCTCCGTAACCGACTATATCAACTTGAAAACCAGCCCTAATAGTATTCTCAACCTCAATAAGTCGTCATTTTCAACAGTTTCTGCAAACCATAAATACCTCGTTGGAAGAAAGTGAAACCATCTTGAAATTCTTCCATGTCAAGTGTGTACAGCCCGTCCTCATTTTTCCATAGTCTACTAAAGTAAGTATCTATCTCATTAGTTAACTCGCTGTCATTCGGAGCAATGACCCGCAGATTGGCTTCTAGATTATAATTATCTAGCGTGCGTTCAGTTAAATTAGCAGAGCCGTTCGAAATGTACGTTTCCTCAACTGTCTGAACAACCACGAGTTTTGTATGGTATTGACCAATAACCGTATTATACCAGCGGACATCAATTTTCCCATCCGTTTCTTCCAGCATCTCCTGTACAACCGGCCTGTTCGGCAATCCAGACTTTTCTTTACCGAAGGCGTTTTCATTCGGGTCCAAAATCATTTTCACATCGACGCCGCGGTTGGCAGCATCGATAAGTGAATTGACAAGATCACGTTTCGCAATGAAGAACATCCCAATTCGAATTGTATCCCCTTTTTGCGCTTTCGCAATATCACCAAGAAGTCCATCCAGGATTTTCTTCTCCGTCAAATATTGGACGGCATAGTTCCCCCTGTTTTGTTTCGGCACTTCTACGCGTGGCAATTTCCCACCATTCGTATAGTTGACGACCGCTTCTTCCGCCTCTAAAATATCGTTCAGCACACTACCTTTCACCTTCAATGCCACATTGCCATGAAAACCGCTTGCGTTATGCGGATTTCCTGATGATACCAGTGCTTCTTTATCCGTTACAACAGTCTTTCGGTGATTCGCTTTGACATTCAGTAACGTAATGTAAGAAGCTAACGTCATTTTAGGGGCCTTGCTTGACATTGCGTTTGCAATCCAGCCTGTCTTCTCAAAATCCATCCAGCGGAAAATAGACCTGTACAATCCGGAATAAATCGGGATTGAATCACGGAGCGGTTCCAAGTCAGTATAGATGACTTCGATTCCCGCATCTTCCATCTTTGTAAACCATTCTGTTTCGTAAGAACCGTATCCTGTATTTAGCGGATCTGTAATAAAAATAATCGGCATATCAGGATATTGCTGTTTTTTCTCCACTAGTTTCTTTGTCATTGTTTGCACGATTTCCGGGAATTCTATGTCTTCATCGTAATAATGATCGAACAAGAAATAATCGAGCACAATAAATTGATCGGCCCGGTCGATCATCGCGTAGACTTCATCGAAAATCGCCAACTCATGCACCATGCTGTCCCCGTCTTTGTTTTGTGCATATGTCAAGTCCGTAAACATGTCAACTTCGTCCGTCCAGTGCAAATCACCTTCGTATGAAATGCCTTCGGGGAGTTTTTTATAGGTATTCAATAAAATAACACCTATATAAAAAAGAGCATACACTAACAGCACCATCGCAATAATTCGCTTGCGCTTACTCCAGCCTTTCTTTTTGTTCTTTTTTAACACACAACCATCCCCATTCAAACATATATATCTAGTTATCTAAGTTCCCTCTATCACTTTTTTGCAAACAAAAAGCACAGCCCCCTTCGGCTGCGCCATTATGCAGTGACGTACTCGTGCACTGCTGTATCTGCAATCATCAGCTCTTTCAAATACTTTTTGGCACGGAATAGCCGTGATTTCACCGTACCAATAGATACCTTCATCACTTCCGCAATCTCGATCAACGAATATTGATGGACATAGAAATACTCAATTGTTCTTCTGTAGATAACATCAAGTTCTGCAATCTTTTGTTGAACAATTGATTGAATGTCATTTTGCTCCAACAATTCCGCTGGTGTCAAACTATCACTCGGAACAAGATCAAGAATTGGCACATCGAGTGTTTCCGGCTGGTTCATAACATGCTTGCTTCTTCTAACATCTTTGCGGTATCGATCCCGGAATGTGTTCATACAGATTGTTGTAAGCCACGCTTTCATATGGTCGACGCTATCCATTCGATCGTTGTAACGGACGACTTTCACCCATACATCTTGCATGAGATCTTCTGCTTCCTCTTTATTACGTGTTAATTTAAGACATAAATGATATATGTAACGGCCATATTCTTCATACAACCCATTTAGATTTTTGTTCATAATATAACGCCCCCGTCTTCTACCTGTTGTTCTTATTATCGGCAATTGGGGCATTTCAAACCATCGTATTCTCTTTCAGTATACTTACAAACGTGTAAGATTGAAAAATAGAAGGAACCTTATCGAAAGTTCGCAGTCTACGATCGCCGCGTAACTCACATCTTGAGTGCCACCGATCTTCTGGTGCTTGGAGTATGGACAAATAAGAAAAATATCCCCGTAACCGTTTTACTCGGTTACGGGGATATGCATGTTATTCAGTTTTTATCATCACTGATTGTAATCGTCATACGGATAATCCGGTTTCGTTCCATTTCCTCGATTTCAAAACGCAGATGATCGTACGTAAAACGCTCGCCTTCTTCTGGAACATGACCAAGCTCTTGCAGAACAAATCCTCCAAGCGTCTCATGATCCATTGGCAACTCAATACCGAGTAACTCCATCGCATCCACGATTTCAAGCCTGCCATGGCAGATTAAGCTAGTGTCCGTCTTTTCATAGACAAATACTTCTTCATCATCATCTGTCTCATCTTCAATGTCCTGGCCAATCATTTCTTCAATAATATCTTCATGTGTTATCATGCCTAGTGTTCCACCATATTCATCCAAAACAATCGCCATATGTTTCTTTTTAGACAGCATCATTTTGAAAACTTTTTCTACGCTAGCGGACTGCACTACGTAAAACGTATTGCGGTCAATTAAATCACCAAGAGTCTGCTCAGGATCAATCGACCATTTGATTAACATTTTCGAATAGAATACACCTAAAATCGTATCCATACTATCTTCATAGACAGGATAACGCGTGTAAGAATGCTCCAAAATAGTGTCACGGACTTCTTCATACGTCGCTTCAATTGGTAATCCGATGATATCCATCCGGTGTGTTTCAAGGACGTCGGACACGTCTTTTTCCGCAAAGTCGAGTACTTCCTTCAACCGGTTCGATTCTTCCATCTCAAACGTTCCTTCTATAGAAGCAATGTCAACCATCGAACGGAGGTCATCTTTTGTGAGCGTAGCATGCGTTACCGCCCCTTTCGAGATGATGCGGATGAAGATATTTGTGAACAGACCAAGCAAAGCTGTTAGCGGCGTTAATAATTTTACAAGCAGCATAATCGACGGTGAAACCATGTAGGCGACTCGCTCAGAAAATGTTGCTGCAATCGTTTTTGGCAATACCTCGCCGAAGACAATGATAATAACGGTCAGAATTCCCGTCCAGATACCTACGCTTAGCCCCTTATCAATCGCTATCATCGTAACTAAAGTCGGCATCATAATATTCGCGATATTATTTCCGATAAGTATTGCCGTAATCATGCGGTCCGGTTTCGAAATCAGTTTCTGCAGCTTAATTGCATGCACGTCTCCCTGATTTGCTCGAAACTGGACCTTTCTCCTGTTTACTGCTGTAAGTGCTGTTTCACTCCCTGACAAGTAAAATGACAGGAATAAGAATAATCCAAGTGCGATAAACAAAAGCGATTCCTCCCGGAAATGATTTCATATTTATATATTCAGCCAATTAATAACTTTCAAATAGCATACCATATTATTCATATTTTCGTTCGTCTTTCTAACTTACTATCTACATCATCTGCTATACTATTTCTATTCACGAAATTATTTGAAATGAGGGATTGTGTTGAATCATTTAGAGACACTTGACGCATATTTTAAAGAACAACGGGATGAACATCTTGGACAACTAAAAGACTTCCTCCGTATTCCAAGTATTAGTGCTTTATCCGAACATAAAAACGATATGCAACATGCTGCGGAGTGGCTGTTGAATTCATTCAAAGAAGCAGGACTTGAAAACCTTTCAATCGACGAGACAGACGGACAGCCGGTTGTTTACGGTGATTGGCTCCACGCAGAAGGTAAACCGACAATTCTAGTCTATGGCCACTATGATGTGCAGCCGGTTGACCCGCTGAATTTATGGGAAACGGGACCATTCGAACCTGAAGTCCGCGATAATAAATTATATGCGCGCGGCGCCAGTGATGATAAAGGACAAGTGTTCATGCATGTGAAAGCCGTTGAAGCACTTATCCGAAAGACAGGCGGTTTACCAGTCAATGTGAAGTTCATCATTGAAGGTGAAGAAGAGATCGGCAGTCCAAATCTCGAAAAATATATCGAGGCCAACAAAGACAAGCTCGCAGCTGACGTCATCGTCATTTCTGATACTGGTATGCAAGGACCAGGACACCCCGCAGTTTGCTACGGACTTCGTGGTCTATGCGGCTTGCAAATCGACGTGCAAGGTGCGAAAAGCGACCTTCACTCCGGCTTATATGGCGGAGGCGTCCAAAACCCGATTCATGCGCTTGCAGAAGTACTCGCCTCGTTCCGCGACAAAGAAGGAACGATTGCCATTGAAGGGTTTTACGACAATGTTCGTCCTCTATTAGATGAAGAGCGCGAAGCCTACCAAGCACTTGGCTTCAACGAAGATGAGTTGAAAGAAGAAATCGGCGTGACAGAACTGTTCGGGGAAAAAGGGTATACGTATCTTGAACGTACATGGACTCGCCCAACACTTGAAGTGAACGGCGTATTTGGTGGATTTTCAGGCGAGGGCATTAAAACAGTATTGCCAGCTGAAGCAGGCGCAAAAATCACATGCCGTTTAGTTCCTGACCAGGATCCAGATGAAATCATTGAAAAACTGAAAGCGCATATCAAAAAACATAAACCAGTAGGCGTAACAGTAACAGTCACCGAATTCGATAAAGGAAAACCGTTCATCACGCCGTTCGATCACCCTGCAATCCAGGCTGCAGGTCGTTCATACGAAAAAGTTTACAATGTACCGACTGCCTATACACGTGGTGGCGGATCAATTCCAATTGTTGCTGCATTTGATGAAATACTAGAGCTTCCAGTCGTCCTAATGGGCTTCGGACTTGCGTCGGAAAACTTCCACGCACCAAACGAACACTTCCATTTGGAAAACTTCGACCAAGGACTACGTGTCATCGGCGATTATTATTACGAAATTGCCGGATTCGAGAAAGATGAATTGAAAAAGTGATATGTGTGCCGGATTCTCCTTGTGAGGGTCCGTTTTTTTTGAACTAAACAACGCACGGGGCCACTAGACGCCTCGTAACAGAACTGCACAAAAAGGCCCGGATCGCATTAACAAATGCAATCCGAGCAAAAACTACTCCAATACCATTATGCTTCTTCTTCAATTTCACGTCCGTAATACGTGACAAACTCGTCAAGCGGTTTACGTGGGCGGGCCTTTGGTCTTTCATCATAATAGCCGAATTGAAGCATACTAATGATACGTTCGCCTTGTTTAACACCAAGTTCTTCTCTGAATTTCGGATTATCGAGAAAGCCAGGTGTTTTCCAGCATGTACCGATTCCTTTATCCCACGCAAGAAGCTGCGTATTCTGAATGAACATACTCGCTGCTGCGTAATCTTCTAGACGTTCTTTCTGACGCACGTCCTCTGGAACAATAACAAATGCAACTGCACCTGGTCCTGTGAATTTCTTCATTTGTTTCTCAAGGTCTTCTTCCGAAAGTTCTTTCCATTTCGGAACACCATATTCACGCAAAATATCGAGGAATTTCACATATCCCTTATCAGCAGCTACAACAAAGCGCCACGGATTTCGATTGCCATGATTTGGTGCCCATGCTGCATCTTCAAGCATTTCAGCAATATTTTCCGGATCAACCGGCTGGCCGTTAAAATTCTTTATTGAACGACGCGTAATAATCGCATCTCTGACAGATAAAGCTTGCTCATTCATAACTCATTTCCCCTTTACACATACTTCTTCTATTATACCCTACCCTTTGGTTTTTAGCGAAACTGTCTAAAATACAACATATTTAGTGTTTTCTAAATATGTTCTTATTACTTTCCATGGTATAGTAATAGTAGCGTATATTATAATGAAAAAGGATGATTTTATTCATGATAAAAAAGCCCATTGCGTGGATTGTAGACAGCACAGCGTACGTTTCAGAGGAACTTCGTCAACACCCGGACTTCTTTTTAGTACCTTTAAATATACACTTCGGCGAAAAACAATTTGTTGACGGTGTCGACTTGAATCCTCAGCAACTTTACGAAAAAATAAAAAATGCTAAAGAATTCCCAAAGTCATCACAACCTTCAGCAGGCGTATTTGCCGAACAGTACAAGGTTATTGCGGAACAGTATGAACAAGCAATTGCTGTTCACGTCTCCGGTAAAATGAGTGGAACACTCGCTTCCTCTATAGCAGGCTCAGAAATTTCAGGATTCCCTGTTACATTCATCGATTCACTTTCCTTATCCTATGGAGTCACAGGATTAATCGAACGAGGCATTGAGATGCAAGACGAAGGTGCAACTGTCCCAGAAATTGAAGCCCAGCTTAAGAAAATGGCGGGCACGATGCATAACTATATCCTTATGGGACAGCTTGAACAATTGTACAAAGGCGGCAGAATGAGCGCTGCACAATTTTTCATTGGCAGCTTGTTGAAAGTAAAGCCAATTGTCCATATTACGACAGAGGGCGAATTACAACCAGTAGACAAAGTGCGTTCTGAGAAAAAAGCACTTCAATACTTGGTCGATAAAGTAGTCGCGGGCCACCATCCAGGCCGAACGAAAATTCATGTAATGCAAGGCAATGTCTTAGAACAGGCAGAGCATTTGAAAATGCTTATCATGGAACAAATACCCGATCTCGAAGTGGAAATTGGAGATATTAGTTCCGTTCTCGCGGTTCATGCCGGCGAAGGAACACTCGCTGTTTTATGGTTTGACTGAATTTAGAAAAGCAGTCCGTCTTTAGTTGACGGACTGCTTTTTCACGGTTATATACACGTCTGTTTATTTACCACTTATTCGCATGAAATACTGGTGAGAAGAGCTTGAAGATTTTCATTTTCACTGGACTATTTTCTGCCCGCTTTCGACTAGCTATTCACGACAGATTTACTGTGGGGTCCTAGTGTGGCTAGAAGCGACTTCGTCACTTCTAGCCACACTCTTTTCAGTAATACTGTTGCGAATAGAAGTCATTCAATCCAAAGCGGTCCAAAAGCGCAACTATACACGTAGCGCCCAGTAGGTGATCAAGTTATTTGTTGGTTGCTTTTCGTTACTCAACAGACGTGACAACTTTAGTCATTATGAGAACTGGTCATTAATTTTAAAAAAGACATACTTTGCATTTGGTGAGAACATATACGAATCTTTGTATGCCCAGTGGCGGTGCTGTGCGTTGAACGTATGAGCATTAACGAGCGGCTCTGAGCCATCTTTCGCGGTAACGATGGTCGAATGATCGAACCTGCCATCCCCTTCAAAATCATAGGCGATGACATCCCCGAGCCCTAACTCCTGAGCTGTTGAAACTTGTGTTGCCGTCAATCCTTTTTTTGAGGTCGCTAAATACCAACGCAATGAATGCGCCACCGACCAACTGAAACTCCATGTTCCTCCGCGCAGCCACCAACCACTTTGGCGGTTCGGATAGCCATGCATGGGTGCTCCGCCTGCGAGCAAACATTGTGAAATGAAATTTGTACAATCTACATCGAACGCTGGAAATGCCGGATTACGGCTATCCCACCACGTATTAGCATAGCGAACAGCCGCTTCCCTGTTGTACATGATCAAATCCCTCCTTTCGTTAAACGTATGAAAACGAAGCGGATGGAATGCGTTAAACCTGAGGAAACTGTGAGGCAAGCACAAAAAAGATGGACAATAAAAAAAGCCGAACCACTTGGAAATCAGTGGTTCAGCACTTTAGATAAGAAATTCTTCGCTCGTTCAGAATCTGGGTTCGTAAAGAATTTTGATGGTGGAGCCTTTTCTACAATTTTACCATCCGCCATAAAGACAATCTCGTCACAAATTTCTTTGGCGAAGCCCATTTCATGCGTAACGACGACCATCGTCATGCCATCGTGTGCCAATTTACGAATCGCATCAAGTACTTCAGTAACCATTTCCGGATCGAGTGCGGATGTAGGTTCGTCGAACAGCATTACTTGTGGATCCATAGCGAGCGACCGTGCAATTGCAACACGTTGCTGTTGGCCGCCCGAAAGCCTTCCAGGATAAGCATCGAATTTATCGCCAAGCCCAAGAGAGATTAGTAATTCTTTCCCTCTCTTTTCCGCTGCCTCTTTACTCATCCCTTTCACCTTTAACGGTGCCATCGTCACGTTTTGAAGCGCAGTGAGAAATGGGTACAAGTTAAAGTTTTGAAAGACAAATCCGATATTGATACGAGCTTTGTTGATGTCTGTCTTTCTATCATGAATTGATATACCATCAACAATTATTTCTCCATTATCAATTGGTTCGAGCGCATTAATCGTTCGAATCAGCGTTGATTTTCCAGCGCCACTTGGTCCAATTAAGGCTATAACGTTAGATTTTGGAACATGTAAAGAGACATCCGTAAGGACCTGATGCGTGCCGAATGATTTATTTACATCTTTAATTGTAATCATAAAAAACACTCCTTCATAACAAGCTTACACTCAGTTCTCGCGTGATAAAAGCCGTTTCTCGAAATACCTTATAATCATCGACATACTGAACGTCATAACTAAATAAACGAGGGCGACAAATGTCCACACTTCCAACGAACGGAACGATGTTGCGACAAGATTTTTTGCATTCAACGTTAAATCCGTCGCCGCAATAACAGACACGAGTGAAGAGTCTTTAACTAAAATGATAAACTGCGATGCCAAAGGAGGTAACACACGACGAAACGCTTGTGGTAAAACGATATATCGCATTGCACTCGTGTGTGACATACCTGATGAACGCGCAGCCTCCATTTGTCCTTTCGGTACTGCTTGAATTCCCGATCGGACAATTTCTGCAATAAACGCTCCCGAGAAAATAGCAAGACCTAAAATGGCAGCCCAATAGGATCCAAGTCTAACAAATTGACCTAGTACAAAAAATATCCAAAATAGGAGAACAAGTAATGGCACACCGCGCATCACTTCCACGTATATAGAGGAAATAAGTCGGAAATATTTATTTCTTGAAATACGCCCTAATCCAAAAATGATTCCTATGGGTATAGCAAGCAGAAGCGCTATCGCTGAAATTTCCAACGTTTTCAGCGCTCCATCAATAAATATATCCATATTCTTTGTTATAATACTCCAGTCATAATTATAGCTACTCATCTGTTTTCCCCCTCTGAAATTGAAGAAGTGGTTATTCTTCTACGACTTCATCTAACCAATCGCTTGTTTCAAACCACTTATTTCTTGAAGCCAATTCCGCCGGGCTTTCAATATAGTTCGCTAAAAATGAATTAAGCCATAGAATTGTTTCAATATCATTTTTCTTTACTGCAATTCCTAAGTTTTCTGAAGAAATTAGACCTTCGATAGATCTGACTTGATCGCCATTTTGAAGTTTCCATACGGCAATAGCTGGTTCATCATATAGAACAGCATTTGCTTGACCTTGCGTCATTGCCGTTGCCGCAGATGGGAATTCTTCAAAATCTAGAATTTCAGCATTTTGGAAAAGATCTTTCGCCAATAGTGCACCAGTTGTCCCAATGCCAACCGCAATTTTATTTCCTTTTACATCAAGCTCTTCCCATGATTTAGTTGTGTTATCGGACCCCGGAACCATAAGCGCTTGACCTGTTTTATAATATGGATTCGAAAAACTGACAGCAAGCGCGCGGTCGCCCCGTATTGTCATTCCAGCAAGAATCATGTCAATTTCTCCCGTTTGTAGTGCTGGAACAAGTCCGTCAAACGTAAATTGTTTATACTCCACCGGAACCCCTAACCACTTACCAATTGCATTTGCAGTGTCTACATCATATCCAACAAAATTCCCCTTAGGATCTTTCATATCAAATGGGAAGTAACCTGGTGACATCCCAATTACTAGCTTCTTATTTTTCGCCACGTTTTGCAGAGTTGAGTTCTCTGTAGTGACTCCCCCGCCGTCCTTACTACACCCCGCAATAAGTAAAACTGCAATCATGAGTGTTGCTGTTAACCACTTTTTCATTATTCTCCATCCCCCTTTAGTAGTATATGAATAGCATTCACCCATTCTGATGAATTATGTAAAGTATAAAGTAATGCTATTACTCTGTCTACAAGAATAATTAAATTATTCCAACCATTTATATGCCATAAATCATAAGGATACAAAAGCATGCAAGACTTTAGGCTTTATATGCAAGGGGATTGAGTCATATAGTACCACTCCGTTAATTAATAATTAATTTTATGTATATTTACTCTTTTAATTAAACAAAAAAGCATTCGGATAAACCGAACGCTTTCGATATTATTTGGAGCATAACTATTTGCCACTCTGTTTTCACCTAAAGTAAAGGATTTCAAAGGAATTCCTACCTGACTTTTTTGCTTCATACATCGCATAATCAGCATTTTTCAATATGGTGGATACAGTTGCCTCAGCGGATAAAACAAGTGAAATTCCCATGCTTGCGGTAACGTTCAGCGTAGTATGCTTGATTGACCATGGTGCTTCCATGGCACGTTGGATAGTAATCGCGGTTTCTTTTGCAAGTTCTGCTGTTTCCACCTTAGGTAACAGTAGGATGAATTCATCACCGCCGAGACGGGCAGCAATCGCGTCTTTGGGGATATTTCCACATAATCTCCTACCAAATTCCTCGATTACGCAGTCACCTATTTCATGGCCGAATTGATCATTGATACTTTTGAAATGATCGATGTCCAGAAGACATACCGCAAAACTATGCCCCTCATCCCGAAAATTATCCAATTCGGTTAGTAGTCGATCTGTGAAAAATCGTCGATTGGGCAAGTTCGTCAAAAAGTCATGATACGCAAAACTTTCGAGTTGCTCTTCATGTTTTTTTTGTAGCGTAATATCTCGGACAATCATCACCATATGCTTAAATTTATTCCGTTCATCATAAACGGGGGTGGCTTTTAATTCCGACCAAAGCCATCCATTCGACTTATGCTTTATTCTCAGACGTATACTGCATGTTTTTGCTTCTCGAAGTGCTTGTACAAAATTCTGTTCCATGCGAGACACATCTTCCAGATGCACATGCCAAGACAATGGTTTTCCAATGTATTCCGTGGAATCATACCCGTAAATTTGGTTACAGGAAGGAGAAACGTAGAGGTACTCCTGCTTGTCATTTACCAACACGATGACATCCTGGGCATTCTTTGCAATGATTCGAAAATGCTTTTCGCTTTCAACGAATTTATTGCTCATGTCATCCAGTTCCCTTAAATCCTTCACAATTGCATAAATGCCTACAACCTTATCTCGCACTTCAATGGGCGTGAGGTTAACGAGACAGCTGACACTTGCGCCAGATTTCTCAAGAAAGGTTGTACGATGATCATTAAGCCCATACTCCAATGCCTGTTGTAATGATTTAATGGTAAACGTAGGGTCATTTGTATCAAGGAATTCGATAAGTGCCCTACCTTTCAATTCATCTAGCGAATAGCCACTGATTTTTTCAACAGCCGTATTGCCGCTCAGAATAACTCCACTTAAATCGGTCGTAAAAACGGCATCAGTATTATTGTCTAACAACGAGCGATAACGTGATTTACTTTCAACAAGCTTATTCCACGAATCTTCACTTTCCAATTTCGCAACTTTTTCATTTGTAATGTCTTTCACAACGCCAACAATATACGTATATGCGCCTGTCTTGTCGAATAGGGGTGTCAATCTAGCCTCAGAATAACGTTTTATTCCTGAAGGTGATTTAAAGGAGTCTTCATAAGTCGTCGTTTTGTTAGTGCTCAATACTTTTCCATATTCGTCGTTCAATAAAATACTAAGTTCTTCATCATGCACTTCGCTAAATGTTTTGCCGACAGCATTTTGATCCAAGTTGGTTTTCTCAAGAGCCACGTGATTAAAAAAAGCATAGGTAAAGGTAAAATCTTCTTCAACTTTCACGATAAACACCATATCTACGAGCACTTCTACCAAGGTAGTATCAAAAGGCAATTTAATTTCCCCGACCATTCAGAATTTCCTTTCTCAAAAAACAGTAGTGCATTTCTACCTAAATGTTCATCTATTAAAGCATAGGGGTAAAGAATTAGTAAGCTTTTAATATTGTTTGCAAGTAAAGTTGCTATGAACTAATGATTTCTAAAAAAAAGAACCCTTATACATCAAGGGTTCTACGTATTTTAAAACTATATGGAGCATAGGGGGCTCGAACCCCTGACCTCTTCACTGCCAGCGAAGCACTCTCCCAGCTGAGCTAATGCCCCGTATCTTTGATACAATAAGAAGTATAGCAAGATGATTCGTAAAAGACAATAGGCAGGGGGAAGTCTATATGCAGCATGCAGAAAGAGAAATTACCGAACCCGTTGCGTTATGTGACGACAAAGGGTTATTGAATCCAGAAGCAATCGGCTTCGCACGTCAGCCTTTCATCCAAAGCAATCTCAAGAACCACTTCATGCGGAAGAAGAAGTGGAATTATTGGTGTGTGTACGGGGAAGATTTGTTATTTTCCGCAACGATTAGCCATCTCGATTATGCAGCTGTCTGCTTTGTCTATATTTTAGATTATGAAACACAACGATTTTATGAAAAACAGATAACGATTCCAATTGGGCGCAATGTAAAGATGCCTGAAAACGTACTGGATGGCGTTAAATTCGTGAATGACAACTTGACTGTCCAGATCATACATATTCAAGGAGAAACACATCTGTCCGTGACCATCCCAGATTTTGATAATGAAGTACTGCATGCAGATTTTCACATTGGTCACCCCATTGACGATGAATCGTTGAATGTTGTTATACCTAGGAGCAGGGACATTTTCCAGTTCACAGCTAAGCACCATTCATTACCAACATCCGGGTTCGTTAAAATCGGTGACAAACGGTACGATTTCAATCCAGATTATAGTTTTGCTGTTCTCGATTATGGTAGAGGTATCTGGCCACGAAAAGCAGAATGGAACTGGGCAATGGCATCGCAACGACTTGGTGGTCGGCGCATTGGACTTAATTTCGGTGGTAAATGGACGGATGGGACAGGCATGACTGAAAATGCGGTGTTCGTTGATGGTTTGATGACCAAAATTCATGAGGATGTTCTGTTTACATATAATAATAAAAACTTTATGATGCCTTGGAAAATCCGTACGAAGTTTTCAGACACCGTCAATATAACATTTACACCTTTTTTTGAACGGGTTTCTATGACGAATGTCCGACTCATACGCACAGAAGTCCATCAAGTAGTCGGGTACTTCAACGGGACAGTCCGCTTACATGACGGCTCCATCCTACAAATCCGTAACATGCTTGGCTCCTCGGAAGAACATATCGCGAAATGGTAAGTAATACGATTGAATTTGGATATTCCTTTTACTAGCCGGCTAAAATGCCGGTTTTTTTATTTGTACACGTATTTTGTTTAGAAAGTGGGTTTTTAGGCAAAATAATAGATAAGACAATAGATCCGAAAGGCAGTGAGTTTTTTGAGGAAATTGAATGCAGTAGGTACAATCGTGATTACAGGTGCATTGCTAATGGGCGGATGTGGCAATTTCGGAAAAAATGCAGATAAGCCAAACCGAGAAGAAGCAGTCATTATTAATGAAGATGAGAAAGTCGGCGGATCCATCGAAACTGGTGATGGATACGGTTTTACGTCATTCGATCTTGAAATCGATGTCGATGGCAAAGATGCAATTGATGCCGATTACGATGTGACCAAAAAAGCGGATGCAGATTATGAAAATAAACTGAAGAATATCAAGCTAAAAGATAATAAAGCGATGGATGAGCTTAACAAAATGTTTATAGAAATTCGTATCACAAAAGATACACCCCAACAAGAAGTGATGGATAAGATTCTCCAATGGTTTGGGTTGGAAACATACTCGAAATTCGACCTTGAAGTCGATTTTGACGATGGTACGTTACTCGATATTGAAGATGTTAAATGATGGTTGAAAGAGCTACAATATATAACACATTTCATTCTAAAACCAGCTGAAATGCTGGTTTTTTTATTTCATAAAATCCTTGTTGTTTAATTCTGCGAGATTAGGGTCAAAATATTATAGCGGAAGACAAAAGTGAAGGGTTGTGTAGATTTGATTAAACTTAAACTATTTTGGATTGTGATCTTAGCCACAGCTTTGATAATAGGCGGATGCGGGAAAAAGGTACATAACACGGAAAACGGTTACGGTTTCACTAAATTCGCACTTAAAATCGATGTGAGTGGCGAGGAGGATGTTAAAGCCGAGTACAAAGTGAAAACAAGAAAGATTGAAGCAGAATATATAAACAGAGCCCACAAAATTAAACTTAAAGGTGATCCCGCGATGGAAGAGCTCAATAAAATTTTCATGGAAATAAAACTTACAAAAAATCAATCGCAGCAAGATGTAATCGATAAAGTGTTGAAAGCAGTCGACGTCGATAACTTCTCGAAATTTAAACTTAACATCGATTATGATGATGGTACAAAGATTGAGTTTGAAGAAGAGTTATAATCCCATAGAAAAGGCTACAAGGACAACATTTTGTAGCCTTATTTTATTTCCCTCTATTTTATACTTTCGAGTCCAGCAACATATTGTAAAAAACACCTTGTCGTGCAATCAATTCCTCTTGATTTCCAAACTCTATCAGTTTCCCTTGCTCCATGACATAAACGGCATCGGCTTTCCGTACGGTGTTCAGTCTATGCGCAATAACAAAACTGGTCCTTCCTTCCATTAGTCGATCGAGTGCTTCTTGGATTTCCAGCTCCGTAACCGTATCGATACTACTCGTGGCTTCATCAAGAAGGAGAAGCACTGGATCTGCAACGAGTGCTCTTGCAATTGACAGTAACTGTTTCTGTCCTTGTGAAATCTCGCCGCCATCTGCCGTCAATACAGCGTTATAGCCATCTTCTAACCGACTAATGAAACTATGCGCATTGGCCTGTTTTGCAGCCTTGATGACTTCTTCGTCTGTGGCGTCAAGTTTTCCATAACGAATATTTTCAAGAACTGTTGCTTCGAAAAGAAATGGGTCTTGCAAGACAAATGCCGTCTGGCTACGAAGTGTTTTCCGCGGCAACTTACTAATCGGAATACCGTCGATATAGATTTCTCCTTTATCGACTTCATAGAACCTGGCAAGCAACTGCATAATCGTTGTCTTCCCCGCACCCGTGGCCCCGACAAATGCCGCTGTTTCCCCCGCCTTCACACGAAACGATAAATCGTCAATTGTATAGCCGTCCGTTTCGACTGAATAACCGAAGGAAACACCGCGAAATTCGACGTCCCCCTTGAGGATCATATCCGTATATTCCGTCGCATCATCCTTCTCGACCGGTTCATCCATAATCTTAAAGACTCGCTCTGCTCCCGCGATTGCCGACAGCACTGTGTTAAATTGGTTCGCAAGATCATTAAGCGGACGGGTAAACTGGCGTGCAAATTCCGAGAAAATGACGATTGTCCCGACCGTTACAACGCCGTCCCCTCTTAGTGCAAGCAATCCACCCACTCCTGCAACGACCGCAAAACTCGCGTTATTCAACATGTTCATCACTTTGGGGATAAAACCAGAGTAAGTCAACGCCCAGAAACCGGTTCGGCGAAGTCGATCACTCTTCTGCGCAAACTCTTCCATTACACGTTCTTCCTGTGAGAATGCTTTGACAATGCGCTGTCCAGAAATCGTTTCTTCAATCATTCCGTTTAACTCGCCCACCGCTTGCTGCTGTTCTTTAAATAAAGGTCCCGTACGGCGCGTAATCCACCGAATCGCTACGAACATCACTGGAACAATAATCATCGTCAGTAGTGTCAATAACGGGCTTAAGTAAAGCATGACCCCAAACGTTCCGGTCAGCGTCAAGATGCTTGAAAATACTTGGATGAAAGAGGAGTTCAGCGTTTGGCTAACGTTTTCAATATCATTCGTAATTCGGCTCATCAATTCACCGTGCTGCCGTTTATCAAAAAATGTGACTGGCAACTTCTGAAGATGAGCAAACAGGCTCGTCCGTAAGCGGAAAACGGTTTGTTGTGCGATGCCAACCATCCAGTAGTTTTGGAAATACATCGCAAGTGATAAGCCTATATAGATAGCGATAAGCCACCCGATACTGCCGCCTAAACCCGCGAACTTCATCGGTATAATATAGTTATCAATAATTTTACCAATCATCAATGGCCCAAGCAGCGCCAGGACAGAACTGATGAAAACAAGTGCGAGCACAGCAATGAGTAGGCCCCGCTGTTCATCAACAAGTTGCCAAATCCGGAAAAGAACTGATTTCCAGTTACTCGCACGCTCTTTTTTCTTCTTCCCGGTACCATTAATATCTTCCTTCGATAGAATCGGCTCGTAGCCGAACGGTTTACGAATTGCGCGTAACATCGGCCGCCACCTCCTCATCGGATTGGGATTCCGCAATTTTTCGATACAGTGCAGACTGTTCCATCAAGTCGTCATGTGTTCCATAGCCGACCACTTTCCCTTCATCTAAAAGAAGGATTTTGTCAGCTCCTTGTGCAGTTCGAATTTTCTGTGTGACAACGAGCATCGTTGCTTCTTCCCCTTCGAGCGCATCCCATAGCGCCGTTTCCGTTTTCACGTCAAGCGCACTTGTGCTGTCATCAAGGATCAAGATAGATGGTTTCCGAACAAGCGCCCGTGCAATGGACAGTCGCTGTTTCTGTCCCCCCGATAAGTTGACACCTTTCTGTCCGACACGTGTCCCATACTTTAGTGGGAACAAATCAATCGATTCATGGATTTGTGCTTTTTTAGCCGCCTCTTCCAGTTCGTCGACATCCGCCTCCATATCGCCCCACGCTAAGTTTTCCATAATCGACCCTGTGAATAAAATCGATTGCTGCGGTACGAGTCCGATTGTATCCCTCAAATCTTTCAGCGGCCAGTCCTCTACTTCTGTTCCGCTGACATAGATCTTCCCTTGTGTTTTTTCAAACATACGTGGAATAAGATTAAGCAATGTCGATTTTCCGGAACCAGTTGCCCCCATAATGGCGAGTTTTTCTCCTGGCGAAACATGGAATGACACGTTAGCTAAAATCGGTTCCAACTTACCTGGATACATGAACGACACGTCTTCGAATTGCAAATCGCCTTCATTGCGCAATAGTCCTGTACTTTCCGAACTATGGATTTCTAAGTCTTCATTCGCAAGCAGAACTTCTTCCATCCGTTCAGAAGATGCTTTTGCACGCGAGAACGCCACAATGATGAATGAGAACATCGAGAACGCACCCGTCATGCGCATTGCATAGTTTACAATTGCCACTAGTTCCCCTACTTGCGCGCCGCCGTCACGAACTTCAATTGCACCGAACCAGAGTACAGCCATCAAACTAACGTTCATAACAAACAACAGCACAGGCAAGATAAGCTCCATCATCCGCATCGCTTTCAAAGTATCTGTTCTTAGCAAATCAGATACTTTTGAGAAGCGGCTTGCTTCATAAGCCCCGCGTAAAAACGCTTTAATAAGCCGGACAGCCTGTAAATTTTCTTGAATGACACGGTTTACTCGGTCAAGCCTGTGCTGGACACGCGAAAAATAACTGACCCCTTTTTTCGCCATAAAATAAAGAAAAATCAGCAGAAATGGTGCCCCAACTACTAGAAATAATGCCAGTTTCACATTGACGAAAAAGGCCATAATCAGACTTCCGATAACGAGTAATGGTGCACGCATCATGATCCGAAGCCCCATAAACAGGACGTTTTGAACCATCGTGACATCACTTGTCAAGCGTGTGATGAGTCCCGATGTCGGGAACCGAAGAAATGTTGCCATGGAAAACGCTTGTACTTGGCGAAACAATGCCTGTCGTAAATCAAATCCAAAACTTTGTGCCGCATGTGCAGCGAAGAATGAATTGATGACCCCCGAAAAGAAAGCGACAAACGCCAGTGCCATCATTACGCTTCCCCATGTCCAAATAACGGCCTCATTCCCAGCCATGATGCCATCGTCGATAATTCTCTTGATGAGCATCGGCTGAATTAGCTCTACAGATAGTTCCAGTAACATAAGGAATAATGCAATTACGATTGTCCATTTATATGGCCACGCATAAGAAAAAACTGTTTTCATCTTTTTGACCCCCAGAAACTCTTTCGTTTCACGAATTAATTCTCGATAGAACTTATTATGCCACAGCGACCAAGTTGTGTATAGCTAAATCGACTGAATTGCGGGATATCTCTAGATTGTTTTTCTATAGGCATGACTAACAGTTTTTTCAAAGATCCTTGCGTAAATCTAAGCAACCAATAACAAAAGGACCGGAAAATCCCCCAATGGGAATGAACCGATCCTTCTACTATTCTATGTTTTCACCTTGCTACCCGCAATCGACAACCAAGTCACCCCGATAAGCATAATTATCGCCCCTGTCAATTGCCACATGCCAAGTACCTGGCCGAACCAGATAACGGAAATAACCATTGCTGTTAGCGGTTCAAAGCTCGATAATATGCTTACTTCCACTGGTGATATGTATTTCATGCTGCTCATGAATAAGATGAAGGCAACGGTCCCTACTACAGTGACGAGTAGGAGCATGCCCGCTATGGTCCAATCTGCTAAATAATCCAAGTGGGTAACGACTGTCAATGGATTCGAAACGAGAAGAGTCATTCCCCCAATAATCATTCCCCAGCCAATTGATAGCAGAACTCCCCATTCTTGCATCAGCCGAACGGGGTATAATGTGTAAAACGAGAACGCAAAACCGAGTGCAAGTCCCCACAAAAGCGCGACTTTGCTCAGTGCAAAGCCTGAAAAGGAACCATTAGTCAAAAGGAGGAGTAATCCTACCAGTGTCACAATCATTCCGAGTACTTGCACAACCGGCGGCCAAGTCTTTTGCGCTGCCGTTACAAATATGATGATAAAGATCGGTGCAAGAAACTGAAATAACGTCGCAATGACTGCATTACTCGTATTAATGGACGCGGCAAACGTGAATTGGACTCCGAGCATGCCAAATACTCCAAAGAGAAGGAGTTGGCGTGCCCATACTTTTTGCCGCCATGGAAGGGTGATGGGTTTCCCCTGTATCTTCAGCATAGTAAGCAGAAACGAACCCGCTAGCAGGAGGCGAACTGTCAGCATGAAGGAAACCGACATATCACTATTTAGCAAAATCCATTCCATCATCGGACCCGTAGCCCCCCAAAGCATTGCGCCTGAGATGATCAAAGAAATCCCTTTCAATCTATCCATGCCTTTCCACCCCCAATTTGACTATTTATCTACAAATACTGATATTTAATTAATGATTTGTCACTTTCATGATGTACAGATACGCGAACTTCATTATAATAGTAGTAGCATCCATATCCGGAAGGGGACATTAATATGAAGCCAGATTATGGACAATTCGCGCCGGAACTGCCGGACATTATGAAAAGTCTCGAACAATTTTATATGGTAACCCGAACAGATAGTGAAGGTTCGATTATTTATACAAACAAAAACTTTTTGGAAACAAGTAAATGGACACCTAGACGAGTACTCGGCATAACATTGTGGCAAATGTTCCCGGGAACTGTTGAAGGTCAAAATCAAGCCCATACCATTTGGAGAAGTATAACGGCAGGGAAAACATGGTACGGTACGGTTGAAAAAATAACACGTTTGGGTGAACCGTATTATGTAAATATGATTGCCATTCCCAACATTCCCTCACATGAATCGCCATTCTCCGTTACTTACCTTGAACTGGATATCACTGAAGACGTACAATTACGGGACCAGCTACAACAAATTGCTTTCATTGACTATGAGACTGGGTTAATGAGTCGTTACAAACTTGAAACGACCGTGGCAGAAATTATTGAAGAGGCAAAAAGTTTCTCTTTTGTTTTCATAACCATTGATCACTATTATACATTGAAAGACCTTCAATCATCTGAATCAAAGATAGAACTTATTAAATTATTTTCAAATAGGCTCAAGCGATATTTCCAGGATAATCTAATAGCCAGGGTCGGTGCAAATGAATTTATCGTTCTTACCGCTTTCGGTGATTGGTATGTGCAAGGTTTTCTACTATTCCTTGAACAACAACCAATTTATATTAACGGTATTGCTATTGCGTTATCTATTAGCGGTGGCGTCGTCCGCTATCCTGAAGATCAGAAAACCTATAATCATCTTATGAAAGCCGCATTGGCCGCAACAAAAGATGTTATCAATAATGGTGGGGGTAAGATTTCTTCACTCTCAGCCTCATCACATAAAGTGCTTAATAGACGAGCTATTATTGACCAAAAAATGTTGTCTGCCCTGAACCACAATAATTTACAAGTCGTCTACCAACCACAATTCGATCTCGCATCTGGAGAAGTGACACTTTACGAGGCGCTCGTTCGGTGGGAAGATGAAGACCTTGGTACAATAACGCCTGACGAGCTTATTCCAATCGCAGAAGAGAACGGCCTCATTCATGATATCGGAGCTTTCGTCCTTGAAGAAGCCGCAACCCTTGCTGCACAGTGGAATGAACAAGGCCGTCATTTAGATATTTCAGTAAACACTTCTGTTCGTGAATTCAGTAATGCACAAATGAAAAACAAAGTTATAGACATCCTTAATAAGACGAAATGCCCTGCAAGTTGCATCCAGTTCGAAATAACCGAGAAATTCGCTTTTCAAGCTGAAGAGGAAAGTTCAATCATCCTTCAGATGAAAGAACTTCAAGACGCAGGAATCGAATTCGCACTAGATGATTTTGGTACCGGTTATGCATCATTCCGATATATGCAGCATCTACCGATTACAAAAGTAAAAATCGATAAGGTATTTATTGACTCCTTGACAACACAGCCAAAAACGCGGCAACTTGTCGAAGGGATGATACGTTTTTGCAAATCGATGGGACTATATATCGTTGCAGAAGGCGTTGAAACTAAGGAGCAGTACAAGCTTCTCGAAAAAATGGGCGCTGATGCCATACAAGGTTATTATATCAGCATGCCGGTAACATCTGACAACATCCAATTTAATGATGTGAAATAACGAAACGGAGTATCTCCCATAGGGAGGACTCCGTTTTTTATCTGTCTAGACTTCGCGTGCGAGCTCTGCGCTTTTCTCAAAATTTTTTCCCCCTCTTCCTTCCGATACCGGATCGAAAGATGAGCTGAATAATTACTTCCGCAAAAACAAGCCCCATTGCAATCGCACCCGACACCATAAAAGCACCCGATGCAAATGAGATTGCCGTTAAATAATCTTTTTCAACAATATGCCTCATCGCATTATAAGCCATCCCCCCCGGCACGAGCGGAATGATTCCAGCGACACTAAATATGATCATCGGTGTACGAAAACGTTTGGCAAAAATATGGGCAACAAGTGCAACCATGAATGCGCCTAGAAATGACGCTTGCACAGGATCCCCCGATATTTCATTAAACAGGCTATAAATAAGCCAACCTGTCATCCCTACAAAACCGCAATAAAACAACATTCTACGTGGGGCATTAAATATTATTCCAAACCCTGTCGCAGCAAGGAAACTAAGAATTGCTTGTACAATCCATGTCAAAAGCCAAACCCCTTTTCCATTTAGAAAGATAAAACTAGTGCTACGCCAGCTCCGATTGCAAATGCCGTCAGAAACGCTTCCGCCCCTTTTGACAAACCCGACATAAAATGCCCAGCCATCAGATCACGCACTGCATTCGTAATGAGTAAGCCTGGAACAAGTGGCATAACTGACCCAATGATAATTTTATCAAGTTCGACTCCTAATCCGGTCTGCACTGCGGTATATCCGATAATCCCTATAAACAACGACCCAACGAATTCCGCAAAAAACTTCACCCTTGTCAGCTCGTGAATTTTTGTCACAATGACGAAACCGACACCTCCTGCGAAGATAGCAGCAGGAATATCTGTCCAAAGACCGTTGTATAAAATTAGAAAGCACCCACTTGCGACAGCCGCTGCAATAATCTGCAACCACAGCGGAAACATGACATTCGCTTTTTCGATTTCTTGGAGTTTAGCGTAAGCTTCTTCAAGTGTATATTCATTTGCAGATAACTTACGTGAAACATCATTAACGAGTGCAACTTTTTCAAGGTCTGTCGTCCGATCCTTTATCCGAATCAGCTTCGTATGATGCGGACTGCCTGGTGAAAAAATAATACCTGTCGGTGTTACGAAACTATGAGTAGCTGACAGTTGCTGCGTTTCAGCCATTCGTGCCATTGTATCTTCTACCCGGTAGGTCTCAGCCCCAGCTTCCATCATGAGGCGTCCCGCAAGCAGACAGCAATCGATTGCTGTCTCTTTGTCCACTATTGGCATATTCCATTCCTCCTAACTCAAGTGAAATAAAGATTCCCATTGAATTCGCTACGGCGCTAGTAAATATACCGTATTCAATACTTCAACATATATCAGGAGTAAAGCCCAATTCCTCTCACTAGAGGAATAAAACCCAATTCCTCTCTATTAAATAATCTTATCGAAGCTGGAGACAAATGACAATGAACAAAGTGATTTGATAACTTACTGCATAAGAAAAAGACCCAGTGCCAAGCCGGATCTTTCAATTTTGAATCCTATTCAGTCCATTTGCAAGCTGCCAATTGGTGCGTACGTATCGAGCGAGTAATTTTTGATTTCCTTCATTGAAACTGTGTACAAGATGTCTTCGCTATAGAGCATACGCTGAATTTCTCTCTCCCAATCCCCATATTGCTCTCCGCGATTTTTCGCTTTCAGTAAATCCCCTTTTAGGACGATACCGTGTTTCGGTGTAATTTCGTAGACGAGTGCACCAGAACTTTGGAAATCGATGTTATGGTCTTTCCCTATTTCATTGTAAATCGATACTGGGAAACCATATAAATTTCGTTCTTTATGCTGGAACAATGCTTTGTGATCATATTGAATCTGCGAGTATGTTCCACGCCCACCAATGATTTCGGTGTCCGTCTCTTTTGGATTATTGAAATCAGTTACGTCGAACAAGGAAACCTTCATGCCCATCGTCAAAATGAGCGGCTCTCCCCCTTGAGGATTTTTCTCAGCAACCGTTTCATAACCGAAGCCAATGAGATGGTTGTCGTCGAGCGGATGCAAGTAGTTGCTAAAACCTGGAATCTTTAGCTCTCCAAGCACTTTCGGGGCAGTCGGATTGGCCACATCTATAACAAATAGCGGATCCGTTTCCCGGAACGTTACCATATAAGCCTTATCGCCCATGAAACGTGCAGAGTAGATGCGTTCTCCTTTCGCAAGACCTTCAACCGATCCTGTGATATCAAGGTTTTCATCCAAAATAAAGAGATGGTTTTTAGATGGCTTTTTATCATCCCACATATTCCCTTCTGTCGTAACGACGCGGAAATAACCATTGTGCTCATCCATCGAAAACTGGTTGAGTAAATGCCCTTTCAGTGAGGCTGAATTTTGGAATGTGACGTTTGTCTTGTTTAATGTGAACTTGAATAATTCACTGTTTGCAGTGCCGGGATTCCAAATCATTTTCTTCGAAGTAGAAGCGTTTTTTTCGTAAATTGTCGCCGTCAGGTACAGATTATCTTCTGACATATAGAGTTGCTCACTGGCACCTAGATAGCCTTTTGTCACAACCTTACCTTCTGCTGGAGATGAAAGATCGATGGCTGTAATGACGGAGTACGTCGGTTCCATCGCGCCTGGTAGAATCGCGATATTCTTATAGTCAATCAGCTCGGAATCGGCTCCTTCTATGGAATCATATACGCTAGGACGAAGCGCGTCCCCGTCGATTTCATTCATGATCCAGAAGTTCGGCTGTACATTCGTTACAAAGTACAGCATATTTCCTGTTTTTCGCGCACCGTTTAGATAGCCTTCCGCGCCGATTTCTCGAATAAGTTTAGGCGTTTTCGGATTTATCACGTTATACATACGAACTGTAGTCATTCCGTTCATTGGTCTGCTGATCCTTGCCTCATCAGTACTCATTTCATTGTTGTAAAGCTCATATTTATCACCAAGAACGATTAGCGTGTCGCCGTGGAGAAACAACTGAGACGGATAAAATTCCTCTTCCATTTTAATTTCCGAAGCTTTGCGGATTTTCTTCGAGTTACGGATATCCGTGATAGTAACTTTGTTATTGCCCATTACGGCATATATAAAGTTGCCGTCTGTCTTTACGCTATCGGCTTCATCGACTCCTTCTACTTGGTTGTTAGTTGTGGAATGGTCTGAACCGCTACTTTTAGCAGATTCTGATGTAGCGGTGTCTGAAAATGCTGCATCTTCTCTTTCTATTGTTACGGTAGAATTTGATTGTTGCATGGACTTCACCCGTTCAAAATAAGCTTTCAACTCTTTTGCTGATGCAACGGATTCGATTGTTTCTTGGCCTGTGGATTTGGTTTCATCAATTACCAATGAAAAAGAAATTGCAACCACTGTAATGAATGCTGTAACAAACAGCCAACTAACCTTTTTTCTCAATTTGACCAACCCTTTCCTTTTGGTTTGCTACACCATTAGACTCTGATAGAACGATTTCGTTTCACTAAACTGAAAATTTTTATTAGTTGTCGTTTTTTGTAACACTATGTTAAAAACATATCGATTGAATGGCTGGCGTAGTATAAGCTTAGGAAGAACAAGAGAAAAGGGGGATGTTTTGTGAAAGTATTAACAAGGTGGTCGAACACACTAATGGAGCGGTATTTACCGGATCCATATATCTTCGTCGCAATTCTGACGTTGGTCGTGTTCTTGCTAGGTCTCGGATTAACTGATTCCGGGCCTCTCGAAATGGTTACGTATTGGGGAGATGGTTTCTGGGGGCTTCTCGCATTTACAATGCAAATGGTTATTGTTCTTGTTGCGGGACATGTGTTAGCTAGCAGTCCGGTTTTCAAGAAACTATTAAGTACACTGGCCGGTTTCGCGAAATCACCAGGTTCTGCAATTCTTCTAGTTTCAGTTGTATCACTGATTGCTTGCTGGATTAACTGGGGCTTTGGTCTTGTTATCGGTGCACTTTTTGCGAAAGAGATTGCTCGAAAAGTAACAACGGTCGATTACCGGCTCCTAATTGCAAGCGCTTACTCAGGCTTTATCATTTGGCACGGTGGACTTGGTGGATCGATTCCACTTTCAATTGCTACAGCAGATCACCCATTCGCAGGCATTATGGGTGTTGTTCCGACGTCTGAAACAATTTTTTCAAGCTATAACATAATTATTGTTGTCGCACTTATTATCTCCGTTCCAATTTTGAACCGCTTCATGATGCCGAAAGCGGAAGATACGGTTACTGTAGATCCAAAGCTGTTGGAAGAACCTATTGAAATTGATAAAGATACAGATCGCACACCAGCAAGCA
>CAZWAW010000011.1:35339-53760 GCA_964632025.1 uncultured Sporosarcina sp.
ATTAGTATCGGATTGTTTTTCTTCTAAATTAATTGAATAGAGCCGTCCTGTAAATCAGTAATTATCGATTTACAGGACGGCTCTTTCTTATTTTTATAGTAAGAGTTGATTGGCGATAAAATTTTCCTGACCGATTATCCCCCTTACTCCGCCGCCACGAACTTCGGCAGCGGATCTTCAAAACCAGACCAATCCATTGTCATTTCCTCATCGGTCAACAAGCAATCATCTAGATCCTCTTCAATCTCGTCTCTGTCCATATCAAGTCCGATGAAAACGATTTCCGTCTGACGATCACCATGCATTTGATCCCAACGCCCCACTAATTCCGGATCATCCGCAAAAACTAGCTTTTGTTGCGCTTTCGGAAGTGCTGCAATCCACTGGCCTGCTCCCTGGAAAATAATTGATGAACCTGCCTGTGATATCAATCCTGCCATATCCGGACGCGTCGCCAACCAGAAAAACCCTTTCGAGCGAACAATTTCTTGCGGAAATCCAGTCAACCATTCATTCCATCTTACTGGATGGAATGGACGCTTTCTTCTGTACACAAAAGATGTAATGCCATATTCATCGGTTTCCGGTACATGTTCCTCGTTTAATTCCTTTATCCACCCTGCCCCCTGACTCGATTTATCGAAATCAAACAACTGACGGTTTAACAGCTTTAAAGGATCCACACGACCGAATTCAACCGGTATGATTTCCGCGTCTGGGTTCATCTTTTTAAGGAATGCAAAGAATGGCTCTTTATAGCCTTCTTCGATAAGATCCAATTTGTTTACCAATAAAATATTCGCAAACTCAAGTTGATCAACCAATAAATCTGCTATATCACGATGATCGTGTTCATCATCGGTTTGCTTACGATCGAGCAACGTTTCTCCGCTTTCATAGTCCTTCCAGAAACGGAACGCATCTACAACTGTCACCATACTGTCGAGTCGGCATATTTTCGATAAGTCGATTCCGATTTCTTCATTAATGTACGTGAATGTTTGTGCAACGGGAATTGGTTCGGAAATACCCGTCGATTCAATGACGATATAGTCAATATTGCCTTCAGCCGCAAGTTTCTCGACTTCTATCATTAAATCTTCACGCAATGTGCAGCATATGCAGCCATTCGTTAGCTCGACAAGCTTTTCTTCCGTACGCGAAAAACCATTGTCCTGAATTAAAGCCGAATCAATATTAATTTCACTCATATCATTGACAATGACCGCAATTCGTAGGCCCTTGCGATTCGCGAGTAGATGATTTAACACGGTTGTTTTGCCCGCTCCTAGATAACCGCTCAATACCATTACTGGAATTTGTTGAATTTCATTCATAATTGACTAGCTCCTCTACAAATCGTAATGATTACGTTTTATATCTTACACAGAGAAGTTTAATAATGCAAGTGAGAATTAAAAAATGTTATTCACATACTATTTCCCTTTCTGTAATCCGACTACTCAATGCCACGATTCAAAAATGGAGTAGATCTCTATAACATTGAATTGATCGCGAATAAGATCTATACTCCAGTCCATTTTTCTTTTTCCGTTTATTTCGTTAGGTGAGTGGGAATGACTACTCCTTACAAGACAGTTGCCTAGGAGGAGTTATTTTGTCGAAAGATAAATATGAAAAAATTGATAAACAGGTTTCGGGGCAGACTCAAGATCAGCAACCTGGTGTAGAGGCGGAAATGGATCCTGCACCGGTTTATGACGATGCGAATTATGTCGGTTCGGGAAAATTGAGAGGGAAAACTGCTTTGATTACAGGTGGAGATAGTGGTATAGGACGAGCAGTTGCCGTCGCTTTTGCAAAGGAAGGTGCGAATGTAGCTATTGCGTATTTAAGTGAACAGGAGGATATCGACGCGGATAAAACGGTGAAACTCATTGAAGGATATGGTGGGAAAGCGCTGAAGATTCGAATCGATATTAGTGAAGAAGAACATTGCGAGCAATTGGTGGATGAGGTTGTTAATGAATTCGGTGGTTTGAATATTCTTGTCAACAATGCCGGAAAACAGTTTCCACAAAAAGATATCTCACTGATTTCAGCTGATCAGCTTCGCGAAACGTTCGACACGAATTTCTTCGGTTTATTTTATATGACGAAGGCAGCATTGAATCATATGACTCTTGGCGATGCCATCATAAACACTTCGTCCATTACGGCATACAACGGGTCGAAAGATTTGCTCGATTACTCTGCGACAAAAGGAGCGATTACTTCCTTTACACGTTCACTCGCACTAAACTTGGCCGAAAAAGGAATACGTATCAACGCTGTTGCGCCTGGTCCAATTTGGACACCGCTCATCCCAGCAACATTTGACGCGAAGAAAGTCAAAGAACATGGGGCGAATACACCAGTTAAACGTCGTGGCCAACCTGCTGAAAATGCGCCAGCCTATGTGTTTCTCGCTTCAAGTGATTCCAGTTATATGACTGGCCAGACGATACATGTTGATGGCGGCGGTTTTGTAGGATCTTAAATGTATAGTTTCTGTGCGCCATGACTAGTTCACCAATTGCCATGACTTCCAACGCTCGAGCCATAAATAAATCGAACATTGCCACGACTTCATGACTAACTGCCCTACTTCAACAACAAAGTAGCCCCTCTACCACGGAATTTCTTCCGCCTAGAGGGGCTACTTTATTTATGCTTCTACTGTCTCTTTTGAATACCTCTTTTTGTAAAGAAGTGCAAAGTATCCAAACGTAATCGCAAGGAACGCAATCATGAATCCGATAAGGATACCGTTGTTCATCCAAAGGAAAGACATATTGCCTGTTGAGATGGCGGCTTTGAATGCTTGGACGGAATACGTCATCGGCAATAATGTGTTGAAAATTTGCAGTGGTGCCGGTATTAATTCGAGCGGGAATGTACCTGCACTTGTCGTCAATTGCAAGATTAGAACTAGGATTGCTACAAAACGTCCCGCATCTGAAAGAATGGTCACACACATTTGTACAAGCGCAATGAATGTGTAGCTCGTGATGATCGCAGTCAAAACGAACAACGGTGTATTCACTGTTTCCATGCCGAGTGCAAACTTAACAACCCCTGCTGCAATAAGTGCCTGCAATAGACCGACAATTGCCAGCACAGAAACTTTACTTGTGAACCATCCGAATGCCCCTGTTGGCTTAATAGCCGGTTCGACTAGCGGGAAGACGATAGAAAGAAGAAGTGCACCAACAAATAGTCCGAGTGATAAGAAGTATGGAGCAAAACCGGTACCATAGTTCGGTACATGGTTAATGCCTTCCTTCTCTACATCGACAGGTGCTCCGACCATTCCATATGTTTTGTCAGTCGGATTCACTTCGCTGGCCGTTTTATTTGCTTCGGCAAGTTTTTCTTGCAGTGTCAGAGTGCCCTCATCGAGCTCCACCATACCGTCAGCCAATGTCACTGATCCTTCGGCAAGTTCTTGCGATTTAGATGCGAGTGTTTCTGTTCCTTTTTTCAGTGTACCTGTTCCTTCAGTTAATGACGTGAGGCCTGATGCAAGATCAGATGACCCTTTCTGCGCAGCCATGACACCTTCCGTAAATTGTTTCAATCCAACTGCAAGTGTATCGTTGCCCGACGCAAGAGCGCTCGCCCCTTCAAGAAGTTGTGCGGAAGACCCGTTCAACTTCTCCAACCCAGCAAGTCCCTGATTATGTGCACCTGAAAGTTGACTAGCAGCACCATTCAAATCCGTGGTACCTGCTGTCAGCGAAGCTGTTCCAGCAGATAATTCTTTCATTCCGCCAGAAAGTTCAGCGCTTCCTTGTTTCAATTGGCCGAGTGTTTCTTTGATTGCTGTTTGTTGTTCCTCTGAAAGGTCAGCAAGTACAGGACCGAGCTGTGTAGACAACCCCTCAATTCCAGCAGTTAAATTTGCGGCTGCACCAGTAAGCTGACCTGCCGCACCATTCAATTGCCCAGATTTCTCTTTCAATGTCCCAACAGCTGCGTTAAATTCTTGTTCTTTCTGACCCATTTGACCGTAACTTGCGGTCAATTGGCTGACACCTTCTGTATAGCCAGCGATGCCATCCTTAAGTCCTCCAGCTCCTGCTGACGCCTTTTGTGCGCCTGCAAGAAGATCTTTTGACCCTTGCGATAAAGTACTGAGTCCTTTATTTAACTCATTGGCACCTTTAGCTGCATCGTTCGCACCTTGCGCAAGTTTCTGTGAACCATCCGCAAGTGTAATCGTGCTACTTGCCAACGTTTCAAGATATCCTTTCAATTCATCTGCACCAGATGATAGTTTTGCGGCACCATCATGTAATTCACCGGCTCCGTCCGCCGCTTCACCGAATCCATCGCCCATTTCCGTAATGGAATCAAAGAGCTTTTCTGCGTACGTTGAAGCAACTTGTTCATTCACTTCTGCACGGATTCGATCCATTGCCGTTTCTCCGATCTGAGCAGATAAGAAGTTGAATCCCTCATTCGGCTTATAGACAATTGTTAGTTTTTCCGGTTCTTCATCCAAAAGTGTCGTTGCGTGTTCGGAGAAATTTTCCGGTATTTCAATTACGACGTAATAATCTTCATTTTCGAGCCCTTTTTCTGCATCTGATTTTGATACTTTCTTAAAATCAAACTGCTTACTGTCTATTAATTTATCGGTCAGTTCCTTCCCTAGAGTCAGTTGTTTGCCGTCCATTTCCGCCCCATTATCAAGGTCGACGATTGCAACGGGCAAATCACTCATATTGGCATATGGATTCCAAAACGCCCATAAAAACATACCTGCATAAAGAACAGGGATAAACAAAATTGCAATCAGTGGAACGATTATTTTTTTTGAACGTAAGAGCAGTTTCCACTCTGCCCATGTCATTGAATTTCTCATCTAATTACTTCCTCCTGTACTGGTTGACCACTTTCCTCAAATGGTCATTTTAAAATAAAAAATGAAGTCTCAAACTAAGAGACTTTTAAAAATGATCCCATTTAATAACGCAGCGATACGCTCTTCCGATAACTCTTCATCGTGGGTTTTATCCCAGTCTGAGACAAGCGCAAGGTACGCTTTAAATAACATATATGCGACAAGTTCTGTATCACAAGGCTTTACTTCACCCTTGGCAATTCCTTTTTCGATCTTCTCTTTTACATAAAAAACGATTTCTTTTTCAATTGCCTGTAGCACTTCACCTACGGCAGGTGTACGCAGTTCTTTTTCTTCATCTATTAACTTCACATACAATTGATGTGTTCCACGGAATTTGAGCATTTGCATTAGCCTAGCATGCGCATTTTGTTCGAATGGCGCACCTTCAACAGAAACAGCATCTGCTTCCGCTCGCATTTCATTAATCATCTTCAATACAATGGCATTGAACAGTTCTTCTTTATTGGCGAAAAACGTATAGATGGTTCCCTTGCCGACATTCGCAATTTTCGCGACCTGGTCCATCGTTGTTGCTTTATAGCCGAACAGCGAAAATGATTTTGCAGCTGCCTCTAAAATTTCTTGCCTGCGGTCCATTTTTCCACCTCACTTTGAATGGATTACCTAACTGACCACAAAACCATAACGGTCATCTAGTCATTATATTACTCCGGCTGAAAGAATTATGCAAGGATTTTCTTACGGATGAAAAAAGTCTGGGAAAGGATTACCCCTCCCAGACTGTGTACACTCAGTTCCCTATTCTACTTCACTCATCCACATTTCATAATAAGATTCTAGCTCTTGTTTCATCACGGCAACATCTGCCATGATTGATTCATATTTCATCCAATCCGATTCGTCTTCTACTTCCTTTTCCAATGAATCGATTGTTTGTTCAAGTCTCGCTATCTCTTCTTCCGCGTTTATAGTTACTCCTTTTCCCGTTTTTTCTATCTTCATTTTTTTAACTGCAACGGGTTCTGGCACTTCAACTACCATGCGACTTTGAAGCTCCTGCCACTTCTTCCGCGCCCAATTATACGGTCCTTCAAATGTCGTTATAAGCCCGTCTTCCAACCATGCAGTACGGGAGAATAATTTATTCAAAAAGTAACGGTCATGTGAAACGGCAACGATTGTGCCCGTAAAGTCTTCCAGTGCCTCTTCAAGCACTTCGCGTGACTCAATATCCAAATGATTTGTCGGCTCGTCTAGCACAAGGAAATTAACATCTTGATACATCAGTTGCGCCAAACGGAGCCGCATCCGCTCTCCACCGCTTAAGTCCCCAATTCGCATGAACACATCTGGACCGTAAAACATAAACTTCGCTAATATATGTCGAGCTTCCCCTTCGGCAACATTTACTTCATCGCGAAAGACATCTATCAGACGCGCCTTCGGATCCTTGATTTCAAAGTGCTGTGACAAGAACCCAATCTTGACGTTACTTCCTACTTTACTCAGTCCAGTGTCAATCGGAAGCTCGCCTAAAAGAATTCTCAGTACGGTTGATTTCCCGCATCCATTCCGACCGACAATCGCTGTCCGATCCTTCCAAAACACATGGAAGTCCGCACCCTTTAATAGCTCTTGTTGACCAAATGATTTCGTGATTCCTTCCATTACAACAACTTCCTTACCACTCCGCGGTGCAGCTTCAAACGACAAGGTCATTTTCTTCGGGTCGATAAGTGGCTTCCTTACTTTTTCCATCCGTTCTAGCGCCCGTTCCATATTGCGCGCTTGTCGATGCAATCCTGGATTTGGAGGATTCGCTTCATTTGCCCATTGGCGGAGCCGTTTAATGGCCTCTTTCATTTTTTTAATCTTCTTTTGTTGCTCTTCGTAATCCTGAAACTCCCTCATAAGACGCTCTTCTTTTTCTAGAATAAAGGAGGAATAATTCCCGTAATAAAGATGAATCTCCCCTTCTTCAAGATCCGCAACCTTCGTCACGACACAATCCAAAAAGTAACGGTCATGCGAAACGATAACAACTGTTCCTGAGTAATCCGTTAAATACGCTTCCAACCATTCGACTGCAAATAAGTCCAAATGATTCGTCGGCTCATCCAATAACAGCAAATCAGGTTTCGTCAATAATAGCTTCCCGAGCATTATCTTCGTCTGTTCGCCACCGCTCAATTGCCCAAAAGAACGTCCCACAAACGGTTTCAATTGCAACCCATTGATAACTTTTTCGATTTCCGAGTCTACGGCATAGCCTTCACGATTGGCGAATTCCTCCTGTAAATCTCCGTATACCCGAAGCAACTTATCCATATCCGCGTTTCCGGCATTGGCCAGCTCCACCTCTAACTCCGACATTTTCGCCTGCATTTCTTTTAGTTCTACAAATGCACTGTTGAGCACATCATACCCGGTCGTTTCTTTTTCGAATAAAGGGATTTGCGCTAAATAACCTATTTTCGTGCCCTTTTTAAAGTGAATTGCCCCACTGTCCGGTTGCTCCGCTCCCGAAATCAACTTAAATAACGTTGTTTTCCCACTACCGTTCCGTCCGACAACACCTAATTTATCACCTGTTTTAATGTCCAAAGAAAGATTTTCAAAAATCATATTCCCACCGAGCATTTTGCTTATTTGTTGAACTGTACATATCATCATTTTCCGCTTCCCCTCGTTCTGTTTTCACAACTGGAAGCATCTTACGAAAAGCGCAGTGCGCCCGTAGTCTAGACAACACAAAAAGACCGCGTGTAAGCGGCCTTCCCTCTTGAAAAAGTATCGTAAGGAATGCATGCTAAACAGCTGTGTGATTACTGAAATTGTCTACAAAAGGACAGACTCATCCCGTTGACTGCAATTTCATGAGTAATCGCACATGAAGTGGCTAAATATTCCAATAGACTTTCACGTGCATACACAGTATCTAACATCATTCCTCACCTCCGCTCCCTAATAGTAAGAATAGTGTAACACAAACTCAGGTGACAGTCACCTAGACAATTCCTACATAATAATCCTAGTAAAAAAGGCGTTACCCTACTAGTCGTTAAAGTTTCGACTTGTGGACAACGCCTTTTTTATTATTGGCACAAGGAATATCTTTCCCCTACGCCAATTGCTGTTCGGCAAATTCACGATACAACGAATGTGACTGTATCAATTCTTTATGGGTTCCACTACCTGTCACTTGCCCATTTTCGATGAAAATAATTTTATCCGCATCGACAATTGTTGATAACCTGTGGGCGATGACGAACGTTGTTCGCCCTTCCATCAATCGCGTCAGCGCATCTTGAACGACGCCTTCCGATTGACTATCCAGGCTCGCGGTTGCTTCGTCCATCATCAATATTTTCGGATCCCGTAAAAAAGCACGAGCGATGGCGATACGCTGCCTTTGCCCTCCAGAAAGTTTCACGCCTCGCTCACCAACTTCAGTGTCCAATCCTTTCGAAAATGTTTTAACAAATTCGTCGGCATACGCCATTTCAGCGACTTCCCAAAGCCTTTGATCTGGAATGCTTGCCCCATTTTCTAAACCGTAACATAAGTTTTCACGAATTGTCCCTGCCATCATGGCACTCTCTTGCGAAACGTAACCGATTTGACTGCGCCACGACGCCATCGACAATTCTTTTATCGGCGTGCCACCAATCTGAATTTCACCGGATGTCGGTTCGTAAAAACGCTCAAGTAATCCGAACATAGTCGTTTTCCCTCCACCACTCGGTCCGGCAAATGCAATCATTTCACCAGGCTGGGCCTCAAAGGACACGTTGCCAATCACCGGCTCATCGTCTTCATAGGCAAACGATACGTCCACAACTTGAATTGGTTTGTTCGCAATATCCATCACCAAGCCATCTTGTCCTTCTTCCAATGGCAGTTCTAAAATATCGATAATACGCTCTGTTGCGCCTTTCGCTTTCTGCAATTGTGTGAAGAACATCGCAAATGATGTAATTGGAAAAATAATTTGGAACAGATACAGTAGGAATGCAACAAGTGCCCCCGTCGACATTGTGCCGTTCGCAACGCGCATACCGCCATATCCAATGATCATGACGATGACCACCATAACAACTAGGTACATAAAGGGAGCAATAAGAGCAGTAATTCGAGCTTCTTTCAAGCCAAAACCGAGTAATTTTCCAATTCCAGCTTTTCCACTCGCCTCTTCGTTCTGTTCAGCATTAGAAGCTTTCATTAAACGAATTTCACCAAGCGTCTGCTGAATATTACCTGTAAATACAGCTGTTTCATCTTGTAGTCCACGTGAAATCTTCGCCATTTTGGTGCCCAACGGAATCATGATTCCCACTGTAATTGGAACAGCAATCAACATAATAAGTGTCATTTTCCAATCCATAATAAGTAGAATCGTCACTGCACCTATAATCGAAATGATGCCCGTAATGAATTGTGGGAAGTGTTGTGTAATCAATTCTTTCACGATTCCCGTATCGTTGACGACACGACTCACTGTTTCACCGCTAGATTCCTTGTCAAAGTGACTGACAGGCAAACGTAGTAGCTTTGTCCACATTCTTTCACGTAATCTCGCAACTACTTTTTGCCCTACATAACTCAGTAAATAAATGGATACTCCATCAATTACTGCTTGAACAATAAAGGCTACCCCGATAGCAATCATTAGCGGGACGCTTAGCGAGGCAACTGAAAAGCCATCCACTAAATTTTTCGTTAGCAGAGGGACAACCAAACCTGCAAGTGTTGTCAACACGCCTGCCGTCAAGCCGACAGCTAAAGCTAGCTTCGGGATTCCTGTTGATACAATTAGGGAGAAAAACGGCTTCAAGCCGCCTTTTTTCTTATCCATAGTTTTTAACTCCATTCCGTTGAATCTTTATTGGTGAATAGGTCAGTGTACAGCTAAATCCCTTCACAACTCAACTCATATACCCCGTTTACAACATTGATGCAAACAATCAAGTTTAACTACGTTTTCAGAAGCAAACAACACTATCAGACAACGTTTCTCCAAAACCAAGCAATGTTCTCACAAATAAACACTATTTCCTTCTATAAATCTCACCTCTTGAGAGCTGTGGCGGTTAAAAATCATATACTTTATTGTCTTCTAAAAAAGGGCTAGAAGGGACAGTATAATACTCGTCCTTTCTAACCCTCCTCCATCTTTTAAATACTAAACTTGCGTAATTGATCAATCGCTTTTTGCAGCACATCCACTTTCTGAACAAGCGCCAACCGAACGAATCCAGCACCTTCAGAACCGAAGATACTACCCGGAACCATGACAACGCCACATTGGTCGATTACGTTAAATACAAATTCCTTATCATCCATGTCAAACGGATATTTTGCCCATACAAACATCCCGCCGTTCGAAGGAGTAGCAGACCAACCAATTTCCTCCATGCCTTTCATTAATACCCTATGGCGTGCAGAAAATTCTACCCGCAGGCGATCCGTAATCTCTTCCGCATTATCGAGTGCCATGACAGCCGCTTCCTGAATCGGACCGAACGTTCCATAATCCAAATTCGATTTGAGTTGTCTTAAAATATGTACTATCTCAGCATTACCAACGATATAGGCGATACGTGCACCGGCAAGGCTAAAGCTTTTAGATAATGAATTAATCTCCATTCCGACCTCCATTGCACCGGGAGTCGATAGAAAACTGATTGGAGAATCGCCTGTAAAATAGTATTCAGAATAAGCAGCGTCATGAAGCACAATAATATTGTACCTCTTGGCGAAGGCTACTACTTTCTCGAAAAATGCGCGGTTTGGCATAGCAGGAACGGGGTTTCCTGGTAAATTCAAGATCAACAATTTAGCTTTTTGTGCAACATCTTCAGGAATTTCATCCAAATTAGGTAGAAATCCGTTTTCTGCACGTAACGGCATCTCATACGGAATAGCACCAGCAAGCTTAATGCCAGCTTCATAAGCTACGTAAGCAGGATTCGTTGTCAACACAAAGTCCCCTTCATTGCAAAAAGCAAGTGGCAGATGGACAAGTCCTTCTTGAGAACCCATTGTTTGAATGATTTCCGTTTCAGGATTGAGCGTAACACCGGAACGTCGTTCATAATAATTCGCTACGGCTTCGTTAAACCGATTTGTGCCGCCAAGTGTATAGCCGTATGTATTCGCTAGAGCGCTTTGTTCTGATAACACACGCCTCACTTTTTCGTCAGGAGGAAGATCCGGACTCCCGAGACTTAAGTCAATGACTTCAGCACCCGTCGCTTTTTTCGCTTCTGCAGCTGCTTTTAAATCTCCAAAAATAGCTGGTGAAAAAATAGACATTTTTACAGATGGCTCTATTTTAAATAAAGACTCGACTTTCATACGACAACACTCCTTATTTATGAAAAAGTAATTTTAAGGATTAGTTTACCACAAACTTTGGCACTATTGAAAAAGATGTTAAAAAATACGAAAAAACCTAATGCGGGTTTCACATCAGGTTTTTCGGGGTCATTCAAACGGCCATTCAGGTAGCCGATTGCTCAATTTCTTATCTTCCCGATAACCAAGCACATATTCTGCCTGCATAACCGTATGGATCTCACGCGTGCCTTCATAGATAACAGGTGCCTTCGAGTTACGCAGGAATCTAGCGACAGGGTATTCATCCGAATAGCCGTAAGCACCATGAATCTGGAATGCATCATCCGCGGCTTTATTGGCAAAATCGCAGGCCTGCCATTTCGCAAGCGACGTCTCACGCGTATTACGCAAGCCTTTATTTTTCATTTCACCAGCCCGATAGACAAGAAGACGGCTCATCTGATAGCCCGCTTCCATGTTAGCAATCATTTGCTGGACGAGTTGGTGTCTGCCGATTTCCTTACCGAAGGTTTCCCGTGCATGACAATACTTCACACTTTCTTCGAGGCAACCCATGATTAAGCCAACCGCCCCCGCAGCGACAGTGAAACGTCCATTATCAAGTGACGCCATGGCGATTTTAAACCCATCACCTTCTTCACCTAATAAATTCGAAGCCGGAATACGCATATCTTCGAAAAACAGTTCGCCTGTATTGCCTGCACGAATACCGTATTTCCCTTTGATTGCTTTCGATGAAAAACCTGGTGTCGTCCGTTCGACGATGAACGCGCTAATACCATGGTGTTTCTTCGCTTTATCCGTATACGCGAAAACAAGGAAATGATCCGCGCTATCACAAAGGGAAATCCACGTTTTTTGACCATTTAATACATAGTCATCTCCGTCACGTACGGCGGTTGTTGACATTGCCGCAACATCAGAACCTGCACCCGGTTCTGTTAAACCGAATGCGCCTATTTTTTCGCCCTTCGCTTGCGGCACAAGGTATTTCTGTTTCTGTTCTTCATTGCCCCATTGCAGCAGACTCATCGAGTTCAAGCCGATATGGACCGATACAGCCGTCCGGAACGCCGTATCTCCACGTTCCAATTCTTCACACAATATCGCGAGCGAATTATAATCCATACCGCTGCCACCATATTGCTCGGGTATACACACGCCCATGAAGCCAAGATCCGCAAGCTTCTTCCAAATCGCCTGATCGAATCCACCTTGTGCATCCCATTTCTGGATATGAGGCATAATTTCTGCATCGACGAACTGGCGCGCCGTTTTCCTCAACATTTTCTGTTCTTCCGTAAATCCGAAATCCACCTCTCCATCCCCTTTCACAAACTACTATGCCGTAAATCAGATAAGAAACTATAAATTTTCAACATGGAACAGTGCCTAGCTATACTCGATACTTTCTTTAATAACGACACCGCGCTTTTTCATCTCTTCAATATACAATTCACCGGGTATGATATTCTCTGGGGGATGGACTCCACGTTTTGTAATGGTGCCATTACCAATCATTTGCGCTACAATTGAAATCGTATTTGCCGTTGCACGTGCCATTGCAGTCTCATTTACCGCCGTATCCTTTTCCGTAATAAGATCGTACTCGTATGTTACCGGCATAGCGCTTTTTTCACCGCTTACAATAACGCGTAGCAACACCGCATCCGATTTCTTACCAAGGCGAAGTTGCGGCGACAGATGCTCTCTCATGACGTCGCGGACTTTCACTTTATGACCGTCAACAGTCACTTCGTTGTCCCGTGACAGCAATCCTAGATCAACAAGAAGCTGGAACTTCTCCGCATGCCCTTTGTATCGAATCGTCTTGTATTCGAGTGTCTCCACGTCTGGGAACGATTTCGTCAGTGTCGACGTGCCGCCTGATGTATGAAACGCTTCAAGTTCGCCGTATTTATCAAAATGGATCGTTTCGATTTCGGACAATGATGGAACTTCCAACAGTTGCCCATCTCGAATAACATGTGAAGGATCAGTGTAATGATCAAACACGCCCTCTAATGAAAAGACGACATTATAATTAAGCGGCGGCTCCGGTTTCACCGGAATTCCCCCGACATATAGTTTGATAGAGTTAACCTTATCGAGTTTTCCCGCCCCGTAACCAGTAAGAATGTTAATCATTCCAGGAGCTACCCCTAGGTCCGGGATGATCGTCACGCCTTTCGCAATCGCCTCGTCCGCCAGACCGAGTACCGCATCCGTTGCACCGCCGATATGACCGCCAAGATCTATGGAATGAACGCCGATATCTACTGCGATTCGAGCAACCTTTTCATTAAACGTATAGAATAGCGCATTGATAACCACATCCCCTAGTGCCATCACTTCGCTTAATTGCTGATCATTTTTCGCATCTAGTGGTAAAACGTCTAACTTATCGGACATGAGCTCCTCCGCAAAGTCTTCCGCCTGCTTGACGTTCAAATCCGTCAAATAAACTCTTTCGACGTCATCACTTTTCACTAGATCACGTGCCGCCTCTTTCCCCATTAAACCTGCTCCAAGTATGACAACCTTCATTTCCCCATCCCCTAACGTTAGGTATTAGTCCGTGTCAATCTGCGCCCGTTGCAATTTCCCGCTGAAGTCTATATAAATACTCTTCCATTCAGTGAATACGTCGAGTGCGGCAACACCAGAATCGCGGTGCCCGTTGCCCGTCCCTTTTGTTCCGCCAAATGGCAGATGGATTTCGGCACCTGTCGTTCCAGCATTCACATAGACAATACCTGTATCCAGATCACGTTGTGCCCGGAACACTTTATTGACATCGCGCGAGAAAATTGAACTTGAAAGGCCAAATTTCACACTGTTATTGACCTCAATCGCTTCATCTAAACTTGAAACTTCAATGAGCGAAACGACAGGCCCGAAAATTTCTTCTTGTGCAAGGCGGCTATCCCATTTCACATCTGTGAATAAAGTTGGTTCGTAATAATGACCATCCGCAAGTTTTCCATCCGTCAATATATGTCCACCGGCAAGAAGTTTCGCACCTTCGTCCTTGCCAATTCCAACGTAGCCATGAATTTTATCGAGCGCTTTTTTGTTGATCACTGGGCCGATTTTTACTGATTCATCCAGTCCATCGCCAATCGATAACACTTTCATCGCTTCCACAAGTTTTTGCTCGAGTTCTTCCTTTACATCTGTATGCACGATGACTCGGCTACATGCTGTACAACGCTGACCCGCTGTACCGAATGCACTCCAAAGAATCCCTTCCACTGCCAATTCGATATCGGCGTCATCCATAACGATGACTGCATTTTTCCCACCCATTTCAAGCGATACTTTTTTCAAATGACGTCCGCCTGTTTCCGCAACATGACGCCCCGTTTCAGTCGACCCTGTGAATGAAATAACGCGAACATCTGGGTGTTCAATCATCGCTGTTCCAACTTCTGCTCCCGACCCGAAAACGATATTCGCAACGCCTGCAGGGAGTCCTGCTTCTTCAAATATTAGCGCCATTTCGTACGCCATCATAGGTGTTTCCGTTGCTGGTTTCCAGATGAATGTATTGCCCGCTACAATTGCCGGGAACGATTTCCATGTCGCAATCGCCACTGGGAAATTCCAAGGCGTGATGAGTCCAACAACTCCGATTGGCGCTCGGACACTCATTGCGAACTTGTCTTGAAGCTCTGAAGGTACCGTTTCTCCGAACATGCGACGTCCTTCTCCTGCCATGTAGAGCGCCATATCAATACCTTCCTGCACCTCACCCCGTGCCTCTTCGATGACCTTCCCCATTTCCTTCGTCAATACTTGCGATAAATGCTCTTTCTTTTCTTTCATGAGCCGTCCAATTTCATATAAAAAGTCTGCACGTTTCGGCGCAGGAACGAGTGCCCATTTTTTCTGAGCCTCTTTCGCCGACTTTACCGCAAGACTCACATCTTCTTTAGTCGATAATCTTACTTGTGCCAGCTCCATACCATTTGCCGGATTCAAGACTGCCGTATAATTTGCTCCACCAGCTTCCTGCCATGAACCTCCGATATAATTGTTCAGTTGCATTGCAACATTCCCCTTTCTTTAACACACTATTTTGAAAACGCTTACATTACCTATTTAATTCGACATTTCCTATCATATCCCTTTAATTTTCCTGAAAATGAAAACCCCGGACGATTTCATGCCCGTCCGGGGTTAATCCATTTCTATCCTATTCATCTCAATCGCTAATCATTCCGTGTACAAAGTTATTCCTTTACTTGCTGACGGCTTCGCTCGTACATTTCAATGACAAATTCACGGATGTTGTCTGCGTGTTTCATCATCGAACTTGTCGATACAACGAACAACTTCGCAATTTCAGCATTCGTCAATTCTTCATCTTCCATAATTCCCAAATCAATTGCTACAAAAAATACAGCAGCGGCGATAACACCAGGTTTACGGAAATTAGGACGCTCTTTCAAAAAATACGTTACGACAATATTTCTCAGTAATTCGCGCGCTTCTTTAGGAGTATTTCTTAACTCAAGTACTTCATCAAGGCTCTCGATTACTTCTTGCTGAACCGGTGTAAAATCATGTTCTATGAGTTCATCCACTGTTCGTGAATCCCTGGCAAGCAAAATTTCATAGACGTCTGTCATATGTTCATTATAGAACGCTATACTCTTATCGAATCCGCTTGACTCCGCAAGTTCAACTATCTGTTTTTCGAGTGAACCATTCCAATCATTAATGAACATAAGTGAAGAGATTACGTAGATATCATTGTTCTGGTCCCGATTATCCGGCAAAACAATGCCGAATATGAATGAATGCTCTTCCAGTAGCATCCCTTCTTTCTTTTCCAGTTTGAACATGCCCTCGCCAAGTATTTCTTGGACAACAACATATCCTTCCTTCTCCTCTTTCACCTTAGCAAACAAAACAATAGGCTCTTTCCATAATTCCAGAACGGATCGAACTGTATCTCTTAACGGGCTATTCAACACTCTCAGGAGATGACGCTTCCATAAATCCCGCCGCGCAACGAATAAGAAATATTCACTAACAGCCTCTTCAACGTCATCCGGTCCCATCAGTTTATCGAGTTTACTTTTCCAGTGTCTTCTATGGCTTTCGAACTCTGATATATCCGCTGGGGCTGTAGCTTGTTCATATGCACCAAAGACGATACGCTCAAGTTCTTCATCAATAAGCGTCTCTAAAGGTGATTCATTTTTCTCCGCACAACACTTTTTATATTTCTTTCCGCTCCCACATGGACACGGATCGTTTCTTCCTACCATTTTCCCACGTCCTTACAATTATACGTTATTAATATTTGCCTCACACTCAATAGTAACAGAAACAAAAAAACTCCGCAGTGGTATATATATATACCCATGTAGAGCCTTCTTTAATCTATCAATTCTCTTTTTTCTTACTGAAGGCCAAATCTTTCTTAGGCAGTGTGGCCCGTTTGATGAAAAACACCAAATTCAACTCAACAGCGCCGACGAAGTGCCGATACTTATTATAGGATTTGAAAAATCAGATTAATAGTGTGAAACTTTTTTCATCCTATCACGTATTGTTAAGTAGCAGAAAAATACGATTACAGGAGGACTATGATGAACAATCACGAAATCGATTACAAAATACATGGCGATGATATGCAATTTGTAGAGGTCGAGCTTGATCCTAAAGAGACGGTAGTGGCTGAAGCAGGGGCTTTGATGATGATGGAAGACGGTATCGAAATGGAAACAATCTTCGGTGACGGATCCGGCTCTTCAGGCGGGGGAATTATGGGTAAACTGATGGGTGCTGGAAAACGAATGTTGACTGGAGAAAGTTTATTCATGACAACATTTACGAATACAGGGGCAGGCAAAAAGCATGTCTCTTTCGCATCCCCTTACCCTGGAAAAATCATTCCGATGGATTTAAGTGAGCATAACGGCAAAATCATCTGCCAAAAAGATGCCTTTCTAGCTGCCGCAAAAGGCGTGTCTGTTGGGATCGAATTTCAACGTAAACTCGGTACCGGCTTTTTCGGTGGTGAAGGGTTCATCATGCAAAAACTCGAAGGCGATGGTATGACATTCATCCACGCTGGAGGTACGATTATCGAAAAAAGGCTACGACCGGGCGAAATATTGCGTGTGGACACGGGATGTCTCGTGGCGATGACGCACAACGTTAATTACAACATCGAAATGGTGAAAGGTGTAAAAACGGCATTATTTGGCGGCGAAGGACTCTTTTTCGCGACACTGAAGGGACCTGGAACTGTTTGGATTCAATCACTTCCATTCTCTAGACTCGCTAGCCGTGTCTTTGCAGCTGCACCGCAAACACCTGGCGGCGGATCCCGTGATGAAGGAAGTATTGCAGGCGGCTTATTCAATTTGCTTGGCGGGAAATAACTTGAACTGGGTGCAACTTGTATAGTTGCATTTGGATTGCTTTGGATTGAATGACTTCTATACGATTACCGAGATGTCTGGATGTGTAGGGGTGCGACTTTGTCGTACCCCTACACATTTTTATCGTTAATCGTATGGCGATCATTCATCCGTCGCGCTCCAAATGCACACGTACTCGAAGTGCATTTGAAACTTTTTGGGACGAAAAAATCGCTCGCTTCTTACCTGGAGAAAAGCCGCCAAAGATGCAATTTTGGCGACTGAAACTTTCTATAGGGTTTTCCCTTTTTTATTAGTAAAGAAGCGTCACTTTCTATTATGTATCACATGATTAGATCCATACTCTTTGATAAAAGTAAGCAGGATGCACCTTATACAACGTTCAAGAGTGCCCGAAATTGCATCTTCGGGCACTTACACTCTCCAAAGAAAGCCATCTACTCTTTTCTTCCAAACAACTGCATTTTTCACTTGAACATTGTAGGAACGCGACAGGCAACTATTCACAACAGGATTACTGAAAATAGTGTTGCTAGAAGTGACTCCGTCACTTCTAGCAACACTAGGACCCCTCAGTAAATCTGTCATGAATAGTTCGCCCAAAGCGAACCGGAAATGGTCAAGTGCAAATAGAGTTTTCCTTACCCTTCTCACCAGTATTTTATGTAAATAAATGGTTAATCAACCGACGTGTCCTTGTTTATAAAAAAGTTCTCCACTTCCGTTATAAACGCTTTTATCGAAGGCGACACATACCGATTTTTCATGTACGTCAAATACACGGTTC
>CAZWAW010000012.1:0-7610 GCA_964632025.1 uncultured Sporosarcina sp.
ACTTACTTCCCATCTACCAAAAGGCCACGCTCAATCGCTACATACAAGAGCCCAATTGCATCCGAGTCCGTCAATGTTCCCTTCAATAGCCTCTCATGCCAAGTTGGGGATAGCGGACCATCTGGCATCTGTTCAAGTCGTTTTAAAACAGCACTTGTCGCATTGATAAGTGATTGCGATGACGGTTTATATAACATACTCGTTCCTTCCTTTGGTGAAAGTATCGGGCTGGCTACGGAAGCAGTTAACAGCTGCAATTTAAAGTAGATAGCCAATCCTTCTGCGATTGCCTCACCTTGGGCTTGCAAATAGTGATTATCCCGTAACTTTAGTATGTCAACTGTTGAATCCATAAAGCCTCCCTCGCTTAAGAATGCCGGCATAGAGGATTCCCGAAGAACGTGGAAGTTGGCACGCTTCATCCCACGATCACTTATCCCCATAGCCATTACAATCCTAGGATGAATAGCGCCAGCAATTTCAATTGATTTTTGATTTGCTGTTGGGTTGTCCATTGTATATGTTTCAATACCGCTATGACTGCCCCATTTATCCGCTAGGGTATTATGATGGATGGAAGCATATACATCAGCTTGCCACTCGTTCGCTAGAGTAGTACGTGTAGTAAGTGGAACGTCTGTTTTACCGGTAGGATCATCTACACGTAGAATTTCCACGTTTTTGTATGTCTTGAGTTTAGCAATTGCGTATTTGGCTACTTTATTGTTAAACGACCACTCCCGCTCGTCATCCGGAGAACGTTTACCGGGTGTATTGAATCCATGCCCAGCATCGATTACGATTTTAACCATTTTGTGACACCTCCTTTTTGTGCCCTATTAAAAAGTATTTTTCTTTTTTAAATTGCCACGGCAATCTAAAAATACCTTTCTATTTATACTATTCACTATGTTTTTCAGGATAGCGGCACTTGTCCGTTTTTCAGTAAAAATATATAGGACATGCCAAAGCTTAACGTTTCAATATGTCCTATTTAGTTAATTCTCAAGACTTTTTGAGTTTAGATTTGTTAAACGGTAAACCTAATTGTTTCCTATAAAAGTTAAAATTAAGTTCGACATGTCGTAATAATCGCTTATTTTTATCAAATAACTTTAAACTATCTTCATAGTGTTCCCATCTAATCTCCTTTTTAATGGTCCAAATAATCGAATCTAAATCAGGATCTACTAACTCATAGTTTCTTTTAATAACGTCTTCAATTTCAAAAAAAGATTCTTTTGTAATCCCGTCATATCCGTCACCTGGTACAATAGCCGCTACGAGTAATTTTAATACAGGGGTATAAACATTTTTCAGGATTTCTGTTTTATATTTAACCGATTCGTTTCGAATCTCTTTCATTAGCTGAAAATGATAGTTAAAAAAACTTGTGATAACGATTGTAATTGAAGAACTGACTAACGCGATGATGACTTCTTTCATTGCCCTCTCTCCTAACGCCTCTATTCAACCGATATAGCCATTATATTCAGGCAACGAATGACAGTGTGTACAATCATCGGATAATAAAAAAAACAGCCGCCTACTCTCATTTGAGCGGTCGGCTGTCTGTTAGTTTTGTTCGACTTTGACTCTTGAAAGTCCAAAATACGCGAGGACTGCAATTAAACTTGAAGCGAAGATAATAGCTCCCATCGGAATTGCGGTTTCTTCCCCTGCTATTCCGACAAGTGGTGCCGTGATAGCGCCTAAAATGAATGGCAGTAATCCAAGTAATGCCGATGCACTACCTGCAATATGTCCTTGCTTTTCCATCGCGAGTGAAAAGGATGATGTCGAAATGACACCAATCGAAGCGACGAAAAAGAAGATAGGTACAACGATTGTAATAAGGGGTCCATTCAGTAATACGGCAATTAGCAGCAATGTGCCCGAAGTGATAGAGATGAATAAACCCGATTCCAAAAATCGTTTTTCTGAGACAACACCCGTTAAGCGTCCCACTACCTGGGTCCCGATAATAAGTCCAAATCCATTCATACCGAATAATATGCTGAACATCTGTGGTGAGACTCCGTATATATTTTGATAAACGAACGGTGTCCCCGCGACATAAGCAAAAATACCGGCCATGATGAAACCTTGTGCAAGCGCATACCCCATAAACTGCCTGTTTTTAAGCAGTGACAGAAAATTCCTCAAAGTATGAGACAGATTACTCGGTACACGCATCTGCTCAGGTAATGTTTCATCCATTCTCCATAAGACAATGGCAAATAGTAAAAAGCCGATTGCGCTTAAGACTGCAAATACACCTGTCCATTCAGTAAACGCAAGGATACCGCCTCCAAGAACAGGTGCGAGGATAGGCGCCAAGTTATTAATCAGCATGAGCAAAGCGAAAAACTTTGTCAATTCACGTCCGCTATAGAGATCTCGGACGACAGCTCTTGAAATAACGATACCCGCGGCTGCAGCAAAGCCTTGTAAAAAGCGTGCTGCAATGAAGAATTCAATACTCGGGGAAAATACACATAAAAGTGATGCGATGAAATAGGCGATAAGTGCAATAAGCAACGGTTTTTTCCGTCCATGGACATCACTCATTGGGCCCAGAATGAGTTGACCTAACCCGATCCCTAGTAGGCAGGCAGTTAAACTGACCTGTACATAGGTAGCCGTAGTGCCAAAAGCGCTTACGATTGTCGGGAATGAAGGTAAATACATATCAATTGTTAACGGACCCATCGCTGCTAATGTTCCAAGAAGTAATGCAAATCGTATTCGTTTATTTCCTTTAAGTGGTCCCATGTTCACTAACGACCTTTCTCTGATTGAAAATAGTGCGTATGTATGTGATGAAATCCCAAAAAAGAATCACAAGTAGTCTACTATATCACCAAAATGGCATACATAAAAGAAGGATGATTTGGTTTCAAATCATCCCCACTACTTAATGAGTGGAATCCGCATTATTTAAGGAATTCTTTATAAGCGATAACCTTTAATGCTAAAATCTCTTCATCTGTAAGCTTTCCTTCAATATCTTTTAATAGTACCTGTATTTCGTCATTCGTCATTCCATTTTGAGCGTTAGATTGAATAACTTGGAGTTCACTGAACCCGATTTTTTTGATTAATACTCTTGTTGCCTGCTCTTTTGTCGTGAATGGAAGATTACTTTCTTCAACATTTGCACCTTCTTCAATGAAACGCATTAATTCAGGGTCATCGACTACCATTTTCTTAATTTCATTAATCTGTCCGCTATTTTCTAATTCAGCAGTTACAACGTTCATTATTTTGTCGGATGCGATATTGGTTCCGACATAATAGATTCCATACCCAGCTCCACCAATAATTAATACAATGAGGAGAAGGATTTTCAACAGTTTCATATGTCTTCCTCCCATTTTGATTTAAAAAACGTTAGCAGAATGTAAGTTTTCACATCCGCTAACGTTTAGCATGTTGATAATTGTACGCGTCACATTACTCTTTTGAAGCCGTACGCGCCTCTGTCATTTGTTTCCAAACGGAACCTTTAGCATCTTCGCCTTCAGCAATTCGCGCAATCGCCATACGGATTTGGAGTTTAACTTCAAACTCCGGATCGTTTTCTGCTTCTTTCAAAGCAGGCAAAGCCTTTTCAGTTCCCGTTTCGTATAAGAACATAGCCGCACGCCAGCGAACCAGTTTATTTTTATCATTCAATGTTTCGATAGCCGCCTGTTCGAAGCCCTCGAAACCAAGGTCGCTCATGCAGTCTCCCGCCGTACGACGCACTGCCCAACTTTTATCTTTAAGTGCTTTTTCCACATACGGAATGACCGCGTCGTCTTCAATCATACCAAGATAGACCGTTGCGAGTCGTCTAATTGACATCTTTTCATCGTCCAGTGCCCGCTCAAGAAGTGGTGCATCCGACATGTCGGGGTCAGGAATTTGATCAAGTAGCTGGAATCTAGTTTCCCATTGATCAACTGAGAACTCCTCCAGTGAAATTTTTCTTCCGCGCTGGATACTTTCACTTTGTCCTTCATTCGCCTGACGGATAATAGCTAGCAAACGTTCTTCTGGATACGCAGCCTCTATCTCCTGAATCACCGTTTCACCGATTTCAGCTTTTTCTCCGTAACGGATTCCATAATCTGCCCATTTACGCAGCAAAATATAGTTTTCCACTTCACGTCCATGAACTTTTTCCATCGCTTGCACAAAGCGTTCACTTAGTCCAAAACGTTCTTCAGATTCGCTATCGAACACTTTCACTTGAAGAGGGATATCTTTGTAGGTCTGAACATGCACGTATACTTCCCCGTAGCTGTCGTCAATCTCTTCTGTCGCTTCCGTCTGCTCACTTTGTTCTTCATTGAAAACGGCTTGAACGTCTGCAAGAATTGATTCCCATGCGACATTACTAATTCGTTCGACCGCCATGAAGTTCATGACGTGATAGATTCCTTTTACACCATTAATGTTCAATAATGCTGAAGCTGGAAATGATGCTGTTTCCGCATCGACTTTTTTATAATTATGACTCGTCCCTTTTGGTAACTCCGTGTCGAGCACGATTTTCATGGAGTTGGGACTTGGCGTTGGTTCAATCGTTACAATTTTCAAGTTTATTTGCTCCTTTCGTTAGGATTTATTCAATTCTTGCAAAAAAGACCAACGTTCAATGAGTGTGTCGTATTTGCCGTTCAGTTCGTCAAGTGTTGCTGTCAGTTCTCTGAGTTTATCGTAATCCGAGCCGGTGGATGCCATTTCTGCCTCCGTCGATTCGATTAACTTCTCTACTTTTTCGATATCCGATTCAATTGTTTCGTACTCTTTCTTTTCAGCGTACGACATTTTCTTTTTTTGTTCCTGTTGAACCGGCTTTTCTGCCTCAACGATTGGCTCATGTACCACTTTTTCTTTAGGTACATAAGTTTCTAAGAAATCAGAATAGATGCCAAACCATGTGTCGATATCCCCTGATCCATCCATTACCCATAGTTTTGTTGACGTTCGATCTAGGAAGAACCGGTCATGCGAGATTGTGATGACAACGCCAGGGAATGTATCGATGAATGTTTCTAGGACAGAAAGCGTCTCAAGATCAAGGTCATTTGTCGGCTCATCCAACAGCATGACGTTTGGTTGTTCCATTAGCAGTTTCAATAAATAAAGTCGTTTGCGCTCGCCGCCTGATAATTTACCGATAGGCGTACCGTGTGCTTTTGTAGGGAATAAAAACCGCTCTAACATCTGTGAAGCTGAAATACGTGCCCCATCAGCACCTTCGATATCATTCGACGTATCACGAATGTATTCGATAATTCGTTTTTTCTCATCCATTAGTGGCGCGTGTTGTTGGAAGTGAGCAATTTTAACTGTCGTTCCTTTATCAATGATTCCGCTGTCCGGTTCACTTTCTCCAGAAAACATATTTAATAAAGTCGTTTTCCCTGCCCCGTTAGGTCCGACAACCGCAATACGATCACCTGATTGAAGGATACTTGAGAAATTATCAATGATTTTTCTTCCACCGAACGACTTCGAGATGCCGACCGCTTCAATCACTTTTTTACCAAGACGTGTCGACTTAAGCGCGACTTCCATTTCTCCAGCCGTGTCTTCTTTTTTGACTTTCTCCGATAGGTCATCGAAGCGGTCAATCCGTGCTTTTTGCTTTGTCGATCTAGCTTTCGCACCTCGTCTAATCCATTTCAGTTCCGAACGGTAACGATTTCGGAGTTTATCGTCCGTCGATGCAGCCATCTCCGCGCGAATCGCTTTCGATTCAAGATAATTCCCGTAGTTACCTGTATGTGCATATAACGTTTTATCTGCAAGTTCATAGATATTAGTGGATAACTCGTCCAAAAAGTAGCGGTCATGGGTAACAAAGATGACAGCGCCTTGTTCATTTTTCAAGTAATCTGACAGCCACATGATTGAATCGACGTCGAGATGGTTAGTCGGTTCGTCGAGCAGCAAGAGATCAGCAGGCTCAATCAGTACTTTTGCAAGTGTTACCCGTTTTTTCTGTCCGCCTGAAAGCTCGCCCATCTTCTTATCGAACGTTTCAATACCAAGTTTCGATAAAATCGTACGTGCTTTTGAGTTTATATCCCAACCAGATAGATCGTCCATCTCGATTTGAAACTTTGAATATTGTTCCTGGTTTAGTGTAGATTCCGGATCTGCCGAAAGTGCTTGAAGTGCGTACTCATACTCCAAGTTGACCTTGATAATTGGTGCATCACTCTTGAACACCGTTTCCATCACTGTAAGTTCTGGATCAATTTCTGGTTCTTGTGGTAAATAAACAATGCGGTATCTATTCGGATGTTCGGCCGAAATCGAATCTGCTTGTTCGACTCCTGCAATGATCGACAGTAACGTCGATTTACCTGTTCCATTGATACCGAGCAGACCGACTTTTTCTCCGCTTATGACTGTAAACGCTATATCTTTAAACAATGTTTTCTCCCCAACAGTCTTTGTGAGGTTTTCTATAATTAATTGACTCATGACAACACTTCCATTTCTAATATGTACCTTGTCCTATCATAGCCGATTTTAATGGATTAATAAATGACTAAGTACTGCTCGTACATTTATAGAGGGAGTTTAAGGAATGATTCCACTCCATAATGCTTCGGCGCTTAGGGGATGCCTTTCGCCATTTGCCATGCAGCTTCGCCGCCAGTCTTACTGCTTCGGCTACCCCTGTAAGGCGCCTACGCTAGTTTATATACAGTATTCAAGATTTTAACAAATATAGCGCCACTAAACTGACAGACAAATGATATAATTCAATTATCATTATGAGATAAAAGTGGAGGGTATCCAATGAAAAAGATCATTGAAGTAGAGCGATTATCGAAATCATTTGGAAGATTGCAGGCTGTAAACAATATCAGTTTTTACGTAGACGAAGGAGCGTTATTCTCTTTTTTAGGAACGAATGGTGCTGGAAAGTCGACGACCATTTCAATTTTATTGACACTCCTAAAACAAGACCAAGGGCTTGTGGTTGTAAATGGCTACACTGTTGGAAAACAGGACCAAGCCATCCGCCAAGAAATCGGCGTCGTATTTCAAGAGAGCTTACTGGATCCTTTATTGACCGTCAAAGAGAATTTAGCGATTCGGGGATCTTTTTATGGAATGACACGACAAGAGCGTAACGTTGCGATTACTCGGGTTATGGATGTTGTGGATATACAATCTATTTCGAATCGACCTTACGGGAAATTGTCAGGTGGACAACGACGGCGAGTGGATATTGCGCGCGCCCTTATTCATAAACCGAACATTTTAATATTGGATGAACCAACAACAGGGCTTGATCCGGAAAGTCGGAAAAACATATGGGCAACCATCCTGCAACTTCAAAAAGAAACAGGCATGACTGTTTTTCTAACAACACATTACATTGAAGAAGCAGCGAACTCGGATTATGTCGTTGTTATGAAAGAAGGCAGCATCGTAGCGAAAGGTACGCCCGAACAATTGAAAAATGATTATTCAACGGATTTACTAACGATTTCTACGAATCGGGCAGATGAACTGCGCGGCTTGCTCACATTAGATGGATTGGATTTTTATGAAGAAAAATCACTTTTTCACTTCCGTCTTAGCCATACGACGGA
>CAZWAW010000012.1:7710-48760 GCA_964632025.1 uncultured Sporosarcina sp.
TGGATTTTTATGAAGAAAAATCACTTTTTCACTTCCGTCTTAGCCATACGACGGATGCGATACCAATTTTAGCGAAATTCACTTCTTTCATCTCTTCTTTTGAAGTAAAAAAATCCAGTTTAGATGATGTCTTTATCGCTATCAATGGAAAGGTCGTGAATCAAGATGATCGCATTCGCTAAACGGAATATTCTATTATACTTTAGAGATAAAGCCACTGTCTTTTTCTCACTTCTTGCCGTCATTATTTTGATCGCTCTTTACGTTTTATTCTTAGGTGATATGACTTCCAAAGGGCTTCCGGACTTCCCAGCAAAAAAAGCCGTGCTCACATCGTGGTTCATCGCTGGGATTCTTGCGGTAGCCTCAATGACAACAACACTTGGCTCATTTGGTATTTTGGTTGAAGATCGCGCAAATAAAACAGACATGGATTTTTACTCTTCCCCTATTTCACGAACGAAATTGGTCGGTGGCTATATCGTCAGTGCGTTGGTTGTAGGTTTCATCATGTGTATGTTAACGTTCCTTGCTTCAAATGTCTTTCTCTTCGTTTCCGGAGAAGCAGTGCTGTCGTTCAGTAAAATAATAGCGGTAAGCGGTGTAATTATTTTATCCGTATTGGCAAGCGGATCAATGGTGCTCCTTTTGGTTTCCTTTTTCAAAACGTCAAATGCATTTGCCGCAGCGAGCACGGTTATTGGAACACTTCTTGGTTTTTTAGCTGGAATCTATATTCCGATTGGCGGCTTGCCTGATTACATGCAAACAGCTGTCAAACTTTTCCCGGTTTCCCATTCAGCCGCCCTGTTTCGGCAATTAATAATGGAGGCACCCCTTCTAGAGGCCTTTGCTACTGCCCCAGTCGCAGTGAAACAAGCATTCGAAATCGATATGGGCATGTTATACGACATCAATGGTAAAAAAACTACCCAGTTATTTAGTATTATGTATCTCTGTGGTACAACGTTGCTGTTTTTCGGACTATCCTTGCTTGTTATGAGAAGGAAAAGGAAATAAGCTTGCGTGTGCATAAAGAGAGCTGTTCCTCTTGTGCACGCGCAAGCTTTAATGTCATTCATTAATTCACCAAGCGGCCTGTTATTCCATGTGCCTCCCTGTAGGCATCACGAATTTGGACTTTCTGAATTTTGCCGGATGCTGTTTTTGGAAGTTCATCTACGAAAGTAATACCTGTCACAGCTTTGAAGTGGGCTAACTTTTCTTTGCAGAATGTAATGATTTCCTGTTCGGTTGCGGTTTTATGTTCGCGTAATACAATATATGCGTGTGGTGTCTCCCCCCACTTCTCATGTGGAACCGCAATGACAGCAGCTTCCAGTACCGCAGGATGTCCATATAGGACACCTTCCACTTCAATCGATGATATATTCTCTCCGCCACTAATTATGACATCTTTCTTGCGGTCGACGATATTGATGTAGCCATTTTCATCAATGGTCCCCATGTCTCCTGTCAGAAGTCGACCGTTTTGCAGCGCTTGTTCAGTTGCTCGATCATTTTTCCAGTACCCCTTCATTACGCCATGACTCCGCACTGCCACTTCCCCGACCTGTTTCCCGTCATGGGCAACTTCGACTCCATTTTCATCGACAACCCTTACATCGCTACCGATCATCGAGAAACCAGCCTTCGCTTTCAATTCGGTCTGATCGTCTTTTGACAAATCAATCAAATGCGAGCGAATCGTTGAAATGAGGCTCAGTGGTGAAGATTCCGTCATGCCATATACTTGTATGAACTCCCAGCCTAGCTCTTCTTCAACTCTGACAATGAAAGCCGGGGGCGGCGCAGATCCTGCAATCACCACACGAACGTCTTGTTCGACGGCCGGATGATGCTGATCATGATACAGCAGCAGCGCGTTTAATACCGTTGGTGCCATATGTAAAATGGATACTTTATGTTCCTGTAGTGCTTTAAAAATGGATTCAGGTGTCGATTTTCTTGAGCAAATATGTGTAGCTCCATTTGCAGTGTAATAAAACGGAGAACCCCACCCATTGACATGAAACATCGGCAGCACATGCAAATAGACGTCTGAATCAGTGACCTTCAAATGATGCATTGTACTAAGTGCATGTAGATAGTTATTACGATGCGTCAACATAACCCCTTTTGGATCTCCCGTTGTTCCACTCGTATACAGTAAGCTACAGACATCATTTTCATCCAGTTCTGCGCGTTCAAATGGGTCAGACGAATAACTAGCTAACCAGTCGTCATAGCCCGTTTCTAATGTTTCTAGATCTTTATAGTGAACAATAATATGTTTGACCGTTTCAAATTGATCAATCACAGGCTTAATTAAGCGATAAAGATCTTGATCTACAAAAAGCACCTTAGATTCACTATGATTCAAGATAAATAAATAGTCTTCAGGTTTCAAGCGAATATTTAGCGGTACCATAACCGCGCCTACTTGAAAAACACCATAGAACCCTTCCAGCATTTCTAGCGAATTCCCTGCTAAATAGGCAATATGATCTTCTTTTTTAATACCTAAATCACGCAGACCGTGCGACAGCTGATTGACTCTTTCATTTAGTTGAGCGTATGTAAAAACACGACCTTCACAATGTACCGCGACTTTCTCCCCATATAAAGCAACTGCCCGATCGAGGAATTGCGGCAATACCAATGGTACATTCATCAAAATCACCTCATCATTTTAATATAGTATATAACGTTCGGAATTTTCTGTCACTAACAAATATACAAATTTATGAACAATTAGTTTTATATGTAACAAAGTCTGTTTTGAATGCCTGATAGCAGGCATTCAAAACAGACTATTTCACTTTACCAGTTATACAAGAACAGTCCAAAGCAACATCGTAACTACAATCGTTGTTACGCCTTGTAGCAACGTTGCCATCGTTTGCGCCTTATACGCATCCGTCACTGTCATACCACTGAATTCGGTGACAACCCAGAAGAAACTGTCGTTCACATGGCTGACAGTCATCGCTCCGGCCCCTATCGCCATGACGACAAGTGCCAGTGGAATAGCTCCTTCAATGCCCAATGAAGGCAACAGTGGCGCTATTAATGTTGACGTGATGACAAGTGAAGCAGTTGAAGAACCTTGGGCTGTTTTCAATGCCGCTGCGATGATAAAAGGAATAAGCAGGAACAATGCACCGCCTGCTAACGCGTCCATATTCATGTTTGCGATAAGATCTGCAACACCTGAATTTGAAATAACTTTCCCGAATGCTCCTCCCGCTCCCGTAATAAGAAGAATAGGTGCTGCTTGTTTTAGTGCTTCACCAATCCAGCCTGATAACGTTTCTTCATTAAATTTAGGGAGTAATAGAAATGCTGCTAATACCCCGAATAAAAGTGCAACAGATGGTGCCCCTAAAAACCGTAGAAAGTTGATCATACCTGTGTCCTCACCAGTAAGAGCTGCTATTGATCCGATTCCAATCAAAATAATCGGCAGAACAATCGGTAGGAACGACTTGAAAGTTGAAGGCATTTCTCCGAATGACTTCACAATCTCTTCGTAATTCAGACCACCTTCCTCTCTATCTTCTGGTACTTCGATTTTAGAGGCGACTTTAACTGCCCATAAATAACCAACAATAACCGCTGGAATCGCAACTAAAAGTCCGATTAGAATAATGGTTCCTAAATAATTTGCCGCACCAATATTACCAGCTGCAGCAATTGGTCCCGGTGTTGGAGGCACTAATGTGTGTGTTGCATACAAACCGGTTGCAAGTGCAACTGACATCGATGCAATCCCAACTTTCGCCCGTTTCGCAAGTGCTTTTTTCAAACTTGATAAAATAATGAATCCTGAATCACAGAAAACTGGAATCGATACAATATACCCAATAAGTGACATAGCCAGTTGCGGGCGCTTTTCACCGATCAACCGTAAAACGACTTCCGCCATACGATATGCCGCACCCGATTTTTCTAAAATAACACCAATGATTGTTCCGGCAACAATGACAATTCCAATCGATTTCATCAATCCGCCAAACCCGTCATTAACGCTTTCAACGACTGTTAATAACGGCATACCAGAAACGATTCCGACAAAGAATGCGCCAAGTAATAAAGACAAGAATGGATGAACTTTGAAAACAGCCGTCAATAAAACAATGAGGACAACACCAAAAGTAATAACCGCAAATAACATCCCTACACCCCTTTTATTTTTTAGTCAAGTAATCTTCCATTACCTTCTTCGTTTTTGCTCTTAAATAATGACTTGCATGTTCAATTGACTCTTTTGATGAAACCGTCCCGTCCGCAATTGCATGAAGTTCGGTATACAGCGGCGTCAATAGATCTCTGCTTTCTTCATCCAAGGCACCTGAAATAAGAATGACAGGCTTCCCTTTCTTCAGCGCTACTTTAGCAACGCCAAATGGTGTTTTACCTGATAATGTCTGACTATCTGTTTTACCTTCTCCTGTAATAACTAAATCGGCATTCGTTACATAATCATCAAACGAAATTGCATCTAACACGACTTGGATACCCTGTTTCATTTCACCGGGAAAGAAAGCCTGGAAAGCACCTCCAGCACCCCCAGCCGCACCCGAACCTTTTTTCCCATGGAGAGAAATACCAGTTAGTTGTTCTACTACATTGGCTAACTTTGTTAAATTTCTATCGAGTATATCTACGACTGCTGGGGAAGCTCCTTTTTGAGGACCAAAAACAGCGGAAGCGCCATCAGTCCCGACAAATGGACTTTCTACATCACAAGCAATGAGGAAGTTGCTTTCTGCAATTCGTTTATCAAAGTGAAGCATGTCGATTGAATGTAGGTCGCCAAGTGAGCCCCCACCCCGTGCCAATTCCATTCCATTTTCATCAACAAAACTCATTCCGAATGCCTGCAACATGCCAACACCACCGTCGTTCGTTGCGCTACCACCAAGTCCGATAATAAAATTTCGTAAGCCCGCGTCAAGCGCATGAACAATTAACTCTCCGGTGCCATATGTCGATGTGACTAGTGGATTTCGTTCATTTTCATGTAAAAGCATTAAGCCAGAAGCTTCCGCGATTTCAATAACACATACTTCTTCGTCGCCTAAAATGCCATAACTCGCCTCAACTTTTCGGCCGAGTGGATCTTGCACAAAGACAGATACGGTTTCCCCACCAGTAGCTCCAACCAAGCTGTCCATTGTCCCCTCCCCACCATCAGCCGCAGGAAGCATTACTATCTCGATAGAGGGGTCAGCATCACGAATACCTTCTGCCATCGCTTGTGCCGCTTGAATGGCAGTCAAACTACCTTTAAATGAATCTGGTGCTACGACAACTATCATAAATATCTCTCCTTAAATAAAGCGCTTACAAAGAGTATAGTGATAAAATTCTGAAAATACATTATACTAAGTGTATAGAATCATTCATCATACTTTAAGAGAATTTATACACGGGGGATAGAATATGTTAACAAAACAACTTGCTGATGAAATTGTTGAGCAAACAATGATTCGATTAAACCGTAATTTGAATGTCATGGATACAAATGGAATGATTTTAGCTTCGGGAGAAGAAATACGAATCAATAAAATACATGAGGGCGCAGCATATGTAGCGAAAACGGAAGAAGTTTTGTGGATAACGGAAGAAAACATAGCGGAATGGCATGGCTCAAAACCAGGTGTGAATATGCCGATTCATTTCCAGCAACAATTGGTTGGTGTCATTGGGATAACCGGTAATCCTGCAGACCTCCGAGAGATCGCGACACTTGTACAATTAACAACTGAAATGATGGTTCATCAATCACTCATTTCCTCACGCGCAGAATGGAAACGAAAACTGAAGGAGCTTATTTTCGAAGAACTAGTGAGTGGCGAACCACTTTCTCTGATTGTTAAGGAGAGGCTTTCCCTTTTGGAATTCAGCACATTAAGCCCGTTCTCAACGCTATTAATTGAATTTAAAAATTCCCTTCCTTCCTCACAAAGAACCATTGAAAAATTGGAAGATCAATTTGAAAAAAACACCGTTCTCATTGGGCATTCACAGCTGAATGAAGTATTCATTTTAATAAGCGGAATGACGGTAGCTAATTTAAAAAAGAAACTTTCTACACTACTACCTACTTTGCAGAAAGACTCCTTTGTGAGAATCGGCGTTGGCTATCCCGCCAATTCTTTAGATGAAATTCGCTATTCCTATACCACCGCTAAAAATGCACTACAATTTGCACAACCAACACAACATCTAATCTACTTTGAGGACGTCGAATTGTTGGCTCTACTGAAAAGGAACACTTCATCTACTGAAACGAACCGGTTTTCCAATAGGGTTTTGAATGGGTTGAATGAACAATTGAAGCATTCACTATCCGTCTACTTTTCTTGCAATCAGAACAACACGATAGCGGCCTCAACCTTAGAAATCCACCGTCATACTTTGACCTACCGGCTCCGGAAGATAGAAGAAATAAGTGGCTTTAACCCTTCAATTTTTCACGATGCAGTTTTATTGAAAATGGCACTTTTACTAGTTGAAAAATAACTATATATACATATGCAAAAATCCCCTTAGTCTCCATCAATAAGGGGATTTTCACGTTTTCTCTATTCCGTTTTCTCAATCACCGTTTTCCCTCCAGAATACAAGCCACTTGCAGATAAGCCCATCATCAAACCGACGAGTATACCCGCTTTAATATCTTCTGGATAAATGTATATTATGCCCCCTACAACACCAAAGATGAGAGCCATGACCGGCAATAACCGCCTCGGCATTCCATACATCTTCAACAAAGATACGATTCCGATGATAAGCGGTATTAAAACGACATCATAGATTTCCAACGTTTCTCCTCCTATACTAGTTAGTCGGCAGTTGGGTAACTGCTAATAAGGTGAATCAATACTCTTTTCGTTTATTGAAAATCATAAGACGCCCTATGTACTTGGTCGTCCTTGACCAGTCACTCTCTTTTGCCGTCATCCCTTCTTCACTTTGTATTTGATCTTGTTTCACTCTATGAAAGCTAGCGTGTGCGCATGTATAGCAAACTAATTAATTTTAATAATATAATTAATTAGTTTTACCAAAAAATCTATTTTGTCCATTTAGAATATTCCTATCACACAGAAATGTCGCAATATCAACGTTATTAGAAATAAAAGCGTTTTCAATAATTATTTTTGACAATTGAAAACGTTTGATTGTATTATAGTAAAATACGAAGGAGGCATCATGATGTCACAGATAACTAAGAAACAGATCTTGGAGAGTGTCCCGCAAAAAGGATTCTTCGGACACCCGAAAGGTTTGTTCACATTATTCTTCACAGAATTCTGGGAACGTTTCTCGTATTACGGTATGAGAGCAATCCTTGTGTACTATATGTACTACGAAGTATCGAATGGCGGACTTGGATTAGACAAAACAGTCGCTTTGTCCATCGTGTCAATCTACGGTTCCCTTGTCTACATGTCGGGAATTATTGGCGGCTGGCTGGCTGACCGGGTATTCGGTACATCGAAAGCAATCTTTTATGGCGGAATATTCATCATGCTTGGTCATATTGCGCTTGCGATTCCCGGTAATATCGCACTGTTCTTTGTTTCGATGATTTTAATCGTAATCGGGACAGGATTACTTAAACCAAACGTCTCAAGTGTAGTTGGTGATATTTACCCTGAAAACGACAACCGTCGTGATGCAGGATTCAGCATCTTCTATATGGGTATTAACTTGGGTGCATTCATCTCTCCACTAATCGTCGGCAGTTTAATGAAAACAAGTTTCCATCTAGGGTTCGGAGTTGCTGCAGTCGGGATGTTTTTCGGATTATTAGTTTTCGTCTTAACGAAAAAGAAAAATCTTGGTCTTGCAGGTACACAAGTTCAAAATCCATTGCAACCGTCTGAAAAGAAAAAAGTAGCTTCTATTTTCGCAATTACTACTGTAGTGATTGGAATTCTAGTAGCTATTGCCATCCCTCAAGGTTGGTTAACTTTTGACTCATTCATTGCAATTGTCGGGATTCTTGCGTTCCTTATCCCAACCGTTTATTTTATTGTTATGTATAAGAGTCCGAAAACGAATGATGTGGAACGGTCACGAATTATTGCGTTCATTCCACTCTTCCTGGCGTCCGTCATGTTTTGGGCAATCGCCGAGCAAGGATCAACAATACTTGCAGTTTATGCAGATACACGAACGAATCTCGCAATTTTTGGCTACCAAATTTCACCAGCCTTTTTCCAATCATTTAACCCGTTATTTATCATTACAATGGCTCCAATCTTCGCATGGCTGTGGGTAAAACTTGGTGATCGGCAGCCTAATATTCCGCAAAAGTTCTCTTTAGGTCTTCTTTTTGCGGGCTTATCATTCATTGTTATCTTACTTCCCGGTTACTTTGGCGGCACAGATGCACTAGTGAACCCACTCTGGTTGATTCTAAGCATCTTTATGGTCGTCTTAGGTGAACTTTGCTTATCACCAGTCGGATTGTCTGCAACGACGAAACTCGCGCCTGCCGCGTTCTCAGCGCAGACAATGAGCCTGTGGTTCCTATCGAACGCCGCTGCACAAGCGCTTAACGCGCAGCTCGTCAAATTATATACACCTGAATCTGAGATGATGTATTTTGGAGTCATCGGTGGAACAGCGATTTTGCTAAGTATCCTCTTGTTTGCAATATCACCGATCATCCAACGGTTTATGAAAGGCGTACGCTAATACGCTTGATTCAAAACAAGCAGTCCCGTGAGTTCATTACGGGGCTGTTTTTTGTTATTATCATAAGTTTTTCAGCTAGAAAATAACAACATGCAGTCAACTAAACAATAGCTATTTAGCAGTAAGTTCCCTGTTCAATGGTATGAACATATAGTATCTAACAGAATGAAAATATTCGTTAGTTAATGAGGTGATGATTTTGAGGAGAAACGACTCCGTATTCAAGAATGGATTACAAAATGATAATAGTTCAACGGATACTGGTGCAATAATTTCATTATGGGGTTCAGCTATTTCTACATTAGGGGATGCCCTACAAACCCTCGGAGGCGCTATTTCAATCGAAGAAAGTAGGATTTCTGACCTTCAACAGCAACAAGAACTCGATAAATTACAATGGCAAATTGACGAATTGAAAAAAGAACATGTACAGAATACTGATGTAGAGACACTCAATAAGTTATTAGAAAGAATTGTTAAACGGTTAGAAAAGGAAGACGATACAAAATATAAATAAATGCGCTAAATTGTGTGGGCCATTATTCACGCTATACTAATTGCTAATGATAATAAAAGAGGAGCTAATTGCGCAATACACGAAGATTTTAGGAGATAAGATTTAAATTCAATTAAGTTTAGCGAGAAACCAAACCGCTTAGATAACTCAAGCGGTTTTTTGTATTTAACTTCTGAAAAAGTGTTATTTCAACTTTTTTTACTTGCTTCATCAGAAAAAAGATTCTGTTATCTCAAACCGGTCTTGCTTTTTGATTTCAGAGCAGAAGAAACGACTACTCCTGCTGATTTTATATTTAAAATAAACTGTTTTTCTATTTCTATTTCAATGATAAGATAATCTTGACCCAATTTTTAGATTAGAATGAAAAGGAGGCTAATTATGATACTCGGCTTATCAATTATTTTAATACTAGTATTATTTTTGCCGTTCACAGTAAAAATAGTTGAACGGAACTTGGAAGTTTTTTTATTCATTATGGGGATTTCAGCGGTACTTGTCAGTCAAGTACTTGACTCGGCTTTGATCGTTAAAGCGCTGGAGGATCCGATACATATTACCCTAGCCGTACTTATTGCTGGATTATTGTTCCGTTGGCTTCAAAAACCTTTTGAAAAAAGCATACGTGGCATGAGCAAAGCAATTCCATTTCGCATATTCTTAGCACTCATCGTTATCATTTTAGGTATCCTTTCGAGTGTCATAACAGCCATTATTGCTGCAATTGTACTGGTCGCAATTGTAGGTGTTTTGCGCATTGACCGCAAATCGGAAATCCGCCTTGTCATCATCGCTTGTTATTCAATTGGGCTTGGTGCTGTTCTAACGCCAATCGGGGAACCCCTGTCAACAATTGCAACAAGCAAATTGGATGCTGACTTTTTCTATTTGTTACGCTTAATCGGTCCTGATATCATTCCAGGTATCATTTCTTTTGGAATACTGGCCGCAATTATTATCAAGCCTCCAAATAAATTGAACAGCTTGAAAGTTAATCGAGGAACTGAATCGTATACGGATATCATTATTCGTGGGATTAAAGTGTATCTGTTCGTAATGGCTCTGACGCTGCTCGGTGCAGGCTTCGAACCATTTATCGAAAGATATCTCTTAAATTTAAATCCTCTTGTATTATATTGGATTAATATGATTTCAGCAGTGCTCGATAACGCTACATTAGCTGCTGCAGAAATCAGCCCCGTTATGAATGATTCGACTGTTAAAGCCCTTTTACTCGGGCTATTAATTAGCGGCGGCATGTTAATCCCTGGAAATATCCCAAATATCATCGCTGCTGGAAAACTTAATATCAAAAGTAGTGAATGGGCTCGTTTTGGTGTTCCGATTGGCTTGATTGCAATGGTTATTTACTTCTCAGTGATCGTAACCGTCGGATAAATTGAAAAAGGATGTAAAATGAGGGATTCCCCATTTTACATCCTTTTCTTTTTCACTTATTTCTTCTTGGTAACCCTTCCAAGAGCGAAAGCTCCGACAGCCAGTCCAAGAATTGTATTTGTTTTCTTATTAAACACTTGTTTAACAACAAGATTCAAGTTTTGTGGTCTTTCAGCAAGGCGACGCATGAAGTAACCGTACCAGTCATTTCCGAAAGGAACGTACGTACAGAAATTATACCCTTCGCTAGCCAATTGCAATTGCATATCCTTTCTGAAACCGTATAGCATTTGGAACTCGAATTTATCATTCGGAATATCATTGTCTTTAACAAATTGCTTTACATGGTTAATGACATGATGATCATGTGTTGCGATTGATGTGAATTTACCATTTAATAAATGCCATTCAATCAAACGAATATAGTTTTCGTCGATTTCTTTTTTATCTTGATAAGCATATGTCTCAGTCTCTTTATAAGCACCTTTTACAATACGCAAACGGAAATTTTTATATTTTTGAATATCTTCTACTGCGCGGAAGAAGTAAGCTTGAATAACCGTTCCAATATTGTCATAATCCATAGATAACTCATCAAGGAGATCAAATGATGGTTGCAAACGAGCATGGTCTTCCATATCGAAATTGATAAATATCTCGTAACTCTTCGCTTTAGCAGCGATTTCTTTTAGGTTTTCCATACAGAAATCAATATCTATATCTAACCCTAATTGAGATGGTTTTAATGAAATGTGAGCATCCACTCCATGTTCATGAATGGCTTCGATTACTTCCAAAATTTGTTTTTTGGCCGCTAATGCTTCCTCTTTTTCAAAGACAAACTCTCCAAGATTATCTACCGTACAAGAAATCCCGTGGGCATTAAGTTCTTTGATACTTTGGATTGTTTCAGCTACATTAGTTCCTGCTACAACGTTTTGGGCACCCATTTTCAACCCGTATTTTTTTGCTGCGCTATTCAAAAGCTGGTTTTGGGATAATCCGATAAAGAAGTCTTTTAACATGTTATTTGCTCCTCAATATTGTTTTTTATTTTTTAATTATACCACATGGCTATGCTTCTGCAGAAATGATAGCTGGATACAGAATCATTAATTGTACGTAGAACGTTTTTCTAAATGATTTTGCCACACTTCTACAAGTAGACAAATGCCCCAATAAATTAGGCCCACCAAAATATAAACAGTCATATAATCGAACTCCCTGCCCCCAACGATTTTTGCGCGTTGAAACAAATCGGGCACGGTAATCATCGCAGCCAATGAAGAGGCTTTGATCAGGTCTAGCAAAACGTTAGACAAAGGTGGAATAGCAATTCGTGTTGCTTGAGGTAAAATCACAAAAAATAATGACTGCCAATAAGTCATCCCTAAAGCAGTGGCAGCTTCCCATTGCCCCTTATCAATCGAGTTAAGCGACGACCGGATAATCTCGGCCATATAAGCCGAAGAGTGAAGGCTGAAGCCTATTAAAGCAGCTGTGACGGCTGAGAATTGAATTCCGATGTTGGGTAAGCCGAAATAAAGTAAAAATAGGAATACAAGCATCGGCGTACCCCGCATATAGGATATGAAGATACGTGTCGCCCACCTGAATAGTACTAATTTAGACGTTCTACCTAACGCCAGGAAGAAGCCTAGTATCAGCCCGAACAGCATACCACCAAAAGAAATGAGTACGGTGTAACCAATCCCTTGCAAAATATACGGAAATGATTCGATAGCAAGCTGTAAATCGAAAATATGTTGCCATTCAATTCCACTCACTGTACAAGCCGCCTTTTCGTTTTATTCGAAATCATAGTCTTGTTCAACTGATACATCTTCCCCACCAAAGAACTTCTTCGACAATTCGGAAATTGTTCCATCCGCATGCATGTCGACAAGTACAGTGTTCACTTGCTTAAGCAGTTCATCATTGCCCTTTTTCATGATGATTGCTTGGACATTCGGATGATACTTGATATCCGGATGAATCATGATTTCGAACTCTGGATATGCAGCAAGTGCTAATTTTTGTAAGTAGTAATCATTCAAGATGACGTCCGTACGACCTATTGAAACGTCACGCAAATACACGTCATTCGTGACGTTATCATAAATCACCTCTTCAGCACCATGGTCGCGCCCAACTTGCATATAAACGGAAGTTGCAGCACCAGCCGCTTTTTTCCCTTTCAAATCTGCAAGGGATTCAATACCTGAGTGATCCGATTTCCGAACGATAGCAGTCCCATATGAATATTTGTAAGGCTCAGAAAAAGTAAACTTCTCTTCCCGTTCCGGTGTGATTTCAATATCATTCACTGCTAGATCAGCTTGTCCACTGTTCAAAGAAGTAAGCATTCCGTCTAAACCCATTTCAACGTATTTGATTTCTAGGTTGAGACGCTTTCCTAGCTCGTTCATAATTTCCACTTCATAACCCGTCAGTTCTTTGCTTTCACTGTCATGGAAAGATGCTGGATAAAGAGTTCCTGATGTTGCAACAACGATTTCACCTTTTTCTTGAATGCTCTCCCACGTGGAAGTTTTAGATCCGTCGTCTTTTTTTGTGTCGCTACCATCACCACAAGCAGCTAAAACGACCATCATTGAAAGTAGTAATAAAGACAGGATGATTTTACTAAGATGTTTTTCTTTTGTCATTGAAATTCTCCTTTTGAAAATAGTATTTTACAACTAATTGTCCACTGAAAATTATAATACATTCCAAGATAAGATGTAACCCTTATGGTTCTTATTTTAGTACGCAGATAGTTTAGAATTGGTCGTTTATTCGAGTGAAAATAATGAAAAAATAGTTATGAGATTGTGGTATATTTATAAACAATTAGATTCATATTCATAGAGTGAAAGGAGATGTTCCCAATTGTGGGGATCTTTCAAGTTTGATAGCACTAAAAATCTAATCCGTATTTCACTCAAAGGGTTTTCTCAGGTAATGTTGATCGACAATGCAATCTCAGGAGGGCTCATTCTACTAGGGATAATGTTACACTCTCCCTTTCTCGGTTTAATGGCTCTTCTGTCTTCCATGGTCGGTACGTTGACGGGAAAATATTATGGAGGTGATAAAATTGCAGTTAGCCAAGGAATCTATGGATTTAACTCCATTCTTTCCGGTATTGCTATAATGTTATTTTTACAAAATGATTGGAACTGGGTCATCGCACTATTTGCTGCAGTAGCGGCTGCATTGCTCATGGTTTCCTTATCGAAATTTTTAGCCAAGAGGAATATTCCCTTGCTCACTTTCCCTTTTATTTTTGTCACGTGGATTTGCCTTTTTGTGGCATACAGGTTAAACGCTTTGCATATAAATCCGTCATTTGTCACATCATCTCCCGCGAACTGGAATCTACCTGTTGAAGGTAAGCCCAATTTCTTTCTCGGTTTAATAAAAGGGGTCGGTGAAGTATTCATTATTGACTCTTTATGGGCGGGATCGCTTATTCTAATTGCACTCTTCGTCGCTGGATGGAGATTTGGTGTCTATGCGATTATTGGGACATTCGTGTCTTGGTTAACAGCGTACTCGCTAGGAGTCGATGTAGAATTGCTAGACTTAGGTCTCTATAATTATAATGCCGTGCTAACAATGATTGCTGTGGGTCTTATGTTTGATGAAAAAAATAATTACTTCCCACTTATGGGTATATTTGCAGCGGCAATGACGGTCCCGATAGCAGCAGGTATGGATTTAATAATTAATCCGAATGGGCTTCCTGTATTAACATCTCCTTTCATCATTAGTACATGGCTGTTTTTAGCGATGAGGAAAACGATACCCAGGTTTGAGCCACAAATCATGGAAAAGCAATAAGTGAGTTCATAACTAATATATGTAAAAACCCGCAAAGCAAGTAGCTTTTGCGGGTTTTTACATATTACTCTAATCTAAACTGTCCGACAATTTTTTCAAGATTTTGCGCCATATTACTCATTTCGTTGGATCGAGTTGCAACTTCTTCAATTGAAGCTGATGTTTGCTCTGTAGCTGCCGAAATATTGTTTGTCATATCTTCAATTGAATGAATCGATTGCGTCAGTTGATTGATGAGTTCTACTACTCGATTGGAACTTTCCGCTTCGGCCGTCGTTAATTCTGAAATTAAATTGATTTCCTTTACAGTTTCTGAGACGGCACTTGAAATGTTACTTAAGGAAGTTGCAGTAAGACGAACCGTTTCCGTTCCGGATTCAATCAATTTCGTGCTCTCTGATGTAGAAGTAACAACCCTGCCAATACTTTCAGTAATATCTTGCACAAGCTTTTCTACTTCGAGAACTTCTTTATTGGACTGTTCCGCAAGTTTTCGCACTTCTTCCGCAACGACCGCAAAGCCTTTACCGTGCTCACCTGCCCGTGCAGCTTCAATTGATGCATTTAGCGCGAGTAAATTTGTTTGAGCAGCAATACCTGCAATTGAACTAGTGATATTTTGAATTTTAGTAGTGGATTGAATCAGATTGTGAATCGTCCCACCTGCTTCATTTGATGAGACTCTGATTTTCTCCATATCGTTACTAATATCATTTACGCTATGCTGACCTTCTTCTGCAATTTTCATTGTCCGCTCGGAGTTCCCAACGCTCAGTTCAGCTTTCTCTTTTGAATCCTGAAGGTCATTCGCCAGAGAGGACAAGATTTTTGATGCATGTTCGGCATTGATTGTTCCATCGGAAATAGAGGCTGCCGTTTCGCTCATATTATGTGCCACTTGTTGAATGGCCATCTGCATTTCATTTAATGAAGCAGCCGTATCAAGGGAATTTTTCGTTAATTGAACTGATGTTGTTTTCACTGTGCCGATCGTATTGCGCAAGTTCGCTGTCATCATGTTCAACGTACGTCCTAAATCACCGACTTCATCTTTACTTGTTACAACAATATCTTCAATTCCAAGATTACCATCCGCAATTTCTTTCGCATGTCCAATTAAAGCTGAAATCGACTTTGTTTTACGTCGAATGAGCATAATTGTAACGATAGAGGCTATAATCATTGGAATTAGGCTGATTAAAATACCATTCCGAACGACATCCCATGTTCTGCCCGCCACAATTGACCCATCAAAATCGATAACGCTGATTGCTACAATTTCTCCATTTGGATCATGATTTTCAAAAATCGGCGCATAGCCTGATAGACGTTTCAGACCTGCAAACTCATAAAGCTCTGTATAAGTCGAATGCTTCATATCCAAGAGCATTGCAAGCGCTTTTTCGTCGACGGGAACCGAATCTCCTGGTTCAAATCCCTTTTCACTTAAATGGTCATCAAGTGCCAGAATTTTCCCATCTAAATCAATGATATATTGAGTCTCAAAAATTGCTTTATGATCGAGTGTCCAGTTAAGTTGTTGACCAACCTCATCCATTGTTTCACGGTCACCTTCGAGCATTTTTTCCACATCTTCCGGTCGAATTAAACCCGTCGTAATACTTGCACAACCATACGCCTCAACACCCGCGGCATCATATAATTTATCGTAGGCTGTTTTATATGTCGCGATGGACGTAATCGCTAACATTGCAACCATGATACCAACAATGATTGTTCCCAATTGTGCTGTTAGTGTATTTTTCATCGTTTTTCCCCCTGCCATTCTACTAGTATATAATACTCTATAATTCAGTAAAAAAAAAGTCCATTAGACATAGGTAATTCGTCAATTCCGTGTCTAATCAGGCATTTCTCTACTATTTACGAGTTTTTTTACTATGTAAGAGGATTTGTTTAATATATTTCCTAATAGTCAGGAAATATAATTACAATATATGTTAAAATTAAGAAAGCGCACTTATTGAAAGATGTTTTTGATATTCATCTGTTAATAATGTTGTGGACTAAAAAAGTTAACCGGAATTAATACTACTTGCCATTCCGGTTAACTTTTTTAGTTGTGCCTATTCTTTTTATAATAATCCTGACCTTGCATATTTATGAAACCGACTGATTCATACAGGCCAAGTGCTCGACTATTTTTCGCTTCCACTTCAAGCCAAATTTGATTACCAGCATCATGCTCGCTTTTCACGATATTACGAAGCACCTTTCTTCCGTAACCTCTGCCCTGGTATTCGGGTAAAATGGCGAATCCGTAAATCCATGCTTCGCCATCCATTCGATTGATTCGAACCTTGCCGACTGTAATATTATCAGCCTCAATCATCAAAAATTGCTCATCCTGTCTTTCTTTTATGCGTTCAAGATGAGAACGCGCATCTTCTTCATCCATTCCGAACGCGAGAACATCAAGCTTCACCTCAAGCTTGGCATCGCTTGGTTTTGTTTCACGAAGAAGAATTTCATCACTCTCTTCAATCTGTTGTTCGGACCAGCGCATTTGATATTCAGAAAACGCATATGAGTAGGGTTGACTAGCTAACCATTCCTTAGCGGTACTGGATAAAGAAGGAGTATTCAATAAAATGGTTTCAAAGCCATACTGTTCGATTGATGTTAACGCTTGTTGCCATAGTTCAGTAAAGTGGCCTTTCCTTCTCGCTTCCGGCTTTACCATTCCGCATACTTCAACGGTAGATCCGAAACCAAATAAAGCTAAATAGGCGACCAGTTGCCCATTCTCTTCATGGAAGAAATCCATTTGCCTTCCTTCTCTTTCACGAAGCATCTCCCAATTTAACTTCAGTTGAATACCATCCTCTTTTTCACATTCTTTTTGAAGCTGTTTAATCGCAATTAATTGCAATTCTTTTAACATACAAAATCCCCCAATTCAAAAACTTCTTGCTTTTTTTATGTATTTGCCTACTTCAATAGTAACACGTATTATAGGTTTGCCCCTTTACATATTATCCACAATTTCATCGATGTCCAAATAAGCACTGGCAGTCTCTCTGACTATCTCATTATAATGGTTAAAGAGATCTGGGAATGCGTGCAACTCACCTTTTCCTGTGTCACTAATCATATATATGCCTCTTTGAACTTTATCAAACCATCCATAATAGTTTTTATTTAAAATCGTTAACGTTTTATCCCCCGTCCCCATCTTACGTAAGGATTTTGGCGATAAAGGCCCCCATTGCAAAAGACAACAGGCTATATGAATACAATTTTCTTTATAAGCTGTCATTATTTTGGTCTGACTGCTTCCGCCGATATTATAGTCTCCGAGTCTGCCTTCCATTTCAGTCAACATAGCATTCCTTTTTTTCTTGCTACGCTGCATGCTTTTTTTCCGGTCAAAGGACGCGGGATGAAACACTATTTCCGCCCGTGCGTCGTCTTCTAAGAATGAAACGAGGATGAGACCTAACTCCAACCTTCTTACCAAATGACAACTATCTTTCCACTTTTTCGAACGAAAGCTGATCTTTGGTCTAGGAATTGCGACATAGACTTCATTTGTCAGCCGCTGTCTTTTTGTTGCTTGGATTAAAAGATCAATAGATAGCGACAGTTTCAATTCAATGAGGACCAGCTCTTGCTCTTTTACAGCCGCAATGTCACACTCATTTACTTCACCATGGACATCATAACCTTGTTGTGTGAAATATTCTTTTACTGGTTTATATAAATCGACTTCATATCGCTTGGATTCTTTGTCTTGCATGTCAATTTTCACCTCATTATGATGGTATACATAATCGAACGAAACTACCACCCCAAAACCCCGCTTAATGATGGTACACTAGTAATGTGCGAAAAGATAAAAAAGTTTTTCGGGGACGTATTATGACAAAAGGATGGTGAAAATCATGTCTACTGAGACAATTTTCGAACTACTACATACGATTGAACAGGTGACACATAAAATGCACGTGAAGTGGCGGCAGCAAGTAGATTACGATCTTGGTGTATCACATATCGTTGCCTTGCATGAATTACAGATGAACGGGGAAAGTCGGCCTTCCGAGCTTGCGCGTCTACTCAACTTTACGCCTGCATCGCTCACGCATCTTTCCACTAAACTATCAAACAAAGAACTAATCACGCGCCGGCAGGACGAAACTGACCGCCGAATAATCTATTGGAAAATCACTAAAAAAGGCGAAGACTTGCTCAAAGAAGCACAAAAAGACGGTCAAGATCTCCGCATGAAGGTCTTTTCACATTTAACAGAAGCGGAACAGCAATCGCTACTTTCTATTTACACAAAGTTGAATAAGTCGTTAATATGAAAAAAGAGCATCTTCTCACAATGGAGATGCTCTTTTAATCTGTTCATTTAGATGGCTTACCTAAGTTTAGTAATTCCGCCATCGACCATTAGTGTTTGTCCAGTAATATAATCGGAATCAGCACTTGCCAAGAATACAGCAGCGCGACCAATATCATTTTCCAATTCACCAAGGCGTCGTAACGGAATCTTCGACATCATTGTTTCGAAAGCTTCAGGTTGTGCTTTCGCCCATTGTTGAATTCCTGGAGAATCCGCAAGCGGTGCAATCAAATTCACATTAATGCCGAATGGACCAAATTCATTTGCAGTAACACGCGTAATCGCCCGGATTGCTTCTTTTGCCGCAGCGTATGTAGCTTGGTTAGCGTCTCCGTTTATACCTGCTCCAGAAGCGAAGTTAATGATTTTACCTTTCGTCTCCTTTAAATAAGGCAATGCAGCCTGCATTAGATAGAACGTCGGATAAAATCCTGTGTTGAACGATAAGTCTAGATCCGCTTGCGTAATCTCTTCAAATGGCTTATTTGTCGATGCATGTGCATTGTTTACTAAAATATCCAACTTACCGAATTTCTCGACGGTTTGCTTCACTATTTCCGGCAATTTATCATGCTCGGCTAAATTCGCTTGGATGAAAATCGATTCCGGTTGATAAACTTGCAATTCCTTAATTGCCTGTTCCCCTAATTCCCCGTTTAAATCGACGATGACAACTTTAGCACCTTCTTTTACGAATGCAGTCGCCATCCCTTTACCAATACCTCCGGCTCCGCCAGTAATAATTGCAACTTTGTCTTGAAGTTTCATAATTGATCATTTCCTTTCTTACATCGTCTATTGTCCGCTAATTTATATGGATTGCTTTCTAGATTTTTACGATTTTGCTTGTGACATTAACTGTTGAAAGTCAGCGATAGTCGGGTTACTTAAGTAGTGACCACCTTCAACTTGAATCGTTTGACCTGTGATAAACTTGGATTCATCAGAAGCTAAAAACAAGACGGTATTTCCGATATCATCCGCTTCTCCGTGGTAAGGTAATGCGTTGTATTTCCCGAAAATGTCAAGCAGTTCTTGAGATAAATTTTGTTTGGCAGCAGGTGTTAAAATCAACCCAGGAGCGACTGCATTACAACGTATATTGTCTTTGCCATATTGCGTTGCAATATATTTCGTTAAATTAACGACTGCCGCCTTCGAAGCTCCATAAGCCGAACGGACAGAATCTCCCGCAAAGGCAGCCATAGATGTAGTATTAATAATCGAGCCGCCGCCCGCTTTTTGCATATGTGGAATTGCAAAGCGACTTCCCAGTAAAACACTCTTTGCATTCACGTTCATTAAACGGTCCCACTCATCTAAATCAATATTCACGACATCTATATCTTTTTGTAGATTTGTCGTCCCTACATTGTTATAGAGGATTGTAATAGTACCAAACTGTTCAACCGTGAAATCAATCGCTTCTTTAATTGATTCTTCACTCCCAGCATCCAAAAATACAGCAACGGCTTCCCCACCGTCGTTTAGAATATTTTGGGCAACTTGCTTCGCACCTTCCAGATTAAAGTCTGCAACAACTACTTTTGCTCCTTCTTTTGCAAGAAGTGTAGCGGCAGACAATCCGATACCTGATGCCCCACCAGTTACTAAAGCAACTTTATCCTGTACTCTTCCCACGAAATTACCCCTCTCAATTTCCATTTTTGATTTTGCTACTTAATATACTTTAACATTAAAACATGTTGAGTGGAAGCTTTAACTCCGTATGCATTTCGTTACAGAACAAACAAATCTCAGATACAAAATTACTACAATTAAAGGAGAAACAACGAAAAATATTATGTCAACACCACTCCATTTTGCAATTCGTGAAAAAGCATTGAATCTTATTTTGACTACATAAGTCAATTCGCCATTATTCTCTTCTTTATTAACTCATAATTACAAACATTCATATGTTTATTCTTCCACTATCATGTTAGTATAGAAAAATAAACTACTTATATGGAGGGTGCTGAGATTACTATGAATCTAACAAAGACAGAACCAACTGGAATTCAAGTCGAAGACATACTAATTGCCAATCAATTACTAAAAGATGTAGTCGCACATACTCCTTTGCAAAAGAATGAACGACTGTCAGAAAAGTATGATTGTCGTATTTATGTGAAAAGGGAAGATTTACAACATGTTCGTTCCTTTAAATTACGGGGTGCCTATTATAAAATCAAAACCATAGAAGCAGCTGCACTTGAAAAAGGTGTCGTCTGTGCCAGTGCTGGTAACCACGCTCAAGGAGTCGCTTTTGCCTGTGCGCATCTAGGTATTGACGCAAAAATATTCATGCCACAGACAACTCCAAAACAAAAAATTAATCAAGTGAAAATGTTTGGTCGGAACTATGTAGAAATTATTTTAGTGGGTGATACATTTGATGATTCATCCGCTTCAGCAGTCAAATGTGCGTCTGCTGAAGACAGAATCTTCATCCATCCTTTTGACGATTACGATGTCATCGCCGGACAAGGGACAGTCGCCGTTGAAATCATGAATGATATTGAGGAACCTGTTGATTTTGTCTTTGCCAGTATTGGCGGTGGCGGTCTGATGTCTGGTTTAAGCACTTATGTTAAAAACCTGTCACCACATACACGTATGATCGGTGTAGAGCCTGCAGGTGCGGCTAGTATGAAAGCAGCATTAGAGAATAACGAAGTGACAACCTTGGATACAATCGATAAATTTGTTGATGGTGCAGCTGTGCAAAGTGCAGGCCAACATACATTTGAAATTTGTCGTAAGTACCTTGAAGATATTGTTCTAGTTCCAGAAGGAAAAGTGTGTACGTCCATCTTGGAATTATATAACCAACATGCAATTATCGTAGAACCGGCAGGCGCATTATCTATCGCTGCCTTAGATTTTTATAAAGAAGAAATCAGAGGTAAGTCCGTCGTCTGTGTCATCAGTGGTGGGAATAATGATATCGGTCGAATGCAGGAAATTAAAGAAAAATCATTGATTTATGAAGGACTTCTTTATTACTTCATTATCAACTTCCCGCAGCGTTCTGGGGCTTTACGTCAATTTTTGGATGAAGTACTTGGACCTGATGACGACATCACTACATTTGAATATACAAAGAAAAACAACAAGGAAAGCGGTCCTGGCCTTGTTGGTATTGAAATAAAGAGAAAATCAGATTACGAAGGACTTATTCAACGCATGCATCAATGCGGTTTCTCCTTTAAAGAAGTTAATAATGATAGTACGTTATTTGATTTGCTTATCTAATGCGTTGAACAAATGGATACCTATATATTGAAAAAATCTTGCTTAGGGCGATTAAGCCCTAAGCAAGATTTTTTCATTTCCATTAATACCCCTTATTAATCAATTGCTCCGCCATTTTGACCTTATTATCATAAAGTTTTTGAGCCAATACTTTTTTCGCTTCCAAAGAGGCTACTAAATAATCCGTATCATTAACGGTGGCAACGATGGAAAACTTATATCCGAATGGACTTGTGTCAAGGGAATGTAAGCCATATATTTCATACTTTTCAACGTACTCTCCAGTCAATTTATCCACTTGAAAATAAGCTAATTGTTTTGTGTTTAGCTCGTCACACACTTCTTGTAGCAACACGCGAACGATCCCAGGATCTTGATTGAATGAAACGATAAGGCTCTCAAAAATCCGTCTTTTTTCAACGGAACCATTAACCATTTTTCTAATTTCCCCATTTGAAATGGTCAATAATTTCCCATTTATCAAACGGATTTTGACAATCCTAAACCATAATTCCTCAACCGTTACACCCTCCAATTCCCCGTTGACGTTTATAAAGTCTCCCCGTTTAATGGTTCCTTCAAAAATAATGAAAACACCGCTTATTAGATCATTAATCAGTTTTTGTGCGCCGAACCCAATTACAGCCGCGATGATTCCTCCAGCTACAATGACTTCTTTCAAATCACCCACGAACGGCTTAATCGCTGCGATTATAATAATGATGGCGAAAATATACCTGGATGTGTTTTTTACAACACTTTCAATTGTTTCTTTCTTCTTTTCTTCTAAAAGACTTGTTCTCTTGAAAAGTTGTTGCATAATTCTTCTGAAGACGACTATAAGTAAATAGGTAAAAATGATTGTCAATGCCAATGTAAAAAAATACTCCCTAACGCTTGAAAAATCATTTTTAATAAAGTCTTGTATTGAATCTGCAAACTTATTCATTACACTCAAATTCTTTTGCCTCACTTACTAGATTTTTTTATTCACTAAGTTTATCATACATTCCAACCTGTATAATCCTTCATTTCTTTTAAACTCGTTTCACAGAGTGGTTCGACATTCGACTTGACGACTTTATCCGGGTGACTAGCGTTTTATTTCTACCACCACAGCTATTATTACAAAAAACAAGCATCAAGATGACACTGACACTTGTTTTTTCATGCTTTTATTTTGTTGTTGAATTAGTAATAGCGGTTGCAATACGGTCTAGGACAGGAATCGTACTGGATTTATGATCCTGTGTTAGGACACTGAAAATAAGGGTTTCCCCATCTTTTGTTTGCGCATATCCTGCCAAAGCACTGACATTTGTCAAACTTCCCGTTTTCGCAATGACATTGCCTTTAGCAGTTCCTGTTTTCATACGATTTCTCAACGTACCTCCGATAAATCGGTCCGCCACCCCGGCAACTGGTAACCCTTGAGCAAACGATCCATACCAAGGTGCTACTCGTACTTGATACAATAACTCCGTAAGTTGGGCAGATGTCACTTTATTCGCATGGGACATACCAGATGCGTCTTCAAACAACCATTCGTTCACATCCAAACCGACAGACCCAGCATAGTCACGCATCACTTGTAACCCGGCATTCCAGCTGCCATCCCCATACTTCATTTTCCCCATTGCCTTCGCCAATACTTCAGCATGTGAGTTATTACTTAATTTCATAAAAGGCCTCATCAAGCTTCTCAAGGGCATGGAACTTTTAGATACGAGAGTTTTAGATTCTGCTTCCGTTTTTCCGCGCAACACCTTAGACGAAGGAACAAACGTTATTCCTTTAGCTAGTAACGACTTTTTGAAAATATCAAGTGCATAGGCAGTTGGATTGGATACAGTAATCCATTCCTTCCTGCCAGCAGACCCAATCGGCGCATTTCCGGTAATGACAATATTATTTGTTCCGTATTGACGTTCAATCTTCAATGTGTTTTTAGTCCCTTTAGGAACGGTTTTAGAACGATTAACAACTCGAAGAACACCCGTTTCCGGAGTCAGTGTTACTTTTGCAGCTTTCCCACTAGCAGCTGACTTTGCGTCTACGATGACTGTGCCAGCATCGTAATCCGTATTCGGGGACACAGTTAATGCTGAAACTTGTGCTGCATAGTAATACGATTCATCATTTTTATCAATACCTGGTGATAGACGAATCGTATCAAACCAAGTGTCATCTCCAACGAGATTGCCGGAAATCCGTCTGACCCCAAGAGTAGACAATTTCAAAGCAAAATTATCAAAGTCCTTTTTTAGCAGCGTTGGATCACCTGTCCCACGAAGGTACAGATTTCCATCTAGTGTTCCATTTGTTACTTTCCCGTTTGTTAATACATCTGTCTTGAAACGATAATTTTCGCCAAGCGTTTCAAGTGCTGCCGCGGCTGTGAGTATTTTTAACGTGGATGCAGGTGTAATTCCTTTATCGCCTTGTTTTTGATAGACAACTTCACCAGTGGAGGCTTTGCGCACGGTTACGCTACTAGAAGCGGCCTGCATTCTACTATCTGCCATGATTGTATTAATGCTATTTCCCAAACTCTCGTATGAAGCAGCTGCAGACGCGGTTGAATGTTCCGGAACCGTTGTAAAAAGTATTCCAACGAACAATAAGACCGACACTAATGATAGTGCTATTTTTTTATGTATCATACCTTTTCCCCCTCCAAAAATTGTATAGGCTATGAGTATTCTACCATAAGGAATAGATTGTGAGGACCTGCTACGCTGAGTCAATTCCCCAAATGTGTTAAGATTACAATTAGATTTGCATTCGGAAGGTGGAACTATAATGGAGAAAACTGAACCAGTAAAATTGACTTCCCTTACAACAAAAGGCGGCTGTGGCTGTAAAATAGGACCTGCCGATTTGGCGGAGGTATTACGCAGCCTGCCACTTGCTACTCCCAATCCTAATTTGCTTGTTGGCCTCGATACGAGTGATGACGCGGGAGTTTATAAACTGACTGATGAAATAGCAATGGTACAGACGCTCGACTTTTTCACACCGATTGTCGACAATCCTTACGATTTCGGTCAAATTGCTGCAACAAATGCCATCAGTGACATCTATGCAATGGGTGGAACGCCAATTACAGCGCTTAACATCGTTGCTTTCCCAATCGCCACGCTGGATAAAAAAATCCTTACAGAAATCCTTCGCGGTTCCAGTGATAAATTAAAAGAAGCAGGCGTTACACTTGTCGGCGGACATTCAATAGATGATCAAGAACCCAAATTCGGTCTTGCCGTTACTGGAACCGTCCATCCCGATAAAGTACGAACAAATGCCGGTGCACAACCAGGCGATAAAATCCTTTTAACAAAACCAATCGGTGTCGGTATTTACACAACATCATTGAAAAATGGTTTATTATCTGAAGATGAAATTGTCTATGTTACGAAAGTTATGACAACACTTAATAAAACAGCAGCTGAAACAATGTCTTCATACGATGTCCATGCCGCAACAGATGTAACCGGCTTTGGACTACTTGGACACGCCTCTGAAATAGCGAAAGCAAGCGGAGTGGGCATTCGCATCATTGCTGACCAAGTACCGACACTTCCCCGCACAAAGGAACTTGCAGATGCCGGCAAAGTACCAGGCGGAACAAAAAATAATTTCGCTCACGTAGCGGATGTAGTCTCGTACCCTGAAACTATGGATCAATCTGATCGTTGGATTCTATGTGATGCCGTGACTTCAGGTGGCCTGCTCATCGCATTACCTGAAGATCAGGCGGATAAGCTGTTCGATGAACTTCAACAAAAAGGCGTTGACGCACGGATAATCGGCGAAGTAACAGCAGAAAATAGTGGACGTATCATTGTCGAGTAATCCGGTGTAAAATTTGGGTAGAAGGTGAATTGGATGTTCCGAGATTTAATGTTGGAAGATATATTTGCATTGCAAGAAAAAGGGCCACATACATTCATTGATGTCCGTTCTCCTAAAGAGTTTAAAGAAGCGACGATTCCTGGAAGCATTAACATACCTGTTTTCAATGATGAGGAACGCGCGGAAATTGGAACAATTTACAAACAAGTTGGACAAGAAGCTGCTAAAGAAAGAGGACTTGCAATCTTTGCGAAGAAGTTGCCGGATTTTATTCGAGCATTCAAAAAAATTGAAACGCCTATGACGGTATTCTGCTGGCGTGGCGGCATGCGAAGTAAGACAGCGGCGACTGTCCTCGATTTAATGGGCATTCATACTACTCGATTGAATGGCGGAGTCCGTTCATATCGGCAATGGGTCGTTCATGAATTGGAAAAAGAGGACTTTTCTCCGAACTTCATTGTATTAAATGGCTATACAGGTACAGGAAAAACCGAGATTTTGAAGCGTCTAGCGGACAATGGCTACCCTGTCATTGATTTCGAAAACATTGCAGGTCATCGAGGCTCTATTTTCGGACAAATTGGGCTTGAGCCAAGCAATCAAAAGAAATTTGACTCATTACTCATCCATGAATTAGAACGATTTAAAACGGAGCCGCATGTTTTCATAGAAGGCGAAAGTAGACGGATCGGAAAAGTAAGTTTACCGCAATTTATTTATGAGAAAAAGGAGAGCGGGATGCAGATTGTCATCCATCTTCCCCTTGCCGAGCGGGTCAAAATTGTTTTAGCTGACTATGAGCCGTGGAACAACCCGGAACGTTTCAAAGAGGCCTTTCTATTAATTGAAAAACGATTACATACCCCCATTGCCAAGTTGATTGAAACGCATTTGAAAAATGGTGATTTTAGATTGGCAGTCGAGTTACTACTTGAGCACTATTACGATCCAAGATATAGACATTCTAGTGATCACAATACTGAATTACAGAAAGTAGACATCGAAGCAAAAAATGTAGAAGATGCATTCCAAAAAGTTCTTCAAACGATCGAGCGAATGAAAACTCCCTCTTTATCATGAAAACCAACTGCCCAAACAACCGACCTTTCTGTCGGCTGTTTGGGCAGTTTTTGGTTGCCGGGGTCTACTTAATTACAGAATTCTCTTTAACACTTGCATAACTTTTAGGATACCACGAAATTTTACTGACTTTTCCGTCATCAAAAGGTAATATAGAAGGAGAGTGGTATTTTCCAAATGGCAAGAACCGCATTTCTATGTCATTCATATTCTTCTAATTGAGAATCTATAGATGTGATTCTTCTATCTTCATTCAGAAATAGTACAAACGAATACTACTTATACCTTAATAATCTATAGCCTTTATAAAAGAATTAATTTTATTGGATGTTATTAGTAGATATATCATTTCTTTTTTAGTATGATTATCATGTAGGAATTAAAACAATCTAAGGAGTGGAAATCTATGACAGAAAAAGACACTAATAAAAAATTAACGACTGCTGCTGGTGCTCCAGTCGTGGATAATCAAAACTCAATGACTGCTGGGCCTAGAGGGCCAATACTATTACAAGATGTATGGCTTTTGGAAAAGCTTGCGCATTTTGATCGCGAGGTTATTCCTGAACGTCGTATGCATGCAAAAGGATCTGCTGCGTATGGTTCATTTACAGTAACACATGATATTTCACAATATACAAAAGCAAAAGTCTTCTCTGAAATTGGTAAGAAAACAGATATGTTCGTTCGTTTTTCAACAGTTGCCGGTGAACGTGGTGGAGCTGACGCAGAACGGGATATCCGCGGATTTTCAATGAGATATTATACAGAAGAAGGTAACTGGGACCTCGTCGGAAATAACACACCTGTATTCTTCTTTAGAGACCCAATGCAATTCCCAGATTTGAACCATGCTGTTAAACGAGATCCACGTACAAACATGCGTAGCGCAAATAATAACTGGGACTTCTGGACATCACTTCCTGAAGCTCTTCACCAAGTAACGATTGTCATGAGTGATCGTGGACTTCCAAGTTCATACAGAAGTATGCATGGTTTCGGAAGTCATACCTTTAGTATGATCAATGCTGAAAACGAACGCGTTTGGGTGAAATTCCACATGCATTCACAGCAAGGGATTGACAACTTGACTGACCAAGAAGCCGAGACAGTTGTCGGGAAAGACCGCGAAAGCCATCAACGCGATCTCTATGACAATATCGAAAATGGCAACTTCCCGAAATGGAAAATGTTCATACAAGTAATGACAGAAGAACAAGCGAACAATATGCCTTACAACCCGTTTGATTTGACAAAAGTATGGTATAAAAAAGACTTCCCTCTTATTGAAGTAGGAGAATGGGAATTAAACCGAAATCCTGACAACTATTTTGCAGAAGTAGAGCAAGCTGCTTTTACACCTGCAAACGTTGTACCTGGTATCAGTTTCTCTCCAGACAAAATGTTACAAGGCCGCCTCTTCTCATATGGAGATGCACAACGCTACCGTTTAGGCGTGAACCATCACCAAATCCCGGTCAACCAACCGAAATGCCCAGTTCATAGTTTCCACCGTGACGGCGCAATGAGAACCGATGGCAACATGGGTAGCACGGTTCATTATGAGCCAAACAGCTATGGTGAATGGCAAGAACAACCGAAATATAAAGATCCAGCACTGGATATTTTCGGTTCAGCAGACCAATGGAATTTCAGAGAAGATGATGATAATTACTTCGAACAACCAGGTAAACTCTTCAACTTAATGAGCAAGGAACAACAACAAGTTTTATTCGAAAATACAGGGCGCAATATGAACGGCGTTGACAAACATATTCAACTTCGTCATATTGTTCACTGTTATAAAGCAGACCCTGCTTATGGTCAAGGTGTAGCAGACGCACTTGGTGTTTCTTGGAACGAAGTGGAAGCAGCAGCCGGGTTAGAACAACAATAATCATTTCATTATACGGAAGGAGCAGCCAAAATTGGCTGCTCCTTTTTATTTCTTAGGAAATTAATAGATCGCGTACTTTGTATAATTTGCAACGTAGGGATTTCACGTCTAGACCCCGGGCAAATAAAAACGCCATTTCGTCGATCCGTCTTATGCCTGTAGTGAGCCTAAAGGATGTTGTAGGTCACGGAGCCGTTGCCACACGCTGTGGCCAACTTAGCCTGTGTTCACTTGCAAGCCCCCTGCGCTTTTGTTATTTCCCCGGTATTGCGAGTATTTCCGGGGAAATCGCGTCAAAACTATGGATTCGGGGTTAAAACCGAAGATTCTCTAATATTTGTATAAAAACGCGAAAAATGGACTTCCCCCGTCTAAGTTTTCCCTCTTATTCCAACTTTGTTAAAGAATGGTTTTTAAACGAATGAACAAAACAAAAAAATCAATGTAGAGATACCAAATAAAATTCAAATTGGAAGCAATTCTGCCCATTTCTTAATGAGAAAATTGATTTTCGGAAAAGAATTTAGCTAAGTAATAGTCAATATGACTATAATTACACTGACTTTTCCGTCATATTCAGATAGAATTGATATAGCATTCACTATTATTTAGTAGGGGGAAATTTAATGTCTATTACTTTTGCAGCCAAAGAAGAGTTTTTTACGTTTCATGATCCAATGCAAGATGGTAAATTGATTGACCGCAAAACTGAAATTCGAATGGATCCGCTAACAGGCGAAACATCCCGGATTATTTTCGACCCAGGTGCCCCCTTTACGTCAACAGACTATTCGGAGCTGGCAAAACTAACAGAGGGCGCTAAATGTCCATTCTGCACCGAAAACGTACACACTTTAACACCTAAATTCCCAAATGATTTCATCGAAGATGGCAGACTTATTCAAGGCGAAGCTGTCGTTTTCCCAAACCTTTTTCCTTACAGCAAGCATAATGCAGTGGTCCGTATGTGTGATCAGCATTACGTCAAATTAGATGAATTCTCAGCACCCATGATTGCCAATTCCTTTTCTGCTGCGCATAACTACTTGACTAAAGTTATTGCCCGAGATCCAGAAACCGCATACACATCCATCAATTGGAATTTCTTACCCCCTTCAGGCGGTAGCATTTTACATCCACATATTCATGTGTTGGCCTCTGAAATGCCAACCAACTATCAATTAATAGCATTGGCTAGCAGCGAGCAGTTTTACACAGAAACAGGAAGCAACTATTACGATTCATTAATCGAAACTGAGCGTAAAACTGATGAGCGCTTTATCGCGACGGTGGGTTCCATCGATTGGGTTCATGCTTTTGCACCGAAAAGCCATACTGATTTTATCGGGGTTTTAGATGTCTCTTCGTTAGATGGATTAAACGACAACAATTGGCAGGATCTCGCCGAAAGTCTAACACACTTTTTCCGTTACTTCGAATCAATCGGCATCGCAAGTTTTAACCTCGGCCTGTTTATTCCTGTAAACAAGAATTCATCTGAACGCATTCACGTTCGAATTGTTCCTCGCCTGACAATGGGTACACTCCAAACGAGTGATATGAACGTTTTTAATTTCTTGCATGGTGAACCTCTGTGCTTGAAAATACCTGAAGAAATAACTAAAGAAGTAGCTGCGTATTTCAAAAAATAATAGATGTGAAATATCTATTATTTAAGTACACAAGTTACAAAATCGAAAAAGAGAGCCCTATCAGTTAGTAATCGACTGATAAGGCTCCCCTTTATTGAATTGAAACTGGTGGCTACATGTTTTCGGAAGTTTAACTAAAAACGGGCAATGTAACAAGAATCATGAGCGTAAACAAGATAGCCACATAATTCACGGAACACATGAACATCAGATGTGCCCACTTCATATCGTTTTTCGTGAAAAATCCAGCTAAAGTTGCAACCAACCACCCAACGTTCATCAACGTGGCGATGACAACAAATACTGTACCAAGCGAACCTAAAAAGAATGGTAATGGTAATAAGCATGCAACATAGATAACCATTTGCCGCTTTGTAAAATTAAATCCGTGAACGACTGGAAGCATCGCCACTTTTGCCAAACTATATTCTTCGACTTTCTTCATGGCAATAGCAAACGTATGAGGCATTTGCCAGATGAACAGGATAAGCGTCAGTACGATTGGAACGATATGATAACCGGGTGCAATTGCAGCCCATCCTATTAAAGGTGTTACCGCTCCTGACACACTGCCAATGACTGTATTCAACGTATATCTGCGCTTTGACCACATTGTGTACAAAATAACATACGTAAACCATCCAATGAATGCATAGATTGCAGCTTCAATTGTTGTAAAAGCTAGCAGTACTAAACCTACTACTGATAATGCGATTCCTAATCTAAAGACAAATTTAAGTGAAAAGTTCCCAGTAACTGTAGGACGTTTTTTGGTCCGTTCCATTACTGTGTCAATATCGACGTCGTACCAGTTATTTAGGATAAGTGCCCCGGCCATAACCAGTGTACTTCCTGAAATCGTCAACAAAAATACATCCCAGTTTGCTAAAAAAGTTCCATTCGTAAAATAGAGCGCTAACCAAAAACCTGTAAGGACGGGTAGCACATTAGAGATTAAGACTATCGCCTTAAATAGAGATTTAAGATCAGCGAATAGCGTGGACAGATTTTGTTCTTTCGATACAGTTTTTTCATCAACCTTCTCCCAAGAAGGATCCATTACTTTTGTCATCAATTCGTCTCTCCTCAAAAAAGCCAGGTGCTTTTCCAATTTGGTGGATTCGCATTTCATTCAGTGACTGGCATACTTAACTCCATTTTACTCTTAGTCTTCAAGTAAGACAAAGGAAAGCTTTGTGACATTTTCAAATCTACAAGAAAAAAAGGATTTGAAACATCAGTGTGATGTCTCCAATCCCCTAAATAAGTAGCATTTTATTCTTTTCCTACTATAGACTTCAACTGATCCAATTGAATTAAGCCTTCAATATCGCTGCTAGGAATATATCCTGCTTCCTTACTAATGTCAGCCATTTCCTGAATCACATCTTCATTGATAGAAGTAGTTACTTTTAGGCGCTTAAATGCGACTTCGAGTTCAGCTTTGTCAACCTTTTTCCCTGTTAATTCTTTGATGTGTTTAATAACAAGAATTTGACTTTCTTCAGGATTTTGCTCAATAAACTCAACTGCTTTTACATGAGCTGTTAAATAAGCTTTCACGAACTTTTCATCTTCCAAAAACATCTTACTTGCCGCGACCACAGTTGTTGTCGATTCTTTCCCCCATGCGAATGATTCCCAGTCCAACAAAAGCTTACCATTTGCCTGTGTTTCCAGAATATAGCCCCACGGTTCTGGTATTGCTGCAGCATCTAGGGATTTTTGAATAAAAAGCGTTGCTGTATCAGCTGGAGCGGCGGCAAACATTTCTACTGTCCCTCCATTGGCCGTAGGTTTTAGACCAATATCTTTTAGCGCTTTACGCAACATAATGTCTTGAGTACCCCCAATTCCCGGTATCGCAACATTCTTCCCGTCCAGATCAGCAAGCTCATTAATAGTACTATGTTCACTAGCAATAAGGACTGCCCCGCCATTCACAGCACCTGAAATTATATGGTAATTAGGTTCTTTTACGTAAAAATTCAGTACCGGACCTGGGCCAACTGTTCCCACATCAATGGATTTAGTAGCCATCGCCTCCATGAACAAGCCTCCGTTACTGACGGTCTTTGTGTTGATTTTAATGTCTTTCCCAAACGCTTCCGTGAAATAATCATTCTCTAGCGCAACGATTGTAGCGATATGCGTTAAGTTCGGGAAATAACCAATGTTCACTACTTTACTGCCTTTTGCCCCTTTTTCTGCTTTAGCGCATCCAGACCCAATACTCAATACAGCTAAGGAAATAAGCGCAAGTACGAAAAGTTTACGTTTCATCCTTATCTCTCCCCATCTGTATCTATAAATAACACCTTAACGTACGCCATGAAAGTAGAAATATCATTCTGATGTTTCTACTTCTACTAAATCAGTAGCGCTTTACGTTTTATTATTTTGCTTCTATTGACTTCAACTGTTCCAATTGAATTAAGCCATCAATATCATTACTAGGGACATACCCTGCTTCCTTACTGATATCAGCCATCTCCTGAATCACTTCTTCATTGACAGATGTTGTTACTTTCAGGCGCTTAAATGCGGCCTCTAGTTCAGTTTTGTCAATCTCTTTTCCTGTTAATTCTTTGATATGCTTACTAACAAGATTTTGGCTTTCTTCAGGATTCTGCTCAATAAACTCTACTGCTTTTACATGGGCTGTTAGATAAGCATTCACAAGTTCTTCATCTTCCAAAAACTTCTTACTTGCTGCAACCACTGTATTCGTCGATTCTTTCCCCCAAGCGAATGATTCCCAGTCTAACAACAATTGACCGTTCGCCTGTGTTTCCAAAATATAACCCCATGGTTCTTGTGTTGCTGCAGCATCCACGGATTTTTGAACAAAGAGCGTTGCTGTATCAGCTGGAGCTGCGGCAAACATTTCGACTGTGCCGCCATTTGACGTCGGCTTCAGACCAACATCTTTAAGTGCCTTACGCAACATGACATCTTGGGTACTTCCGATTACAGGAATCGCAACCTTCTTCCCGTCTAAATCAGCAAGTTCTTTAATAGTACTATGCTCACTCGCAACAAGGACTGCTCCCCCGTTTACAGCGCCTGAAATAATATGGTAGCTGGGATCTTTTACATAGAAGTTCAGTAATGGACCAGGCCCTACTGTTCCCACATCAATGGATTTAGTCACCATAGCCTCCATAAACAAGCCGCCATTACTAACAGTTTTTGTGTTAATTTTAATATCCTTTCCAAACGCTTCAGTGAAATAACCTTTCTCTAACGCAACAATCGTAGCGATATGCGTTAAATTCGGGAAATAACCAATGTTCACTTCTTTACTGTCTTGTGCTCCTTTTTCTGTCTTTCCACAGCCAGCTACAATTGCCAATACAGCTAAGGAAATAAGCCCAATTAAGAACAAATTACGTTTCATTCCGTTCTCTCCCCATCTGTCATTATTTATCATTACTTAACTGATTCCCCATTTTTTCTGCACACTGCGCTCCAGTCTTAAAAAGACTAGGTTATCCATAATTGTACCGATAACACCAATAATGATCATTACCGAGATAACCAAATCCATTTGTCCAAGTGATCTGCCCATTTCCAAGAGGTATCCAAGCCCTCCGCCGCCACCGAGCAGCTCCCCTGCCATTAACGCACGCCAGGAAAATGCCCAGGCGATTCGTAATCCGGCTATGAGCTGTGGGACAGATGCTGGCATAATAACTGTGCGCAAAAAGTGAAAACCGCCAGACCCTAATGTTTTAGCAACTTGTTGATATAGTCTTGGCACATTTTTAAAACCACTTGTCGCATTGATTGTCATTGTCCATGTTGCACCGATTGTTACAATAAAAAGAATGGAGAAATCGTTCAAACCGAACCAAATGATAGCCAGTGGGAACCACACAATACTCGGAATCGATTGCAATGCCGTGATAAGAAATCCGAGAGTGTCTTCCACTAACTTAGATCGCCATATGAGATAACCTAAAAAAAGACCGAGGACTATCGCAATTGTAAATCCTATTAATAAACGGCTCATGCTTGTTAGGATTGCAGTCATTATTTGCCCACTTACAATACCCGTGTAAAGTGTTTGCAATACTTGGCTAAGACTCGGAAACATGAAATCGGGCAAACTTGATAATCTAGATGTGACTTCCCATATCACCGCTAGAATCCCGATGAAGAGGGTTCGTCTTAAAAATGTAGTCATCCCCCATTTCCTCCTTTAACACTTTCTCAATTTCACCTTGCAGTGATGCCAATATCTGCTTTTCCAAATGAAATGTAACGTCATTTGGCATAATGCCATCTTTCATTGTCGTTGAAGAATGAATCTCTTTGATTCTTCCAGGGCGTGTTTCAAAAACGATAATCTTTTCGGATAAAAGGACTGCTTCCCGAATGTTATGCGTAACGAAAAAGATTGTCACTTTCGTTTTTTTCCATATTTCAAGCAACTCATTATGTAACACCATTCTGGTTTGCTCATCCAGTGCCGCAAATGGCTCATCCATCAGCAATATTGCGGGTTCCATAACAAGTGCGCGTGCGATTGCAACACGTTGTTTCATACCTCCGGACAGCTGATGCGGATAGGCATCAATAAAGTTGCTTAAATGAACCATTTTCAACATTTCTCTCGCTTTGTCCTCTGCCTGTTTTTTTGGCAAACCCTTTAAACGTAAGCCATATGTGACATTATCAAGAACCGTTAACCACGGAAACAATCCATCCTGCTGGAAAACGACGACACGATCTGGTCCAGGATCCGTAACTACTTTACCAGCAATCCTAATTTCTCCTTGATCAGCCTTCTCAAGACCAGCAATCAGATAGAGCAATGTCGACTTCCCACAACCGGAAGGACCAACAATCGAAACAAACTGTCCTTTTTCCACGTCTAACGAGATATTATCCAGCACTTTGACATGACCTTTTTCTTTATGTGGAAAACTTTTCACAATGCCATCTATTGTTAAATACATTCAAATACCCCTTTCCTGAAGTTTCCCGTAAGCAAATCTAGAATCCCATTGAATTCGCTACGGCGCTAGGGGATGCCTCCCGCCCCAAGCCAGACAGCTTCGCCGTCAGTCTTGGGGCTTCGGCTAGCCCTTGAAAGGCGCCTTCGCTCAGTTTATATAGGTATTCATTTGATCAACATATATACTTTTTTATGAATCCCCAATCTACAGATTGAAAATCAGGTATTAAAATTCGAACAAATCGCTTGATAAATAGCGTTCACCAGAATCAGGTGCAACACAGACGACCGTATCATTCGGAGTCAATCGCCTCGCAACGGCTAACGCGGCATAAATGGCTGCGCCTCCTGAAGGGCCAAGGAGAATCCCTTCATTCGCTGCTACAGCACGTACTGTCTCGTAAGCTTCATCATCTTGTATCATAAAGATTTCATCGTAGACGTTCGTATTTAAAACGGAAGGAATAAAACCAGGACTTGTTCCGACAAGTTTATGCTTCCCTGGCTTTCCTCCAGATAGGACGGGGGATCCGGCGGGCTCAACAACATGAACCGAGATTCTAGCATCAAGTTCTTTAAGTGCTTCTCCGGTACCCGTTACCGTCCCTCCAGTTCCTGACGTACAAACGAAAGCAGTAAGCGTTCTTCCAATGGACTCCATCGCTTCACTAATTTCAACAGCAGTTGTTGTCCGATGAATATCAGGATTTGCGGCGTTTTCAAATTGCATAGGGATAAAGCTGTCTTCTATTTGTGCTGCTAATTCATTTGCTTTGGCAATCGCACCTGGCATTCTTTCTTCGCTTGGTGTCAGAACGACCTTAGCACCGTATGCTTTCATTAAATTAATGCGTTCGATCGTTGCGTTATCCGGCATGACAAAAATTGCGCGATAACCTCTTGCAGCGGCATTCATTGCCAAACCAATGCCAGTATTACCTGATGTCGGTTCAATAATCGTTGCCCCCGCCACTAATTCCCCACTTTTTTCTGCTTCGACAATCATATTGTAAGCCGCTCGGTCTTTTACGCTCCCGCTCGGATTAAAATATTCAAGTTTCACATAGACAGCTGCACCTTGTTGATCAGGCAGTCTATTTAATCTTACAAGCGGCGTATTTCCAATCAATTCAGCTATATTATTTACGACTCGCATATCTGTCATCCTCCCAATTACAGTCAGGATTTGTCTTGGTATCCACCAATCAATTCTAAAAAGGCATTTTGCATGTTGATAGATTGCCTATACGTGTCACTGGTTATTGTTTTAAGTAATTTGGTTTTTATTGTTTGATCTAATATAGAGTGTTTTACTTTTTCTCTCGACAGTGTTAGAAATTCGAGATAATCGCCATAAGATTCATCATAAATTGCGGCAAGTTCATCACGAATATTTTTGGAAAGTGTCGGACTTGCCCCGCCCGTTGCAACACTTATCGTTAGGTCACCTCTTGTCAGCTTTGCAGGGACATGAAAAGTGCTTAACTCCGGATTATCAACGATATTGACCAATTGATGCTTGCCAGCAGATGATGCAACAAATGTATTCACTGTCTCATTATTTGTTGCTGCAATAACAACCAATGCGGAATCAAGATCATTCGGTTCGAACAATTTAGCTTTCCAGGCAATCTTATTCTCGATGAAGAGTTGTTCTATTTTCGAATGGATCACCGGGCTAATCACAGTTACATAAGCACCTGCCTGTAGCAAGCCCACAATTTTTCTGTGGGCAATCAGTCCACCGCCGACTACTACTACAGCTTTATCTTCGATGTTCAGCATAATTGAGTAGGATTTCATTATTTTATTCACCTGCCACTGTTTAGTAACTCTATTAATCGTGAAAGTCTAATCCAGATTGGACGGCTTTCACATGCCCCGCCCGGATGACAAAATCTCCAAAATGCTCGCCTTCTAGCCTTTCCTTCGCGTATTGGAAAAATAGTGGTTTAAGCAGTTCTAGTATTTCTTCTTCTCCAATGTTTTCCCGGTACAATTTGTTCAGCCGATCTCCGACAAAGCCAGCACCTAGATACATATTGTATTTTCCAGGGGCTTTACCGATAAAGGCGATTTCTCCTAAAGAGGGACGAGAGCAACCATTCGGGCAACCTGAAATACGTATGATAATCTCTTTTTCACGCAATCCTGCTTCATCCAAAATCAGTTCCATCTTATCTAGTAGGGAAGGCAGATAACGTTCAGCTTCAGCCATTGCCAGCCCGCAAGTTGGAAAAGCAACACAAGCCATTGAACTCCGACGCAATGCGGAATGATGCTGCCCATCAGTCAATCCATGCTGTTCAATCAGTTCGACAATTTTGTTCTTATTTTGACTCGTAACATTGCTGATAATCAGGTTTTGGTTTGGGCTAAGGCGGAAATCTCCTGTGTGAATCTTGGCAATTTCGCGCAACCCCGTCATCAGTGGATAATCATCCACGTCTTGGATTCGACCGTTTTGGATAAACAGCGTGAAATGCCAATTGCCATCGCTTCCTTCTACCCAGCCATAACGATCACCATTATGTTCAAAATGGTAATCACGCGCGGTTCCAAGTTTCCAGCCTAATCGCTCATTGAGTTCTTTGGTGACCCAATCAAGTCCACGAGCATCAATTGTGTATTTAAAACGTGCATACTTTCGAACAGAACGATTGCCGTAATCACGTTGAATCGTAATGATTTTTTCGGCTACTTCGATAATCTGATCTGTTGTACAGAATCCAATCACCCGTGCCAACTGAGGATAGGTGTCTGTATCTCCATGTGTCATCCCCATGCCGCCCCCGACTGCAATGTTGAATCCTACTAATTTACCTTCTTCTAAAATGGCAATTAGACCAAGATCCTGTGAAAAGACGTCAACATCATTATTAGGAGGAACTGCCACACCAATTTTAAATTTCCGTGGTAAATAGAGCGCACCATACAAGGGCTCTATTTCTTCCTCTGTTTCTTGACTGTCGATTACTTTTTCACCATCGAGCCAGATTTCATGGTACGCATTGGTTCGTGGTGAAAGATAATCACTGAGTTTCTGAGCCCAGCCATAGACCTCGGCATGAATATCCGATTGGTAAGGATTTGGGTTACACATCACATTCCGGTTCACATCACCACAAGCTGCTAGTGTATCCATCAATGCTGCGTTAATTTCCTGAATGTTTTCCTTCATATTCCACTTTAAAATCCCATGCATTTGGAATGACTGGCGGGTCGTCAATTTCAACGTTCCATTGCCAAATTTATTAGCAACATGGTCCATCATCAGCCATTGTGCTGAAGTTGCAACGCCGCCTGGAGCACGAACTCGGACCATAAACTGGTATGCCGGTTCTAATTTTTGGCGTTGTCGTTCATTACGTAAATCCCGATCATCTTGCAAATAGCTCCCATGGAATTTCATCAATCGGTTATCGTCGTCGGGTATCCCCGAACTGATTGGATATTCAAGCGTCTCTACAAGAGATCCTCGTAAATAGTTACTCTCACTCTTAATCCGCTCAACATCACTTGGTGTTCCTGGTTGTGGCGGTAGAATTATTTTTTTCGTCATGTAACTAGCCCCTCTCACAGTTGTTTCAGTAGACATCACGTTGATAACGTTTCTGCTGTTGCATGTCAGCTAAATAGTCAGATGCTTCCTTAGAATTCATGGCCCCCTCAGCTTGAAGGATTTTTTCCAAAGTAGCATGGACATCGGCTGCCATATGCTTTTCATCACCACAAACGTAGAGCACAGCACCCTCTTCCAACCATTTGAAAATAGCTTGACTGTTCTCTAACATTCGGTGTTGGACATAGACTTTATCTTTCGTATCACGGGAAAACGCAACATCCATTCGCGTCAATACGCCTTCTTTGAGCCATTGTTGCCATTCAATCTGATAGAGGAAATCTGTAACGAAGTGTTGATCACCAAAGAATAGCCATGTTTTCCCTTCTGCGCCAATCTCCTCGCGTTCTTCCAAGAACGATCTGAATGGAGCAATTCCAGTGCCAGGGCCAACCATTATCAAAGGTGTGTTAGGATCTTCTGGTAATTTAAAATTCGAGTTACGCTGAACATAAACAGGTAAATGATCTCCCGGTTGCGCACGTACAGCACATTCATCTGAACAGACACCTACCCGATCGCGACCGTGTGCCTCATAACGAACAGTTCCAATTGTGAGATGTACTTCATCTGGATTTGCTTTTGAACTGCTGGCGATCGAGTACAGGCGCGCCGGTATTTTACGTAATATTGCGACAAAATCGCTTAGGGAGACTTCCCATGGTGCAAAATCCCGTACTAGATCCAATAGGTCACGACCATAGAGATAATCCCTGCAATCTTGCTCTCTTTCTGGTTCCAAGAGCTCCTTTAATTCATTGTTAGCGGTAAAGTTCGCTGCTTTTTGTAGCAATGGTTTCGTCAATACAGTGATCTCAAAATTAGAAATCAACGCCTCGCGTAAGGGCTTAAGCTCACCCTGTTTATTGACCTTAACTACTTCGCTAGCATTCCAGCCCATCTCTTCAATCAAGGTATCTACTAATTCAAAATCATTTTCTGGATAAATGCCCAAACTGTCTCCTGGTTCAAACTCAAGGTTCGATCCTTCAAGTGATAACTCAAGATGACGCGTTTCTTTGTTTGATCCACGGCCATTTAAATTTAAATTTTCTAGAATCTCAGCTTTAAATGGATTTGTTCGGGAGTACTCCAGTTGTTCCTCAATTACCTTGTTGACTGGTTGTTGGACAGTTGTAGAACTGCTTCCTTGTTGTTCATTTAAAGTAGCTAAAACATACGTAAACCATTCAGCGGCAGATTCATCATAATCCAAGTCGCAATCGACTCGTGGACTAAGCTGTTTTGCACCTAACTCCAGTAAACGTTCATCAAATTGTTTACCTGTCTTGCAGAAAAACTCATAAGAACTATCTCCCAAAGACAGGACCGAAAATTGCAGATTCTCCAATTTGGGTGCTCTTTTACTATGAAGAAATTCATGGAATGGCAATGCATTATCTGGTGGATCACCTTCGCCATGTGTACTTACAATAAGTAGTAAATTCTCGATTTTCTTGAGCGCATTCGGTTTGAATTCATTCATAGAAGCAAGAGTTACTTGATACTCTTCTGCTTTTAAATTCTTCGTCAGTTTTTCAGCCAAAGCTTGCCCGTTGCCAGTCTGAGATCCGTAAAGAATTGTCACTTCTTTTGAGATGACCTCTAGTTGCGTTGCTGGAGCTTCGAGAACAGCCACGCTGCCTGACGCGTTTGATTGCGTAGCTAATTGACTGGCACTCAGATAGCCGCCCAACCAGATTTGTTGTGTCTCTGTTAGTATCGGTAAAAGTTGATTTAGGAGTTCTACCTGCTCCTGATTGAAAGGACTGTTTATCACTTGAAGCGCCAAAATTTCCCACCCCACAAATATAGTATTTTACACCGTTATAAAAAGAGCATTATTTCAATCTAATTTTCTCGTTTCTCTCTATT
>CAZWAW010000012.1:48860-53615 GCA_964632025.1 uncultured Sporosarcina sp.
TACACCGTTATAAAAAGAGCATTATTTCAATCTAATTTTCTCGTTTCTCTCTATTTGAACCACAACATTGTCTTGAATAACCAATGTGATAGAGCCATAATTCATCGTGCTCAGCATCTTTTTAACATTTTCAATTGTTAGTTCGAGATTTTGTTCCCGTTTCTCCATAATCCCTATTCATCCTTTCAGACAAAGTCTCTTCATTAAATGGGCTGACTGATTTGTTCTTTTTCAAGTAACTCATTCACCCGTTCAACAAGTACATCCCGGACATATTTGTGATAACCAAGATTCTCACAAAGTATAAGCTGCTGACCAGTAGTAGACTGTTTCATAATCTTTTTCTCAATGCCATTCATTAAAATGCCTGTAAATAATAAGTACGGAATAATGAAAACTTGCTTTTGAGGTGCTTCCTGTAGTTGCTGTAATGCTTCATCAAAATGAGGCTCCGCTCCGTAAAGAAAACAAACAGCCACTTTGTTAAAGGAATACTTGTCAGCAAGCAGCTGAGCAATTTCATTTAAATCATGCTTGACTGCGGGATCACTACTTCCCCTGCCTACGATTAACACTTGAGCATCTTCTGCGATCGCTATTTGTTGTTCAACAACTCTATCATATAAACTATCAACAATTTTTGGATGAATGCCAAATGCTTTTCCGTATGTAAATTCGATATCTGGATACATGATTTTTCCCACTTCGATTTCAAATGGAATATCTTCATTTGCATGCGCCGCGGTTAATAAAAGTATAGGAACAACTGCAATCTTAGTTGCTCCGCGCTCCACGCACTTCGTAATCCCTTCATCCACGCTTGGTGCCGCCAGTTCTAAAAAACAAATCTCTTGAATCGGAACATCGATCATTGCTTGACTGCTCTTAATAAACTGAATGGCTTCTTCGACACCTGCTTTAATCCGGCTACCGTGGCCCACATATAAGACGGCCTGCACGCTGATTCCCCCTTTAACTGTTAGTATGCAGATACTTCTTTAATGCTATTTTGGTTCAAACCAGTTTGTTCGAACCATTGAATCTTCTCTCGCAACTTCACAACCTCGCCAACAATGATCATACTTGGATTTTTAATTTCAGAATCTCTCGCAATCTCAACAATTGTAGAAAGTGTACCTGTAATCGTATACTGCGCTTCTGTTGTTCCCCAATGAATAAGTGCTACAGGCGTACTTTGAGGTCTGCCGTGCTTCGTCAGTTGTTCACAAATATAAGGTAAGTTTCCGACACCCATATAAATCGCTAATGTATCAATCCCGACGGCAAGACTTTCCCAATGAATGGAATCGCTTTTTCCAGCACGCATATGGCCCGTTACAATTGCAAAACTCGAACTGAGATCGCGATGTGTGACGGGGATACCCGCATAAGCAGGAGCTGCAATCCCAGCAGTAATTCCTGGAACCACCTCAAAGGGGATTCCATTGTCCGCAAGAACTTCTGCCTCTTCAGCACCTCTTCCAAAAACAAATGGATCTCCACCTTTTAAGCGTGTAACGATTTTTCCTTGCTTCGCATATTTCACTAAAAAGTGGTTAATCGTCTCTTGAATCATTGCATGATAGTTTGGGAGTTTTCCGCAGTAAATCAAGTCCGCTCCCGGTTTTGCATAAGTTAGTAGCTCTTTATTAATTAAACGATCATACAGGATGACATCCGCTTGTTGGATACATTTCATCCCTTTAACGGTGATTAAATCAACATCTCCAGGTCCAGCTCCAACTATAAATACTTTTCCCATTCTTATCTCTCCTCTCACCGCTCTGTTTCACACTAAAATCATCGTTATGAATGAATCTCTTCTTTTTGCATTCCTGCAATTAATACATCGATTACTTCTGGGCGACTAAATGTCGCTGGCAGTTGTTCTCCCTTACGAAGCATTTCTCTCACCTTTGTACCCGACAAGATTACATGGTGGCTGGCATCATGAGGACATGTTTTAGGTGTTGCCATGTTGCCACATTTATTGCAGTAAAAGCTATGCTCGAAAAATAATAACGTGATCCCAAGTTCTCCAAGCGTAAAGTTGCTAAAGATTTTCTGAGCATCATACGTACCGTAATAATTACCAACACCCGCATGATCACGACCGACGATAAAGTGTGTACAACCAAAATTCTTTCTAACCATCGCATGAAAAACAGCTTCTCTTGGTCCGGCATAACGCATTGCCGCTGTAAATACACCTAAAAATACATGCTCTTTCGCATAATAGTTTGCTAATAAGACTTCATAACTTTCCAAGCGCACATCTGCTGGGATATCATCTGATTTCGTTTCACCCACAAGTGGATTTAAAAATAATCCATCTACAATTTCCAATGCAGTCTTTTGAATGTATTCATGTGCCCTATGAACTGGGTTTCTTGTTTGGAACCCAACGACTGTTTCCCAGCCGAGCTCTTGGAACTTTTGCCTTGTTTCAATAGGGTCATATAGATACTCAGAAAACTCATTGAGTGGCCTTCGCTGAATCAGCGTGATCGTTCCCCCAAGATAGACATTAGGACGCTCAAACAATTTCTTGACGCCTGGGTGTTCACGGTCTGTCGTTTGATAGACTAGTTCAGCTTCTTTTTCCTTATCTGGTGTGAAAATATCCGATACTTCGAGAACTCCGTAAACGACATCGTCTCTCACCAATTTCACAAAGTTACCAACTGCGATACCTTGTGCATTCACCTCTGTTGTTGGCAATGTAATCGGAATTGTCCAAGGTACTCCGGTAGATAATCTCATTGTTGTAACAACAGAATTGTAGTCTACTTCTGTAAGAAATCCACTTAACGGGCTATAAGCACCCGTACCAATCAAATCCAAGTCACTGCTTGCAATTTCATCTAATTCAACTGTTTTAGTTAGTCCTTCGAACTGAAAATCAGGATTCCAGCGATTAATTAATGTACCGCCATGCGGTTGACTCAAACTCATTTAAATTCCCCCGTTTTCTTTAGGTTGATGCAAGCCACACTCTGTCTTAGTTTGATTTGCCCAGCGCCCTGACCTTGACCCCGTTGTTGTATCCCCTTGGAATGTGCAGTGAGAGCAACCGATACTGGGATAGCCTTGATCATGGAGTGGATTATAGGGCAGGTTATGTTTTTTTACATAATCCCAAATATCGGTCCACGTCCAATGAATCAGCGGGCAAATTTTAATCGATTGAAATGTTTCATCCTTGTTCACAAAGTTCGTCTGACTCCTTGATGGTGATTGTTCGCGCCTAAGTCCGGATAACCAAGCAGTCGTATCGCTCATTGCTTCCCGGAGAGGAATTACTTTCCTCATATGACAACAACGATCCGGCTGTCTTTCCCATAGTCGATCACCATACTTGTCAGCTTGTTCCTCAGCCGTTAAGCTGGGCTTTTTCATTTCAATTACAAGCTTTGGATAACGTTTCTTTACTTCATCAATTAAGGTATGTGTTTCTTGAAAATGAAATCCAGTTTCGAGAAAGACAACTTTAGCAGTTGGTTTTATTTGCGAGATTAAATCTATCATTACGATTCCTTCAACCCCAAAACTACATGCATATACAAGATCATCGTATTCCTTGTAAGCCCATCGCAATACGTTTAACGCACCTTTCGACTCGTCATCAATCGCAAAAACTTCACTAGTCTCAGACCAAGATTTGTACGTCAACTTCGCCATGCTAATTCTCTCCCCCCTAAACAGAATAAATCTATTACTTTTTCTTTTATTAAAAGACGACTTTAATCGATTAGTGATTAAAGTCGCCTCTACCTTTTAGTCAGCGAATTGTTCATAGGTGCTCAATTGTCTAGTAGCTTCTGGATTTCCAGTCAGCTAGTGATTAGCGTTATACTAACTTTATTATTCCTATGTGTCAAGTAGGTTTAAAGACATTATATTCCTAAACAACTAAGATGTTACGTGTTTAGTAGTTTTTTTAAATATATATAAATGACTAGACGAAGCCCCTTCAAATCCATTGCTACGCATAGGGTAGTCTACGTTCAATTTATTCAGGTATTCATATGTTCAACAGATATAGTTATTTTCTTTTAAATAAGAAACGATGCGTTCAACGGATTCTTCAATGCTTAACTGATTAGTATCAATGATTATTTCGGGATTAACAGGCTCTTCATAAGGAGCATCGATTCCTGTAAAGCCTTTAATTTCACCCAATCTTGCTTTTTTATAAAATCCCTTTGGATCTCGTTCTTCGCATGTTGCTAAACTAGCCTTGACGTATATTTCGATAAATTCATTGGCTTCGACAATTTCCCGGACTTGGTCTCGATCTTCCTGATAAGGGGAAATGAATGCAGTTAATGTCAACAAACCCGCATCGACCATTAGTTTGGACACTTCACCGATTCTGCGAATATTTTCCGTCCGATCATCTGGGCTAAACCCAAGATTCTTATTTAAACCATGCCGGACATTATCCCCATCCAATCGATATGTGTGGATGTTCTCCGAATGTAACGCTGTTTCTAGCGCTACTGAAACTGTTGACTTTCCTGAACCTGAGAGTCCTGTGAACCAAAGAATAGCACTTTTATGGCCCTTTAGTTCTTGACGATTTTCTTTTGTTACCTCTGATTCATGCCAAATGATATTTGTAGACTCTGTCATTGTTTGCCCCCCAATAATCATTTATTTCTGTTTTGATTGTTCTATACAAAAAAGACACCTTTTCATCCGATTCAAATAATCGATTAGAAAGATGCCTTTAGTTGTCTAATTAGCATATAT
>CAZWAW010000013.1:0-46147 GCA_964632025.1 uncultured Sporosarcina sp.
GATAAGCGAATCAAATGGCTTGCCTTTCAATGACTGGACAGCGGCTTCTTTCCATTGTTCGAATCCGGCTCTATCGAACGTTGTTGTTTGCATGTTATGTATAGTCATATTTTGCGCTTCCCTCCTCAAAATAATCAATCTATTACTAGTTTACCCGACTAAGCCAATTGTTGAAAGTTAAAATAAACCCCGGTGCTGTATTCAACGGCACCGAGGTTTACAAGTTTGATTAGTAGATAGATGTATTGTCCGCCGATACGTTTTCAAGAATCGCTTTTACGCGTGCAAGGAATTGACCGCAGACGAGACCGTCAAGAACACGGTGATCGAGTGATAGACATAAGTTCACCATATCACGTACACCAATCATGCCGCCCGCCATTACAACAGGACGTTTGACGATTGATTCGACTTGCAGTATTGCTGCTTGCGGGTGGTTAATGATGCCCATTGACTGAACAGAACCGAAAGAACCGGTATTATTAACAGTGAATGTACCACCTTGCATTTCCGACGATTTCAGTTTACCTGAGCGCACTTTACCAGCAAGTTCCTGTATATCACGGCCAATGCCTTTGATTGTTTTTTCGTCAGCATTGTTGATGACAGGGACGTAAAGGGAATCTTCCGTCGCCACTGCGATCGAAATATTGATGTCTTTTTTCTGAATGATTTTGTCGCCGGCCCACATCGAGTTCATCATAGGGAATTCTTTCAATGCTTGAGATACTGCTTTCACGAAGAATGCGAAGTAAGTCAGATTGAAGCCTTCCTTCTTTTTGAAATCATTTTTCAGGGAATCGCGGTATTGAACAAGACTCGTAACATCTACTTCAATCATCATCCACGCGTGTGGTGCTTCGTGTTTCGAACGCAGCATATTGCTGGCGATTGCACGTCGCACGCCTGTAACAGGGATTTCGATATCGCCTACTGCAACAGGTACATTGACTGGCTCCGCTGCCTTAGCTGCAGGTGCAGGTGCCGCCTGTGTAACCGGCGCTGGAGCTGCCGTTTCCACAACAGGTGCTGCAGAAACTACTGGTGCTGTCGGGATGTTGCCACTCTCAATAATAGCAAGCAAATCTTTACGCGTGATGCGCCCTTCTTTCCCTGAACCTTCCACAAGTGACAAATCAATGCCGTTATCCTGTGATAAACGAAGTACTGCAGGAGAATAGCGTCCTGCTGCTGCTCCTTTTTCGCGATTCAAAGATGATGACGGCTTCTCAGAACTTGCAGCAGGCATTTCGTTTGCAGGTTCTGCTTTAGCTGGTACCGCTTCTACTGCAACTTCCACAGTTCCGCCACCTTCAGTTTCAATCGTACAAACAAGTGCTCCAACTGCAAGCGTCTCTCCCTCTTGCGCGATCAATTCCTTGATGACACCTGCAAATGAAGAAGGTACTTCAGCTGTTACTTTGTCAGTATTTACTTCTGCAAGTGAATCATATTTGTTAACTGTATCGCCCGGTTTTACAAGCCATTTCTCGATTGTGCCTTCTGTCACACTTTCACCGAGTTGTGGCATTAAAATATTTTCAATAGCCATTTTATTTACCTCCGTCTCGGTTAAAATTCAGCAAGCTCACGCGCTGCCTTCTCTACTTTGTCTGGATTGACCATGAAGAATTTCTCCATTGTCGGTGCATATGGCATTGCCGGAATATCTGGTCCAGCAAGACGTTTAATTGGCGCATCAAGTTCAAACAGACAGTTTTCAGCAATAATTGCTGCAACTTCTCCCATGATGCTTCCTTCTTTGTTATCTTCAGTAACTAACAGAACTTTCCCTGTTTTTGAAGCTGCTTCAATGATCGCTTCTTGGTCAAGTGGATAGACTGTACGAAGGTCTAGGATATGTGTAGAAATTCCATCTTCTGCAAGACGTTCAGCAGCTTGCAAGGCAAAGTGAACACAAAGTCCGTAAGTGATGATTGTAATATCATCGCCTTCACGTTTGACATCCGCTTTACCGATTGGCAAGACATAATCGTCTAGAGGTACTTCGCCTTTAATCAAACGATAAGCACGTTTATGTTCAAAGAACAATACTGGATCTTCATCGCGGATTGCTGCTTTGAGAAGTCCTTTTGCATCATATGGCGTTGATGGGATAACGATTTTCAATCCAGGTGTACTTGCGAACATCGCCTCAACAGATTGTGAGTGATAAAGCGCTCCGTGGATACCGCCTCCGAATGGTGCGCGAATAACAATCGGACACGACCAGTCGTTATTTGAACGGTAACGGATTTTTGCTGCTTCCGAAACAATTTGGTTCACAGCCGGCATGATGAAATCAGCAAACTGCATTTCAGCAATCGGGCGTAAGCCGTACATTGCTGCACCGATTCCAACACCTGCAATTGCAGATTCCGCAAGCGGTGTATCGAGTGCACGGTATTCTCCGAATTGATCGTAAAGACCTGCCGTCGCTTTAAAAACGCCACCTTTACGTCCAACGTCTTCTCCGAGAACGAAAACACGGTCGTCCCGTTCCATCTCTTCTTTCATTGCAAGTGTGATTGCATCGATATAAGACATAACTGCCATTATTCGTTCCCCCCATCTTCAGCATACACATGGAGCATCGCAGATTCAGGTTCGGCGTACGCAGCGTTTTCCGCATAATCGGTCGCTTCGTTCACTTCTTTCATGATGCGTTCTTCCATTTCTTTTTCGAGTTCTTCCGTTAGTACACCAACTTCTTTCAAATAAGCAGCAAACATAGGAATCGGATCCAGTTTCTTCTCATTTGCAAGCTCTTCAGCATCACGGTATTGGCGCTGATCATCGTCTGAAGAGTGAGCCGTCAATCGGTAACAGATGGTCTCTACAAGACTTGGACCTTCTCCCCGACGTGCACGATCTGCAGCTTCTTTGACAACTTTGTATACTTCAAGCGGATCTGTTCCATCAACTGTAACACCTGGCATTCCGTAACCGATTGCACGGTCCGAAACGTTAACACATCCAAGTTGCTTTTCAACTGGAACTGAAATTGCATATTTATTATTTTCAACCATGATAACAGTCGGCAGTTTATGGACACCTGCAAAGTTCATGCCTTCGTGGAAATCTCCTTGGTTGGATGAACCTTCACCAAGTGTAACGAAAGTGATGAAATCTTCCTTCTTCATCTTCGCCGCAAGAGCTACACCAACTGCGTGTGGTAATTGCGTCGTAACAGGAGATGAACCTGTCAAGATACGATTTTTGCGCTGACCGAAGTGACCAGGCATCTGACGACCACCCGAGTTCGGATCTTCTGCTTTTGCGAATGCGGACAGCATCAAATCTTGCGGAGTCATTCCGAAATGCAGAACAACGCCCATATCCCGGTAGTAGGGTGCAATCCAGTCTTTATCTTTATCAAGAGCGAACGCTGCTCCAACTTGTGCTGCTTCCTGCCCCTGACATGAAATAACGAATGGAATCTTTCCGGCACGGTTAAGGAGCCACATACGCTCATCAATACGGCGGGCCATCAACATCGTTTCAAAAATTTGTAGTGCATCTTCATTTGTTAAACCAAGTTCCTCATGACGCGTTTTTGCCATTTCTAAAATCCCCCTTCTATGGTTCGCAGTCTTTTATCTTAGACTAATTGATACTCTTTTTTACATATGAATTGCTTTGCCATCGACGGCTAAAGCAGCCTCGCCCATTACTTCAGAAAGCGATGGATGCGGATGAATCGTGCTTGCCACTTCCCACGGCGTCGCATCAAGAACCATCGCAAGTCCTGCTTCTGAGATCAAATCGGTCACGTGTGCACCTATCATATGAACGCCTAGAATATCGTCTGTCTTTTTGTCGGCAATGATTTTTACAAAGCCATCCGAATTGCCATTGACAAGTGCTTTTCCAATTGCCATAAACGGAAATTTCCCGACTTTGACGTCAAAGCCTTGTTCTTTCGCTTGTTTCTCCGTAATGCCGACGCTTGACGCTTCGGGACTAGAGTAAATGCAGCGTGATATTTTTGTATAATCAATCGCTTCGTTTTTCAGACCTGCAATATGTTCAACAGCCGCAATTCCTTCGTGAGAAGCAACATGCGCCAGTTGAAGCCCACCAATAACATCACCAATTGCATAGATATGATGTTCTTTCGTCTGGAATGTTGGTCTTGTTTTGATAAAGCCATTGACAACTTCAATTTCCGTATTATCAAGGCCAATTCCTTCGACATTAGCTTGACGACCGACAGAAACAAGCATTTTTTCAGCAGTGTACACCATCGTTTCGCCATTCATTTCCGCAGAAATTGTGACAGATCCTTCTTTTTTAACGAGGGTTTCTGGGAGTACTTTCGCACTTGTCGCAAAAGTGATTCCTTTTTTCGTCAATAGCTTTTTCATTTCTTTCGAGATGTCATCGTCCTCAGTCGGAATGATTCGATCTGCAAATTCGAGAACCGTGACTTCGACACCGAAATCATTAAGCATAGATGCCCATTCGATACCGATGACTCCACCACCGACTATTAGAATCGACTTAGGAAGTGCTTCCATAGAAAGCGCACCATCGGAAGACATAACTTGATTTTCATCAATTTCCAAACCAGGTAATGTACGTGGTCTAGATCCTGTTGCGATAATCAGGTTTTTCAGAATAAGCATTTCGTTTTCGTCACCGTTGTTCATTTCAACCGAAATAGTCCCGGGCATTGGTGAGAAAATTGATGGCCCAAGCATTCTGCCAAGTCCATCGAATACATCGATTTTGCCTTTTTTCATTAGCGCAGTCACGCCAGCATGCAACTGTTTAACGATACCGTCTTTTCGAGCTTGTACACGGCTAAAGTCTAGGGAAACGTCTTTTGCATTAACGCCAAAATCTGCCGCCTGGTTTTTCGCCATATTGAATACTTCAGCACTTTTCAATAACGCTTTACTCGGGATACATCCTTTATGAAGGCATGTACCGCCAAGTTTCCCTTTTTCAACAAGTGCCGTTTTCAGTCCTAATTGAGCGGCGCGAATCGCAGCGACATAGCCGCCCGTTCCGCCCCCTAAAATAACTACATCATATTCCCTTGCCATTATAGATGGCCTCCCTCACAACGACCCGTCAAGACGGGTAGATTTTAGCTATTTCTTCACCAGTTAGAACTCGAAGTGCGCCTTCTGCAAGTGCTTGTAGTTCGTCTTCTCCAGCATATACAACTATATCCGATATCCAGTCGATCCTGGATGTAATATCCTTCACAAATCCTTTGCCATAAGCGAGACCACCCGTAAGGATAATCGCATCTACTTGACCGTGAAGGACAGCAGCCGCGCTGCCAATTTCCTTAGCAACTTGATAGGCCATTGCCTCGTAAACTAGTTTTGCTTTTTCATCGCCATCTTCAATTCGTTGTTCCACGCGAACAGCGTCGTTCGTCCCGAGATAACCAACGAGACCGCCTTGACCGACGAGTTTTTTCATTACTTCGTGACGGAAATACTCACCGGAAAAACATAGTTCGACGAGATCCCCGGCAGGAACAGTTCCCGCACGTTCAGGGCTGAATGGACCATCTCCGTGAAGACCATTGTTTACATCAATTACTTTGCCGAATTCGTGCACACCGACAGTTATTCCCCCGCCCATATGGGTAACAATCAACCGGAGGGTGTCGTATTTTTTACCGACTTGTTTTGCGTAGCGTCTTGCAACCGCTTTTTGGTTCAGCGCATGGAATATAGATTTTCGATTAATGGCCGAAAATCCAGAAATTCGCGCGATTGGTGCAAGTTCATCGACGACGACGGGATCGACGATGAAAGCGGGAAGGTTTAGGCTGGATGCGATTTCAAACGCAATTATGCCCCCGAGGTTCGATGCATGTTGACCTGAATAACCTGTTTTCAAGTCTTGAATCATCGCTTCGTTAACAGAATACGTACCACCTTCGATCGGACGGAGAAGCCCGCCCCGACCGCAAATGGCAGATAATGTAGCAATATTGATGCCTTCTTGTTCAAGTGACTCAAGGATGGCCTCTTTACGAAAACTGTATTGATCAATGATGGAAGGGAACTGTGCAATTTCTTCTGAACTATGCCTCAACGTACTTTCCATCAGTTGACTTTCACCTTCAAAGACACCTATTTTTGTTGATGTAGATCCTGGGTTAATCACTAGGATCCTATGGTGATTTTCATGCACAATAGGTCCTCCTTCCATAGCAATGCAACTTCTGTTTTTCTTTATGTCTAGCTACAGCGACCAGACGCTCGGGTCACAAGCTATCTGGGAGGGATTGAATTGCATCCCTCCTGTGCTACGACAAAGAACGTCGTTTCGCCGGTCTAGCTTATGCCTGTCGCGTCTAAACAGGTCGCTTTCGCTTTTCTTTATTAGCGTCTTGAAAGTACGCTTTTTTCGTTTTGTAAGAAAGTACTTCTTGTATTCGCAACACGCGCAATGCGCTCTTCCGCCATGCGGTCAGCTGCAACATAGGTTGGAATATTATCGCGTTTTGAAATGGCGAAAATCTTCCCGATTACGTCATAGATGCCTTCGACACGTTTAAGTGCACGTTCACGGTTATAACCATCAAGTTCATCTGCAACGTTGATTACGCCACCTGAGTTGATAACGTAATCTGGTGCATAAACAATTCCCATTTCGTGAATTAAATCGCCGTGACGTGGTTCTTTCAATTGATTGTTAGCAGATCCTGCAATAACTTTTGCTTTCAATTGTGGGATCGTCTCATCATTAATGATTGCTCCAAGTGCACAAGGTGCAAAAATAACTGCTTCCTGAGAATAGATTTCATTGATGCCGACTGCTGTTGCGCCGAATGCTTCAACTGCACGCTGAACCGCTTCTTCGTTGATATCCGTGATGATCAGTTTCGCACCTTCTTCGTGCAAGTATTCACAAAGTGCATAAGCAACGTTACCGACACCTTGTACTGCAACTGTTTTACCCGCTAGCGAGTCGTCGCCAAATGCTTCTTTTGCTGCCGCCTTCATGCCATGATAAATACCATAAGCAGTAACAGGCGAAGGATTACCAGATGAACCTGCTCCAGCAGAAGTACCTGTAACATAATCTGTTTCAAGATTGATTAAGTCCATATCCGCTTCAGTTGTTCCTACATCTTCTGCAGTGATATAACGACCGTTCAAACCTTCAATATAACGACCGAAAGCACGGAACATTTCATCGTTTTTGTCTGTTTTTGGATTTCCTATAATAACTGTTTTTCCGCCCCCAAGATTCAATCCAGCGGCCGCATTTTTGTAAGTCATACCGCGCGCAAGGCGAAGTGCATCTTCAATTGCTTCTTCTTCACTTGCATACGTCCACATACGTGTTCCGCCTAGTGCCGGTCCGAGTGTCGTATCATGAATAGCGATGATCGCTTTTAGTCCTGAAGCTTTATCCTGACAAATAACAAGTTGTTCATAATCCTGATGTTCCATATATTTAAAAATTTCCATTGTAAATTCCTCCTAAGGGTATCGTTCATTTTATTTGTTTTATTTTATCGAAAGAATTGCGAGTGCTAGTGAATACAGCTTGCTTTCGGCACTATCCGCCCTTGATGTAAGAACGATTGGTGCTTTGGCGCCCTGGATAATCGCACCGACTTTCGCGTTGGCGAAATACATCAGTGATTTATAGAGAATATTGCCTGCCTCGATATTCGGAACGACAAGAATATCAGCTTTACCAGCTGTTTCCCCCGTAATCCCTTTTTGCGTTGCAGCCTTCACTGATACCGCATTATCAAGTGCAAGTGGCCCGTCAACGATGCAACCGGTGATTTGACCGCGTCGGTTCATGACTACTAATGACGCGGCGTCTGTCGTTGGTGTCATCGCTGGATTCACTGTTTCGACAGCAGCAAGTGGTGCGACGATTGGTTCGGATACACCACACGCATGCGCAGTAGCAACTGCATTACGAATGATTTGCGCTTTTGCTTCTAGGTCAGGTGCGATGTTCATTGCCGCATCTGTTACGAAAAGTAAACGGTCATAACCGGCAACTTCAAACGCCGCGACATGCGACAGTATTTTCCCTGTCCGCAAACCGTATTCGCTATTCAACACAGCCTTGAGGATGGTTGACGTTGCTAAGTTTCCTTTCATCAGCACATGTGCTTGTCCACTTGAAACCGCTTTCACCGATAGTGTGGCTGCTTGACTATCATCTTCAGCGTGATGAATGCTAATTTTTTTATTATCCAGTAACCATGGGAAATTCGTTTGAATCAACTCGCTGATATGCCTTTCATCAGCGAAAAGCATGAATGAAGCAATGCCTTTTTCAATAGCAATACTAACCGCTTCAAGTACTTCTCGATCTGCAGCTGATGCGACAGCAACAACAGGACCTTTCTTCGATGCCGCCTGCACGATAAGTGAGTCGAGTGTAACCATTGTCTCTCCTCCTTTGACTACATGTCGATTAAATAAGGCTGAATTTCTCTAATTTATAATAAAGTGATCGCAGTGAAATACCAAGCCTATTAGCTGTTAATGATTTGTTGCCATTATTTTCACGGAGGGCCGTTTCAAGTATGGTTTTCTCGTATTCATCCATAATTGAAGTAAGGGTGCTTTTTTCAGGAAGAATCTGTTCCTCTTCCTTGTTTTCCCTAGATGACAGAGATTTAACCACATCTTTAAAATCGATAACGGCATCTCCCGATTCCATATAAATCATGGCGCGACTAAGTACGTTTTCGAGTTCTCGTACATTTCCTGGCCAATCATATTGCCCAAGCCGCTCCTGCGCTTCATCGGTAATCTTCTCAATATTCATCCCGAATTCCTGATTCAATTTCACTAGCAGGTGTCCAATAATGGATGGAATATCTTTTTTGCGAGACCGCAGCGGTACAATTTGAATAGAGAGTCGGTTTAACACATAATAGAGTTCTTCAATAAACGTTCCCTCATGCATTGCCTTTTCTAAATTTTTCGTAGACGCTGCTATGATACGGACCGACAAATGAACGGGGTAAGTCCCCCCATTTTTGAAGATTGTTCCGCTTTTTAAATAATTAAGCAGCCTCGCTTGAACTACAAGTGGTAAATCAAGCACTTCATCAAGGAATAGCGTGCCCTTTTCAGACTCTTGGAAAAGTCCAGGCGTGCTATCATTCCCATTTTGAAAAACTCCTGATTCTTGTCCGAATAACTCTGCTTCCAATTTAGATGAATGCATTGCCGAGCAATTCACACGTATGAACTTATTGAACCGCCGTTCGGAGCTACTATGAATGGCATGTGCAAACAATTCTTTTCCTGTTCCCGCTTCTCCTCGAAGAAGGACTGCTATGTCAGACTTGGCAGCTAACTTTGCCTGCTCGATTGAAATTTCAATATCAGACGAACCGCCAAAGATATCATCGAATGTATAAGTGGATTCAAGTTCTCTAATAATTGTCCGTGCCTGGTCAAGTTCTTTCATCAAGTTGCGCATTTCTGTGATGTCATGAATGACACCAACACTACCCTTCACTTGATGATCGACAATGATTGGGGCAACATTGACAATTACTTCTCGGTTATTTTCGCCGATACGCATATTGACACCACGAACTGGCTTTCTCGATTTGAGTACCCTCATATGGATACTTTCACCTTCGATAATATCCGCATTTGCAGGCTTGCCGATTATTTCATCTTCCGTAAGACCCGTAATTCTCGTGTAGGCTGGATTGACAAGGATTCCATTTCCGTTATCGTCAACGACCGAAATGGCATCATCACTCGAATGAATGATTGCTTCCAGCATTGTTTTCACTTTTTTCAGATCCGTGATTTCCTCCGCTAGCGCAACTACTTCCGTAATATCTTTAAATACCGCGAATGCACCAGCTTTTTTTCCAGTGGAATCGAAGAGTGGATAGCGGGAAGTAACTATTTTTAAGCCATTTCCAAGAATCTGTTCCTCATTCAATTCCGCCCTGCCTGAATCGAATACCCTTGGAAGCTCTGTCGTCGGAATTACATCCGTAATCATCCGGCCAATAGCCTCTTCGATCGGGAAACCAATCATCTTAGAGGCACTTTTATTGAAGAAATCAACAGTTCCTTCTTCGTCAATTCCAACCATGCCCTCTTCAATTGAATCAAAGATCATTCGCTGCTTATGCATCTCGGTATGAATGCGTTTAATATATGTATCGTTCTCCTCAAGCAGCCTTACAAGGAGATTTGCGACTGAACCAGGTATTAGTACAGTATGGGCAGGCCTCGCTTTTAAGAGCTCTGAGAATACAGACTTGTCACCGGTTACATCGAAAATGATATGTAAATCGTCGGTCAGGTAACTTGTCCAATCCATTCCATATGCGATGCCCTGTTTTTTTGCACGAATTATTCCCGGTGCCTGTTCATCAGTATCAATGATTGCGTTTACATTCATGAATTCTAAATTTTGAAGAAGGTCCAGTATTATCGATCCGCCTGTCCCCGCCCCGACAATGAGAACATTTTGCAAGGATGTTCATTCTCCTTTTTTGAACCATGCAATCTTTTGCAATTACAATTTCATCATACATGAAAGCGCAGTTCTTGACAATCAAATTTGAGTAGGTAAAATTAGATTCGGTAAGGAGTTGTTGTATATGGCACGTCTAGCAGCATTTATGGTCTTGCTAATCCCCGGACTTTTTGCGGCCGGCGGTATAAAATTAATGCGGGATTCGATATTTGGCGTATTATTTAACCCATTTCCGTTCATTTGGCTTCAATTCGTTATAGGCTTTTTATTGTTCGCGGGAGGCCTGTGGTTTTTTGCAGGATTTTTATTACGCCGCGACCGACGAAAAGGACGCGTACAAGAACGGTTTAAACAAAAATAACAGCCTAAGTGGTTTAACCCCGTGACCTCACCTACGTCTCGTAGAATCTAGTTGGATAATAAGCAAAAGGACCAAGACATTTTCATCGTCTTGGTCCTTTTGCTTATTTATTGAACCGATTAGGGTAATCCGTTATCCAGCCGTCTATATATGGGGGCGGATTAAGAGTGATTGGTTCTGTTCCAGTCATTCCATAAACCCGAATCTTTTTCCCAGATTGAAGAAGTTTCGTCAAAAAAGGCTCTTTCAACAATCGTTTGTGAAAATGGAATCCATCTGCACGTGAATACTGATTAAGATTAGTCCAATCTACGCTCTTCTTTCCGATTAGAAAAGCTGTTTCCATTCGTTCGCTTTCCTCTTTGACCACCTCAAGCAAGTGATAATCGAATGAGGAAATGTGAACATTCTCCATCACAGAAACAATATCAACAATCATCTTGATCAATTCTGGGCGATCCGAGACAGTTTCTTTCAATTCAACATTGAGTGCTAAATTATGCTTTTCGCAAAATGATACAGCTTCTATCAATGTCGGAATGCAGTGCCCACAGAATAAGCGTCTGTATCTTCTTCCCACACGAATTCTCATGAGTTCTGTACTTGTCATAGATGAAATCATTTTCCGAATGCCAGCAAGTCTAGATAACCCTGGATCATGGATGACAAACGGCACTCCATCTTCAGTCAATTGCACATCTAGCTCGATGCCGCCAGCACCTTGATCGACGGCCTTCTCAAATGCTCTCATTGTATTTTCAAAGCGGATACCTGATGCGCCCCGATGTGCAAAAACTATCGGATTAGACATTTAGGACACCATCAACGACTTCAAAAACGCCTTTTTCCCCAACATGAAGCGTAGACGACTTGGATCCGATTTGAATGATTGTACCCGGATGCGCTTCTCTCGTTACTTCGATTTGTGCGGGAACCGCTTGCTTAATTTTACGCAATCCAAGTTGAATTTCTTTATCAAGTTCAATTATAGCATCTCTGTTCGATTCAATCGCTTCCAACATTTTTTCATATGCTTCTGTCTGTGGCCCATTCAAAAGACTTCCACTATCTCTAAGTGGGAGTACATGTTGCTCAAGCTTTTCGATGATTCCTTGATGTTCTTTCAAGCTTTTAGCCATTTCTTGAATTTCCATATACATTAATTCCTTGTCAATCCCTTTCACACTAAGGATTGTCTTTCGTTCGTGACTGTTACCTGCAAATGCACATTCAATTTTATAAAGCGCATCAATTTCTCCACCTATAATTTTGCCTTTGTTTTTATCAACAAATACAGATTCCGCGCTAACTTCCGAGCCAAGTAGATATAAGCCGACATGTACTTCTTTTCCGTACAGTTTGCAATTATTCGCGTGTTTAACAAAAATATTTCCTTGAGCTTCGACAATCGTTAACCCACCGCCAAAAACACCGCCTTTTATGTAAATATCTCCCTCAGACGACTGAATCTCCTTCGCATTTGTGATACCTTCATTTCCTTCTACAGAAATATCTCCAGTTGCATTAACTGAAAATCCTGCAAGGACTGTTCCGTATATAGCAACTGATCCGTCAAATTTAATCGAGCCAGTTTCAGGTCCGACATCACCGCTGATAATTAACTGCTTCCCTACACTGATAAGTCCGTCAATGCATTCCAAAGCCCCACCGTGTGACGCCTTCAGAACTACTTTGTCCGCTTCTTGTTCATCAGTTACTGACTTCCTGTCAAAGTAAATCTTCGTATCATCTCCAGGCTGTGCAGGAAGATCGTTACCTAAAACATCCTTACCATCGATGCCCTCTTGTACCGGTGTTTTCTCACCGAGCCAATCACCTTGTTTGATGGGCGTGACGAAATTCATTTCAAAATAATCAGCAGAACCGTCTTCACGGATCATCGGCCTTCTTTCAGGAATTTCAATATATGTTACGGCCGCATCTTCGCCTTTTTGAGGCTTTCTTCCAACAGCTGCAATAATCGGTTCACCCGGTTTAAAAGGTTCATTTTGCAAAGTTGTTCTACCGTAAATCACCCCGGCATCGTCAAGCATTTTTCCAGCCTGATGTAGGATTGATTGTTTATTTCCTTCAAATTCTTTGGTTGACACGTTTATGTAAAGTTGAGCTATCATTTTATCAGCAGTTATAGCTATTTCTATAGTTGGAATCCAATTGCCTATTATATATTCTGTATCTAGTTCTGTAAGTGCTTTCTTTAAGACTGGGAATGAAATGATTTTTAATCGTGGATGTTCACGCGTTATTGCATCGAACGATTTAAGTGGAAAACCATTCTTCTTAGTGCGCAATATCACTCTTTCCTCTTGTACTAAAAGATCGAAAAACTCATTTTGAATTAACACTGACGCTTCATCCTTTCCCTCTTCTCCATTATAGAGCATCCCCAACCAATTTATCTGATTAATTAATCTCTAGTTTAAAAAAGCCTACCACACGAAAATAAATTCGAAGAGTAGGCGTAGCAATTATCTTAACTAGGTATTATTAAATCAGCTAGCCATATGCTCAAGTTGGATTGTATTTGATTTCCGATTCTCTTACAAAAAAGAATATATTAATTTGTGAATGCAAGTACATTGTCTTTTCTAACCTCAGCTTATCACCAGAGTCAGTAATTATGGACCAACCGATGGGATAATTTCTCACGGGTTGTGTATCTTCTCTTGTGGCTAAATTCCTCTTTAAATAAAGCCCTGTTAATAATTTATTACCATGGACTATTACTTAGTCCAAGTTCCAGTGCGCCATAATACATATTTTTTCGCCAGTCTTTTACACCATGGACATAAACCTGTTTGCGACTGGTTCCACAAAATCACGAAAAATTACCACAGTTACGAAACTTTCGACCTGTAATATGTATTTTTTTTCCTGTCTTTAAAAATTTCCGAGCTAGGTAGCTCGATGTCAGTTCCGTTCAGGAGCTTATCAATCACAAATATTGAAAACTGTGTACAGTCGTCAGAACAGCTCAGTAATGTCTGTAACCGCAAAAATCGACCTGTCCGCACCTACGCAGATAGGTCAATTATCGATTTTGCAGAAAAATGGGCTACATTACGGGCGCGCGCAGTGTGGTAATTTGTTGCACAGATTACATAAAACTTATAGGAATGATGACTGGGTTTCATTGCAATAAAGGTGCCGATTCAACGTTGCAAACAACATTAAAACTTTTTTATACCAACGATTAGCTCGCCATATGCTCAAGACGAATTTTATCTGCGATCATTGCGATGAATTCCGAGTTCGTGGGCTTGCTTTTCAAATGGTGCACAGTGTAGCCAAACATTTTGGAAATGACGTCGTAATTGCCACGGTTCCATGCTACCTCGATTGCGTGGCGAATTGCACGCTCGACACGGGATGCTGTCGTATTGTATTTTTTTGCAATCTCGGGATAAAGTACTTTCGTCACTGAACCAAGCAAATCGACGTCCGTGTAAACCATTTGAATCGCTTCACGAATAAACGCATACCCCTTAATATGAGCAGGTACACCAATCTCTTTAATAATTGCTGTAATTGTAGTATCTAGCACTTTTTGGCTTACTGTACCTGGCGCATACTCTCCGCTAGCTTGAGCTATCGGAACTATCGGTTTCCTTGTTCCTGCTACTTGAAATATCTGGTTTGCAAGTCGGTCGAATTCAAACGGTTTAAGCATGAAATAGGAAGCGCCTAGACTCGCAGCTTGTGTCATTACATCTTCCTGCCCAAATGCCGTCAACATAATTATATGCACATCGGAAGTTTGTGCATTTCCACTCAACGTTTCCAAAACCGCAATTCCGTCAAGATGTGGCATGATGATATCAAGTAATAAGACATCTGGCTTTTTTTCTTCCAACATCGACAGACATACTTTCCCGTTATGCGCCGTCCAAATGACTTCGATTTCGGGATGCCTTTCAAAATATGTCATCATAGTCCTTACAAGTTCCTTGTTATCGTCAGCAATCGCGACTTTCAGTTTATCCATTCCCATTTCCCCCTTGTACGTTTATGACGACTTCTTTCCCTAAACATTAGCAACATTCTCTTAACTACACAAGGGAAATTTCGACGAATAGTGAAGTAACCCTCTTTTATTTAACAAAAATGAAACTTCTGACATATGGTTTCCCTAAACTTCGACCAATTCCATTCTTTTATAAGCGTTTGTCGAATCGTTCTCGATAAGCTTAACACGACAGGACAAAAGGGCCAACTCATTGTTCGAGTTGGCCCTTTTTATTAATTTTCTCCGCTACGCATTTTCTCCAGGAAAAGGGCTGCACCTTTTTTAGGATCATCTACAAACATATGCGTCACCGCGCCTGCAAATCGTCCATTTTGGATAACGGGACTTCCACTCATCCCTTGCAAAATACCGCCCGTTGCTTCAAGCAGTTTGGGATCTGTTAACACGAAATGGAACTGGTCTTGCTCTACTTCTATAATTCGAATGGAAAATGATTCAACTTTTGTCCCTTTAATCGTTGTGTAAATTTCAGCTGCGCCCTCTTTTACTTCCGCTGGCTGCATAATCGTTAAAGGTTTAGCTAACACTTTCTTATAATCGCGGTTCCACGATCCGAAAATGCCATAAAGTCCATTTATTCGAATCGTTCCTAAAAAATCATCGTCATCGACAATCGTTGAAATTTTATAACCTGGAACTCCAGGCACGCTTTTTTTAATTTGATCGATTTCTGAAAGATAAATCGCTCCTGTTTTAAATGAAGGTGGTGATTTCAGTGCACTGTCGATGATCTGATGACCGAGCGCGCCGTATGTCCCTTTGTCCGGATCGACATACGTCAAGGTCCCTGTCCCTTCTGTTCGATCTTTCAGGAATGGAAGGAGACGTTTCATCGCTTCGCCATCTGCAAGGATCTGACTGTTTCCCCCGTCTCGGATGACGTGCAATACGACTTCTTTCTTGTCACGCATTGAGGATGATACTTTTTCGTACTCGTGAAGTGTGCTGACTGCTACATTGTCTAATTGTCCGATTAGATCACCTGCCTTCAACCAGTTATCTTTACTGATCATGACATCATTTGTGATGTAGACTCCCGACAAATCCATCTTAATACCAATCGACTGTCCCATTGGTATTAGCGTTCCGTCTTTTGCAAATGCTGCATTTGTAGAGAATGGCACGACAAGTAAAAGCACAGAAAACGCAACGGCCAACTTAAACTGTCTATTCCATCCCATATTTCACCTCCCTTAATAAGATACTGTTGGTATGTCCGTTCAGGGGAATGTTATGAAAGGGTAAATAAAGCAAAAGTGGAACGTACATTAATTTCATTGAATTTAGTGGCAGATGCGTAAATAAAATAAAAAAAAGTGCATACTACAGTATGCACGTTAAGTGATTATCTAAACGATTTCTTACGTTCTGCGGCCAATGTCAACAACTCTTCCGCATGCTTTAATGTTAATGGCGTCGTTTCAGCTCCAGACAACATCCTAGACAATTCTTCAGTCCTATCTGATTCGATAACATCATGAATTTCCGTCATCGTCCTATCACTTATTACATTTTTTTTAATGAGGTAATGGTGATCGGCCATTGCGGCAACTTGAGGTAAATGGGAAATACATAGCACTTGGGAATCTGTTGCGATTATAGCTATTTTTTCCGCAATTGCTTGTGCAACCCTACCGCTCACACCCGTGTCCACTTCATCAAAAATAAGTGAAGTAACACCTTGATGTTTAGAGAATATTGTCTTTATCGCTAACATTATACGAGAGATTTCACCGCCCGAAGCTACTTTTACAAGTGGTTTCAACGGTTCCCCAACGTTCGTCGAGATCAAGAAGTTCACATCATCATATCCATTCGAATCGAAAGTACCCGCTACTTTTCGGGTAATATCCACTTTAAATGAGGCTTTACCCATATGAAGTTGCTCCAGCTGTTCCATAATTGCATCTTCTAATTGAATAGACGACTTTTGACGAATAATTGATAACTCTTCTGCCTCGATTTCAAGGTCTTGGAGAAGTTGCGCAAGTTTTTCTTGCTCAGCAAAAAGACGTTCATCCCTGCTTACTAAGTTTTCAAGTTCCTCTGTGATTTTATCGCGATGCATAAGAATGTCTTCAATCGTTTTGCCGTACTTCCTTTTCAAGGAAATGTGGAGGGCTAGGCGCTCTTCAACTACTTCGAGTCTTGCAGGATCAAATTCCATATCATCAAGTATACTTTTGAGCTCGTGTGCAGTATCTTGCAAGGTGTAGAAACTAGTTGCAATCGTTTCAGCATGCAGTTTCAAGCTTTTATCGACTGAAGCTGCATCCTCCATATCACTCATCGCGGAACCGACCCAGTCCAGCGCATGTGTGTCCCCACTGATCGATACATATGCAGTATTCAACCGCTCGAATAATCGATTGAAGTTTTGAAGTTTTTGTTTTTCTGCTTCGAGTTGGTCCTCTTCACCAATAACAAGTGCAGCCGCATTAATCTCTTTCAGCTGGAATGAATACAAATCAATACGTTGCGCAACTTGTTGCTCATTATCGTCTGCCTTTTCAAGCTTCCGTTTCAATTTCCGGTAACTCTCATACAGCTCGGAATAATTTTCAGTGGCATGTCCCAGTTTCTCACCCGCAAAATGATCGAGTAAATGAATATGACTTCTTTCATGCATTAATTCCTGGTTTTCATGTTGACCATGTATGTCAATCAACTGAGAACCAATTTCTCTCAAAATCGCAATTGTCACGAGCTTTCCATTGACACGGCAAACCGTTTTACCGTTCGAATTCAAATCGCGTCGCAAAATAACGACACCATCCTGCGCATCAATGCCGAATTCAGCTAATTGAGCAATAATCGGGTGCGCTTCTTCTTCAATAGTGAAAAGCCCTTCCAGTTCGGCTTTTGTTGCTCCATGACGGATAAATTCCTGTGATCCTCTTCCACCCGCCAGCAGCTGGACAGCATCTATAATAATCGATTTCCCCGCGCCTGTTTCTCCAGTTAATACGGTTAGGCCTTCGTCAAATGTTATTTCAAGGTGTTCAATGATTGCAAAGTTTTTTATGGAGATTTCACGTAACAATTGCTTTCACCTCTTTCAGAGCATCGCCAACAGTTTTTCTTTCACTACTACAGTCAGGGATTCATCGCGACAAATAATTAGACTCGTATCGTCGCCACAAATCGTTCCAAGAATTTCATCCCATCCAAGATGATCCATTAAAGAACCGACAGCTTGTGCATTGCCAGGAAGCGTTTTCAAAACAATAAAGTGACCTGCTGCATCAATACTAACAAATGCATCAGTCAGCATACGGTGAAGTTTTTGTTCTGTGTTGTACTTATGTACGGGTGGTAGGCTGTATTTATAACTACCATCAGACAAAGGGACCTTTATGAGATGCATTTCTTTTATATCGCGTGAAACGGTCGCTTGCGTCACATCTACACCCGCTTCTTTTAAGCTATCTACGAGTTGGTCCTGTGTTTCTATTTCAAAATTCGATATAATATCCCGAATACGAATTTGCCTATGCCCTTTATTCAAACTAATCACTCCCATACCTTAATAATATCTTATTTCATACTGTACCACCCATTATTTCATCCAACAAGAATAGCACGCAAATTAATGCGTGCTATTGCAGTTCTTTGTACGCTTCTTCGACAAGCTTGTCGAATGAAACATCGTCAAATGATGTCAACGCATGGTCTTCAGAAGTCAGGTGGAATAGAAACTCAATATTCCCTTCCCCGCCAGTGACGGGAGAATATGAAATTCCGCGAAGACTGAAACCTTCTTGTATGGATGCATCAGCGATTTTCCGTAAAACTTCAAGGTGAACGGATTTTTCCCTTACAACACCTTTTTTCCCTACTTTTCCTTTTCCAGCCTCAAATTGCGGCTTTACAAGGACCATGACATCGCCACCGTCCGCAATAATGCGTTTTAACGCAGGCAGGATAAGCGTCAATGAGATGAAGGATACATCGATTGTTGCAAATTGTGGTATACCTGCGGTGAAAATATCTGGTGTCGCGTGTCTAAAGTTAGTTCTTTCCATTACAGTGACGCGTGGATCCTGACGTATTTTCCATGCCAGCTGATTATACCCAACGTCAAGTGCATAGCAATGTGATGCGCCATTTTGAAGGGCACAATCTGTGAAACCACCAGTTGATGACCCGATATCCAGTACAATTTTGCCGTTAACGTCAGCATCAAACTGCTCAAGTGCTTTTTCAAGCTTCAAGCCACCCCGACTGACATATTTCAGTTTCGACCCTTTAACCACAAGCGGTGCATCTGCAAAAATTTTTTCACCTGGTTTATCTAACCTTGTTTCAGCGGTAAAGATGATGCCCGCCATAATGGAGCGCTTTGCTTGTTCCCTTGTTTCAAAGAGACCACGCGCGACCAGGAGGACGTCTACTCGCTCTTTCGGTATACGATTTGTCATACTTGTTCCCTTTCCACTACTTGCATTTTAATAAATGATTCCATATTCTCAACTAGATGACCTGCAGTCATACCGATTTCTGCAAGCAGTTCATCAACATTTCCATGTTCAATGAAATGATCTGGAATGCCCATCCGTCTAATCGGCACAGTAGCCTGAAGTGTATCATGTGCATACTCAAGGACAGCACTGCCGAAACCGCCAGCGAGAACCGCCTCTTCAACTGTAATAATCGGCATTCCAGTTGCGAAAATCATGTCTAACATTGCATTATCAAGTGGTTTGATGAATCTTGCATTGACAACTTTCACATGAATCCCTTTAGTAAATAATAGGTTTGCGGCTTCTAGTGCCATCGGGATTGTCGTTCCGAACGTCAAAATTACACCATCATGACCTTCACGTAGCACTTCCCATGAACCAATTGGGATTGGACGTAATGTTTCATCCATAGGTACACCGAGTCCATTTCCTCTCGGATAACGCATCACTATTGGACCTTCATCATAATCTATCGCCGTTTTCACCATATGCTGACCTTCATTTTCATCTTTCGGCATCATAATAACCATATTCGGCATATGTCTTAAGAAGGCAATGTCGAATACACCTTGATGCGTTTCACCGTCTGCCCCTACTAGGCCAGCACGATCAATACCGATAAAGACATTTAAGTTTTGTCTGGAAACATCATGAAGCATCTGATCGTAAGCCCGTTGCATAAATGTCGAATAGATTGCCAGGAACGGTTTCATCCCTTGCGTCGCAAGACCTGCTGCCATCGTCGTTGCATGCTGTTCAGCAATACCGACATCAAAGAAACGATCCGGGAATTCCGCAGCAAATGATTCCAGTTTCGAACCGACAGGCATTGCGGGCGTTATTGCGACGATGCGTCTATCTTCACGTGCAAGCTTTTGAACCGTACCTGCAACAAGTCCACTCCATGATGGTGCGACGGACGAAGACTTGACGAAATCACCTGTCTCGATTTTATAAGGCCCCGTACCATGCCAAGTACCAATTTTATCGTCTTCGGCGGGGCTATATCCCTTGCCTTTTTTCGTAATAACATGAAGTAAGACAGGCCCATCCATTTTCTTGGCGTATTGAATATTACGTTCAAGATCATTGAAATCATGCCCGTCAATCGGCCCAAGATAGGTGAAGCCCAGTTCTTCGAAAAAGACGCCCGAAACGAGAAGATATTTCAAACTGTCTTTTACGCGCTCCGCAGCAGTAGCGAGTTTGCCACCAATAGCCGGAATCTTTTTTAAAATATATTCAAGTTCATCTTTTGCACTATTATATTTGCCCGCAGTTCTTAGTTTTCCGAGGACTGCATGAAGCGCACCGACATTTGGAGCAATTGACATTTCATTGTCATTCAAAATAACAATCATATTCGTCTTTGCATGACCAATATGATTAAGTGCTTCAAGTGCCATACCGCCTGTCAGCGCACCGTCTCCGATGACTGGTATTACATAATTCGAATCGTCCTTGATATCTCGTGCAGCCGCCATTCCCATAGCTGCAGAAAGTGAAGTAGAACTGTGGCCCGTTTCCCATACATCATGATCGCTTTCAATTCGTTTCGGGAATCCACATAAACCTTTGAATTGCCTAAGCGTATCGAAATCACCTGCACGTCCTGTTAAAATTTTGTGGACATACGCCTGATGACCGACATCCCAAATGATTTTATCAGTAGGACTATCAAAATGCCGATGCAAGGCAATTGTCAACTCCACTACACCAAGATTCGGCCCTATATGGCCACCAGTAACAGATAACTTCTCAATAAGAAATTGCCGAATTTCTTCTGCTAATTCCACCATCTGTTCCCTATCGAGTTTTTTAATAAAAGATGGATTCGTAATTTCTGTAATTTCCATCATGATCACACACCTTCACATATTAATTGCCACGGATAATACTGAACTGCCTACATTATATCAATAAGGACGACCAGGACAACAATTTGTTGCACTTTACGACTTTCGTTCTACGATGTAATCTGCGAATAATCCGAGGAGCGGATGCTCCGTTTCCAAAAACGTAAGGGAATCTCTTGCGGATTGGTGATGTGCCGCTAGACGTGCCCTTGCACCTTCTAGGCCGAGCAGTGATGGGTACGTCGACTTTTCACTTATCGCATCGCTCCCTGCAGTCTTTCCAAGTTCTTCCGTCGTAGACGTGATATCTAGAATATCGTCCTGTATTTGAAACGCGAGTCCAATATGGTACGCAAAGTCTTTCAACTTCGCAGACTTTTCTTCATCCAGACCTGCTAGTATTGCACCTGCACCGATACAAAATGACAACAGAGCTCCTGTTTTATTCACATGTATCGTTTCGAGTTCTGGTAAAGACAACTTTTGTGTCTCACCTTCAATATCAAGCATTTGGCCGCCGACCATCCCGGTTGCCCCAGAAGCGTCCGATAGCAATCGGATGATCCGAAGAGCGTCTTGTGCGGATGTATCTGACAAATGAGTTAAACTTCCGAATGCCAGTGTCTGTAGCGCATCTCCTGCAAGTACAGCGACCCCTTCCCCATAAACGATATGGTTCGTCGGTTTACCACGCCTGAAATCGTCATCATCCATACATGGTAAATCGTCGTGGACAAGTGAATACGTATGTAGCAATTCGGCAGCACAAGCTACCGTCAAGGCATCTCCTGATTCGGCACCAAGATCTTCGAGCGTGGCTAGGACAAGGAGTGGACGGATCCTTTTACCGCCGGCATTGATTGAATAGGCCATCGAGGATTTCAATGTTTCAGATACATTCGTATCCACAAGCAGGCTATTCAGTTTCGCATCGATAATAGGTAGTTTTTCTGTGATAAATCGTTGCAATTCCTTATGCATTTGACTCAGAACCTTTTGCCGGATCAAACTCTGTCTTGTTGCCATCTTTATCGATAATGGAAATAAGCTGTTTTTCAGCATCCTGCAATTTTCCGTGGCAATAAGCAGATAGTTCCATCCCTTTTTTGTAAAGTGTAATGGCATCCTCCAGCGGTACGTCCCCTGTTTCAAGCTTCTGGACAACTTCTTCTAAGTTTAGCATTGCTTCTTCAAAGCGGATTGGCTCTTTTCCCAATTAAATTTCCTCCCCTTCGTTCATTGTAATCCTTTGGACCGTTGCCTCCGCGGTTCCATCTTGCAAACGTATTTCAATGTTTCCACCAATTTCTAGTGATTTGGCAGAATTGGCAACTTCGTTGTTCTGATAAACAATCGAATAACCGCGTTCCATAATTGTCAGTGGGTTAAGTGCCTTCAGCATACGAACAGATGCGTGGAAACGATCACTTTGTATGCGAACATCTTGATGAACGCCCCGTGTTAGACGATCCGTGAGTGCTGCTACATTCCTGTGCCCTTCTTTGATACGCTGTTCAGGTGAGAAAGTGGACAGCATGCTACTCAATCGTTGGTGTTGGGATAAACGGTATCCGGTAATATCTTGTCCACTTCGGAAGAGTCTGCCTTCAAGTCCAATCAATCTTTCAGTGAATGGACGATAAAGACGCTCTGGAAATTGAAGTGGGTAGGATGATTGTAGGCTTGTTAGACGTTTGCGTTCATTTTTTATCTGATTGGAAAGGGAATTATAAATGCCACGTTTTCGGTCCAATAGCCTTTCAAACAACTCGTCGCGAGCTGGAACGGCTATTTCAGCAGCGGCTGTCGGAGTAGGCGCTCTTCTGTCCGAGACAAAATCGGCAATTGTCGTGTCGGTTTCATGCCCGACAGCGCTAATAACCGGAATACGGCAGGAAAAGATTGCTCGTGCGACCGTTTCTTCATTGAACGCCCACAGATCTTCGATGGAACCTCCGCCACGTCCAACGATGAGCACATCGATGGAGCCATATGTATCTGCTTGTTCAATTGATTTAACGATGGAAGGTGCTGCTTGCGCTCCCTGTACAATAGCAGGAAATAAAATGATTTCTGCAAGTGGGTAACGTCTTTCAATTGTCGAACAAATATCTTGGATTGCGGCACCTGATTGCGCCGTAACTACGCCGATTTTAGTTGGAAATGGAGGCAAAGGTCTTTTCCAACGAGCATCGAATAGACCTTCTTTCCCAAGACTTTCCTTCAATTGTTCAAATGCGAGATACAGCGCACCGATACCATCGGGTTGCATTGATTGGACATATAATTGATAGTTTCCGCTTGTTTCAAAAACAGTTACATCACCTGTAATCAGAACGTTCATGCCATTTTCAGGCTTAAATTTGAGACTGGATGCGCTTGAACGGAACATTGCTGACTGAATTCTACTTTTTTCATCTTTCAAGGTGAAATAAATATGTCCGCTCGGATGACTTTTAACGTTCGACAGTTCGCCTTTGACAAACACATTGCGTAAATGGGGATCCGCATCGAACTTCCGTTTAATGTATTTTGTTAATGCTTGTACAGACAAGTGTGGGTTTCCGGCCAACAGTCCCGCCTCCCGATTCTTGACGTATAGAAACGCTGTCTTTTCTAAGAAAAACAGCGTCCGTCCGGTTTTTTATAGTTTTTGTGAGCATTTTCCTTCTGCAGAAGCTTTTTCTGCACTATGAAGTGTATTTTTCAATAACATCGTAATCGTCATCGGACCTACCCCACCTGGAACCGGTGTAATAGCTGAAGCTTTCGTTTTTGCCGATTCAAAATCAACGTCCCCGCATAATTTACCATTCTCATCGCGGTTCATGCCGACATCTATCACGACAGTGCCTTCTTTAATATGCTCATCTGTAATGAACTTCGTCTTGCCTATTGCGACAATTAGAATATCAGCCTGTTTTGTAAATGAGGCTAAATCCTTCGTTTTAGAGTGGCAGTATGTGACTGTAGCATCACGCTGCAACAGCAATTGGCCCATCGGTTTTCCAACAATGTTACTGCGGCCAACGATAACAGCATGTTTACCGCTTATTTCAGTACCTGTCCGCTCGAGAAGTTTGATGATACCGTATGGTGTGCATGATAGAAATGCTTTTTGACCAATGATCATTTTCCCAACATTTTCCGGATGGAATCCATCTACGTCTTTTGTCGGATCAATTGCACGGATAACAAGATTTTCGTCGATATGATCAGGTAATGGAAGCTGAACAAGAATGCCATGAATTGAATCATCATTATTCAACCGTGTAACATGATCGAGTAACTCCTTTTCGGATACCGTGACTGGAAGTTCAATCAGTTCAGATTTCATGCCCACTTCCGAACTTGATTTCTGCTTGTTCCTTACATATGTACGGGAAGCCTGATTCTCACCAACAAGGACAACCGCTAGCCCTGGCTGACAACCATGCCCTTTCAGCGCAGTTACTCTTTCCTTGATTTCGTCTCTGATTTCTTGTCCGATTGCTTTTCCATCAATCAGTTTTCCAGTCATCCTGATACCCCCAAAATGGTTTCAATTATTTTTCTTCAAACTTCGATAGTACACCGTTCACAAAACGACCTGATTTTTCATCGCCGAATATTTTACATAGTTCGATTGCCTCATTCAAGACCACTCTGTGTGGTACTTCTTCATTGAACAGCAATTCGTAAACTGCAATTCTCAAAACGGTCCGTTCAATTTTCGGAAGACGATCCAATGACCAGTGTTCCAGCTTTCCTGTGAGGACCTCATCTATTGCTTCTTTATTTTGCACAGTTCCCCGTACAAGCTGTTCGTAGAAGCGGTTTGCTGGTTCTTCAACAATGTAGTTAATAGCCTCATCTACACTCAATTCTGTATTATCAAGTTGAAAAAGGGTTTGTACTGCTTTTTCACGTGCTTCTCTTCGCTTCATCTTCTTATTCTCCTCCACTACCGTATCTCTAGGGCATTATCATAGCATAAACAGGTTGCCGGATACAGTAAGACAAGTTGAAAAGCATCATCCGGCTGGACGATGCTTTTCAGATCATACCGTTTCCGCTCCAGCCTCGAACTGGATCCCTGTAATATGGACATTGACTTCTTTCGTTTTAAGGGAAGTCATGTGGAAAATTGCATGACGAACTTGCTTTTGGATATCCACGGCAATGGCAGGCACAGAATAGCCGTATTCGACAACGCAATAGACGTCAATCGTCAAGCCATCTTCAGACCACTCCGTTTTAACCCCTTTACCATGGTTCACTTTACCGAACTTTTCCGCAACTCCAGTGGCAAAGCTTCCTCTTGTATTCGCGACGCCTTTTACTTCCGTGGTCGCAATTCCGATAATCACTTCAAGAACTTCGGGAGCAAGCTGGACACGTCCGAGCTCACCATCCCCCGCCGGAGCCATCCCGACGAATGTTGGAATCGTTTTGTCAGTCATTCCAAGTCCCCTCCCTTTCAGTTCATAATCGAGTATTTTTCAAGAAATTTCGTATCAAAATCGCCTGATTTGAAGACTTCATTGTCCATAAGTCTCAAGTGGAACGGGATGGTTGTTTCAACACCCTCGATGATAAATTCATCAAGTGCCCGTTTCATCCTAGCTACCGCTTCTTCCCTAGTATCCGCATGTACAATGAGTTTCGCAACCATCGAATCGTAATACGGCGGGATTGAATAGCCCGTATACATGGCCGAATCTACCCGAACACCAAAGCCACCTGGGGGCATATACATTGTTACTTTCCCCGGTGAAGGCATAAAGTTTTTCGAAGGATTTTCTGCGTTAATGCGGCATTCGATTGACCAGCCATTGATTTTAATATCTTCTTGGCGATAGGCCAATTTTTCACCCGACGCGATTTTCAGTTGCTGTTGGACCAAATCAATTCCTGTAATCATTTCTGTAATCGTGTGCTCTACTTGAATTCGCGTATTCATTTCCATGAAGTAGAATTTTTGATTGATATGATCGAAAATGAATTCAACTGTTCCAGCACCCTCATAATTGACGGCTTCTGCCGCTTTGACCGCCGCTTCGCCTACTGCCAATCTAAGTTCAGGTGTTAGAGCCGGTGATGGTCCTTCTTCAACAAGCTTTTGCATCCTGCGCTGAATCGAACAGTCACGCTCGCCCAAATGGATTGTATTACCGTATTTGTCGGCAAGTATTTGAACTTCGATATGACGGAACACTTCAATAAACTTCTCAAGATAGACACCAGGATTGCCAAAAGCAGCAGCAGCCTCTTTTTGAGTGATTTTAATGCCATTGATTAACTCTTCAGCATCCCTTGCAACACGAATCCCTTTACCTCCACCGCCTGCTGTGGCTTTGATAATAACTGGAAAACCGATTTCTTCAGCGATTCGAAGACCATCTTGTTCATCAGCAACGATTCCAGTAGAACCCGGAACAATTGGCACACCTGCTTTGCGCATTGTTTCACGTGCTACGTCTTTCGTTCCCATCCGCGAAATATTGTCAGAAGTAGGTCCGATAAACTCAATGTTGACCTCTTCACACAGTTCGGCGAAACTCGCATTTTCTGCTAGGAAACCATATCCCGGATGAATGCCGTCGCAACCAGTTAATTTTGCAACACTGATGATATTTGAAAAGTTTAGGTAGCTGTCTTTAGATAATTTTGGACCGACGCAATAAGCTTCATCTGCTAATTCGACGTGGAGAGCGTCCTGATCAGCTTCTGAATAAACCGCGACCGTTTTCATACCAAGTTCTTTGCAAGCCCTGATGATACGTACGGCAATTTCACCACGGTTAGCTATTAAAACTTTTTTCATTTTTCATTCCTCCTTAATTAGCTCTTACAAGGAAGAGAGGCTGTCCGTATTCAACGAGCTGTCCGTCTTTTACAAGAATCTCGACGATTTCCCCTGAAACTTCCGCTTCAATTTCATTGAATAGCTTCATTGCTTCTACGATGCATACGATAGCTTCTGGCTTCACGCTGTCACCTTTTTGCACATATGCTGGAATATCTGGGGAAGATGCTGAATAGAACGTTCCAACCATAGGGGATGTGATTTTATGCAGCGATGGATCTTCCACTTGTACTTCAGCAACAGGTGCAACTGGTGTTATCTGTTGAGGAGCAACTACTTCTTCTATTCTCTGAACTTGCACAGCAGAAATTCCCTGTTGAACAGGTTGTTCTTGTTCGACAACTGTTGTAGCTACTGCCGCTTGTGCACCACTACCTTTTTTTAATACAAGTTTTGCACCATCTGATTCATAAGTAAATTTTTCAATTGAAGATTGATCAATTAGTTTAATAATTTCACGGATTTCTTGAATTTTTAGCATGATCGATTCTCCTGACTCCATTATAATTAGGTTCTTTAACTATTTTAGCTGTTTTCGTCCCATATTGAAATAGATAATGGTTATTTACATTAAAGTTTGCGGTAAAATAAAAAAAAGACCCTATTTAGGGCCTCATTTTCCTTACTCATTCCGCGTCACCTGTGAAAGTAATATTCACAACTTTTGCGTCTTTCCAGCTTGTCTTGACGTAATGACTGATCTCTTCCGCCATTTTAGCTGAATGGCCTTCCTGGGAAAGGACAGTGATTTTCACTTCACCGTCTTCATTGTAGACAAATGCTTCAGGATATCCCAATGCTTTAATTTCTAATTCCATCAGATCCTCAGCCGATTGGCGTTTAGTCAGCTGAGCCATCTCTTCGTACACCTCGTTTTTTTGTTCAGCTGTCAAATCAGACGATAATATTTTAGACATCAATTGGTCCCCGAGTTTGCTTCTTTCATCACGTACCGTCATCCGCATTTCTTCGAATACAACGGCTTCAGCAAAGACAGGTGCTGTTTTTTCTGGATCTCCCGTTTTTTCGATCAGTTTCACAGCACTTTCCGAATCTTTGAAAATGTTAATCCCATCGAAAGGCATTGGCGACTTTTCCTTGATGTAATAGATGGAAATTACTGCAACTAGGCTGAGCAATGTTAAAAACCATACTGTTCTTTTATTCGTTCTCATTAGTGTTCCCCCTTTTTATTCATTCCAACGATGGCAATACGGTGTTCGGGCAGCTGGAGGACGGTTGACAAGATCTTCGATAGTTTGCTTTGAATTTTCAAGTCTTCCGCGCCTTCCGCAACGACAAGAATGCCTTGAAGCTCACTTCCCTTTTTAGCCGATGCAGTAGACGTTGAAAAGTAATCGGATAGCTGATTAGCGGGCTCCCTATTTTCATAATGAAAATATAGCGAAATTTCCCCGATACCTTCAATTTTCATCAGCGCCTCTTGTAGTGCTGCAAATTCCCCGCTCTCCTCCTTCTTTCCCTTCTCCCCCCCGATGACACCAAGACTGGAATTGATGAAAATGATGACCAGGAGAACAATCGTCCCGAGGAGGACCGTATGGGTTTTCCTTGTTGGTTTGTGCATATTATCACCATTTCCGCTCATTGTGCCGCTTGTACGACCTGTCATCAATGAATCATTTTATGCAGTTTCATAGAAGGCTATGACCAAAAATCTTGAAGAATGATTGAATCATCCAAATGCCCATCGCGAGTTTAATAATAGGCAGGAAATTTTCTTCTGTTTCATTTGGAAATAACAACATAATTGTTGAAGCAAAAAGGGTGATAAGCAGGACACCTGTTAAAAAGACTCCATTCCCCGCCTCATTTCATCGTAGTGATCAACTTCACAAGTATTATTGAAAAAAGCGCAGTATAGATAAACGCAAAAGCGATTAAAAAAGAAACCGCACATAACACAAATAACGTTCTCCCGATATCATCCAAAATTCCAGTGATGTCTTCATTCGCAAATGGTTCGATGAGGGCTGCGGTCCATCTGTAGAAAAACGCGGTGAGCAGTGTTTTGAAAGATGGAATAAGTGCAACAGTCCAAATTGCTGATATAAGCCAACCTCCTGCGAAAACACTCGCCCCCGACGAATAACGGCCAATCGTTCCCATGCTTTCGGTCATAAATGAACCAATAAGAGGGACATTTTGACGTATTAGCTCTTTAATAGGTTCGCTCGCTAGCCCAGTGAGCGCCCAAGTCATCGTGCCTCCCACAGTTATAAAAATGGAATAAGCCGCAACAACGGCTGAAACCGTTCCGAGAAGGGTCGTCCGAATTAAATCCGCCATTTTTGTAAACGGGACGGCTGGAAGTATCCTAGATACAAGATCTAAGATAAGTGCAGCAGTTAAAAGTGGTATAAGTACTTTTTCCGTGAGAACAATTGCACCATTTGCAAATAACAACATAGCCGGCTGAAAATTCAGCATACTGAATGCTCCGCCCGCAGCAACCATGCTGGCAGTCAATATCGGATAAATAGAAATAAACATCATCGATATCGAGTTTGCAATATCACGGATGAGAGTTAAATGTTCAAATGCGGGTTGCAATACGACCGTTACAACAATAAAAATCAAAATCATCCTCGTCCATTTTGCAAACGAAGGGAATACAAAATCCACCAACAATGCCATGAACGTTGCAATGATAATGATGACAAAGCTTGATAATACGGTTCCGAGTATCGATTCTATAAAAGAAATCATGGATGCCCCGCCTGTTCATTTTGTAATGAGTCTCGAAAGTAGTTCGATTAATGTGGACGTCTGCTGCATCCACAAAGTCAGGATAGTGATTTTCACAGCGAAATGAGCTATTGCGGCAAGCGATCCGTATCCAGCCTCTTCTATATGCTTTGCAATGAGCTCGGAGACATAAAAAAGAATGGCACTGCCTATCAACAATTTTGCAAATGGATCCGGTAATGGTTCAAACAAGGCAACAAAATATTTACCGAATGGAAAGACGATTGTAACGAGCAGATGGAATAGAAAATAGAGAAAAATAGACGTATACAATAGTGGTTGCAATTTAGGTACGGCAAATGAAATGAGGAGGAGAATAAGGAAAACTACAATTAACTGGATTAAAGTTAACATCAGACCGACATCGACAGCCATTGGAAAAACTCCGTGATTTCCGTGAAGAAAATCTTAAGAAAGCGGAGCATTTCGGCAGTGATATAGATATAGGCGATGAAAAACAGAAAAAAGGAAAACTCTTTCCTGCCAGTCTGTTCGAAAAAGATATGCAGAAAACCGATGACTAATCCGATACCGGCAACGCGTAGCAAATCATTTAGTTCCATCCGGTATTCCCCCCATTGCACTATCCTATGTGCAAGGATCGGCTCATATGCAAAAAAACACCCTGCATCCCGATTGGGAACGCAAGGTGTTTTTGGATTTGAACTAAGCTATGCGACCAAAAGAACAACTTTTCTTTATGCGCGAGAAACGTATTCAGATTCCACTGTATTGATGATAAGTTTATCGCCAATGTTGATGAAGAATGGCACTTGTACAACAACGCCAGTTTCCATCTTAGCAGGCTTAGAACCACCGCTCGCTGTATCGCCTTTAATACCCGGCTCCGTTTCTGCAACTTCCAAAACGACCGTTACAGGCAGTTCAACGCCAAGTACTTCTTCTTTAAACATGATAACATGAACTTCCATATTTTCTTTAAGGAACTTCAACTCGTCTTCAATTTGCTTCTCAGGAAGTTCAATCTGTTCGTACGATTCGTTATCCATGAAGACATGCTCGTCTCCGTTTGCATACAAGTACTGCATCCGACGGTTATCGATTTGTGCTTTTGCAACTTTTTCTCCAGCGCGGAACGTTTTTTCATTCACGTTGCCTGAACGTAAGTTACGCAGTTTCGAACGAACGAACGCCGCGCCTTTACCTGGTTTAACGTGTTGGAAATCCATTACGCGCCAAATATCTCCGTCAAATTCGATTGTTAATCCTGTTTTAAAGTCGTTTACTGAAATCAAGATGATTCCTCCAATTAATAGTAGATTATAAGATAAGTAGTTCTTTTGTTGAATGTGTCAAACGCACATTGCCGTCTTGTGTCATGATGATATCGTCTTCGATACGGACGCCGCCGATTCCAGGCAGATAAATACCCGGCTCAACTGTGACGGTCATATTCGGTTCCAACACTGCCTCAGAACGGAATGATAGTCCTGGTCCTTCGTGTACTTCCAAACCTATGCCATGACCCGTTGAGTGACCAAATGCTTCGCCGTAGCCTTTAGACTTGATGTAGTCGCGTGCAATTGCATCCGCTTCTATTCCAGTCATACCCGGTTTGATCTGTTTTAAAGCAAGTTCTTGTGCTGCAAGAGTCACTGCGTAAATTTCTCTCAATTTGTCAGAAGGTTCACCGACAGCGACAGTACGCGTGATATCCGAAATATAGCCTTCATACAACGCACCGAAGTCGAGCGTCACAAGATCCCCCGATTCGATTACTTTGTCCGATGCAACTCCGTGCGGAAGTGCTCCACGTAAGCCGGACGCCACGATAATTGAGAAGGAAGATGAAGTTGCCCCTTGTTTACGCATTGCAAACTCGAGTTCATTCGATACTTCCAGTTCTGTAACACCCGGTTTGATGAATGTACAAATATGCGTGAATGCATCATCTGCAATTTTAGCTGCTTTTTTCAAAATAGCGAGCTCATCTTCCGTTTTCACCATACGCAGCTTTTCGACGAGGCCCGAAACAGGTTTTAGCTCCGCTTCGACTTTTCCATTATATAGTTCGTAAAGACCGAATGACATATCATCTTTTTCGAAACCGATAGTCCCAAGCTTCATGTTTTTAACTTGCTCGGCCACTTCTTCAATGATGGTTGTCGTATGCTGAACGATACGGAAGCCATTAATTTCTCTTTCCGCCTGTTCAGTATAACGGAAATCTGTAATGAACACTGCATCGTCAGACGAGATAAGAGCAAGTCCTGCTGTCCCCGTGAAGCCAGTCATATAACGACGATTGTACGAGTTCGTAACGAGTAGTGCGTCGATGCCATGTTCTGTTAACAGTTCACGCAGTTTTGTCAATTTCACAGTTTCATACCCCTTTTCCCCGGAGAAGGAAAGCGTGGAAGGCGAGTTCATATCCGTCCGTGCCGAATCCAGCTAACTGGCCGATACAGACTGGCGCAATAACGGATGTCTCTCTGAACGGTTCACGGCTATGTATGTTCGAAATATGGATTTCGATGACAGGCACATTAACAGACGCGACAGCATCACGAAGAGCGATACTATAATGCGTAAATGCGCCTGGATTGAAGATAATTCCATCCAGTCCAACGTCTTCTGCTTCATGGATTTTGTCGATTAAGGCACCTTCCCAGTTAGATTGGAAGAATGATAGTTCAACACCATGTAACAAAGCAACTTTGTCTAGTTTACGTTCAACGTCTTCCAATGTTTCTGCACCATAAATACCCGGCTCTCTCTTTCCGAGCCGATTAAGATTGGGTCCGTTCAGAATTAGTAACTTCATCGCCACACCATTCCCCTCACCGTTGTCTATCCCATTTTATCATATCGTTCTTTTGTAGCAACTCATTTTACACTTTCATTCGAAAGTTTCTTCATAAAAACGGCCGTTCCGGTAATAAACCTGAAAACCATAGCCATTAAAGCAAAATATGGGAGTGATATGGATTTTATAGCGGCTAAGGGCGTTTTCGGTGAGCCAATCGTCCATTCAACTGCAAAAACAACGATAATTCCGATGATTAAGGCTGTAATAGATGGTGGAATTGACGTCGTGAATGAAACTGCATAATAAACAATAGCGTATAACATTACTAGCGCCACGAAAAGTAACGCCCATTTGATTGTGACATGTACGGACCCAAACAAATGCCACTTTTTTGCCCAGCCGACAGGCGACCAATTTATGAAATTAAATAACTGTAAAAACTTAAGCGCTATTGTAGTGAAAAAAGCGCAAACTAGCGCGGTCCATAGTAATGTTTTATTAATCATGAAAATCCCTCCTGTACAAAGTGTCGGGAGGTTCAGAACATTTTAAACATCATTGTGGAGTGTATGGCTGTTTTTTAGTATAATGAAATTATAGGATTTAGTTGATAAGAAAGAAAGCGTGGGTAAATGTATGGGTAAAGAACAACAACCTCCCGCTTACGGGGGTCAAGCACTTGTTGAAGGGGTAATGTTCGGCGGCAAAAATCATACTGTGGCGGCAATTAGACGGAAGGACGATACAATTGATTACTTCCATCTTCCAAAAGAAAAAAATAATGTCCGAATGAAGCTGAAGAAAATTCCATTCGTTCGGGGGATTGTTGCGTTAATTGAGTCAGCTGGCGTTGGATCACGTCATTTAACATTCTCAAGCGACCGGTACGATGTTATGCCGGGTGAAGAAGTAGAGAAGGAAGAAGAGACTTCAAAATTAGCGATGGTTCTTGGCGTCGCTGCGGTCGGTGTACTATCTCTTCTCTTCGGGAAGTTTGTTTTCACGCTTATTCCCGTTTTTCTTGCACAAGCATTACAGTTTGTTGCTCCAGGGAAAACCGCCCAAATTTTACTTGAAAGTTTGTTCAAACTTATTTTGTTACTAACGTATGTCTCACTTATCTCGATGACTCCCCTTATTAAACGGGTATTTCAGTATCACGGTGCTGAACACAAAGTAATCAACGCATATGAGAATAACTTACCGATGACAGTCGAAAATGTTCAGGCGCAATCGAGACTTCATTTCCGTTGCGGCAGTAGTTTCATGCTATTTACTGTGATTGTTGGGATGTTTGTCTACTTCCTCGTGCCGACCGATCCATTTTGGTTACGCATTGTGAATCGGATTCTTCTTATTCCGGTCGTGCTTGGTATTTCTTTCGAGGTTTTACAATTAACAAACTCACTTCGTAACGTTCCAGTACTGAAATATCTAGGCTATCCTGGATTGTGGCTTCAGTTGTTGACGACAAAAGATCCGGATGACAAGCAAGTAGAAGTTGCAATTGCTTCATTCGAAAGGTTGTTGAAGATTGAAGAACATGGTGCTGTGGCTATGGAAGTTGTAGCAAAGAGTGATTCTGAAACGGAAACTGTTCCTGTAACTTAAGAAAAGCGCAAGGCGCATTTACAGATATACGTAGCTTAAGTGCGCCACTTCCTGTGGCAACAGCTACATTACCCACATCACGTGTGCCCCCGACAGGCATAAGACGGTTTACGAAGAGGGCGTTCTTCAGCCCTCGCAGTAAAACGGCTTATGACCCGAGGAGTAGGCGCCTTGAGCTAGACAACAAGAAAAGCGGAAGCTGCCAATTATGGCTGCTTCCGCTTTTTCATTTGATTAAAGACCGCATTTCAATTGTGCATTACAGTTCGTGCATGTATTACAGCCGCCCATTTCTTCGACAGTACCTGTTCTACATACAGGGCATGTATCCCCAACTTCGGATCCAATCGTGACATTTGTCGAGCGTAAATCTTGTATCGTATTGACGAGCACAACTTTACGATTTTCGATGACTTCTTCAACATAACCCGAATCCATCTCGTTTTCTTCAGCTTTCAGCGTCAGCACTTGTGAATCACGGCTACCGTCTACATAGACAGTCCCGCCTTTTGCTCCGCCTTTATAGAGACGCTCATAGACGCTTTCTACTTGCTTAACCGTATACCCTTTCGGCGCATTGACCGTTTTCGAAATCGAACTGTCAATCCAGCGCTGAATGATGCACTGAACATCTGCATGCGCTTCAGGTGCAAGGGCCATCGATGAGATGAACCAGTGCGGCAAGTTTTCCGGATCTGCTTCAGGATTGCGCGCCAAATACTCTTCTACAATTTCAGCTTTCACTTCGATGAATTTACCGAGGCGTCCACTGCGATAATAAGAAAAGGAGAAATATGGCTCTAACCCTGTACTAACGCCAACCATTGTTCCAGTGGATCCCGTCGGTGCAACTGTTAATAAATGGGAGTTTCTAATACCGTGTTCTAAAATGGCCTCACGGATATCTTCCGGCATTTTTTTCATGAAACCTGTATTGATGAATGCATGGCGCAGGGCTTGCGTTTCTTCATCTGTCTTGCCAATGAGGAACGGGAAGCTTCCTTTTTCTTTCGCAAGCTCAATTGATTCACGATAAGCAGACGTTGCAATCGTTTCGAATACTTTTTCGACAAGGTCGTTGCCTTCAGGAGAACCGTATTCTTTTTCACAATAAATCAAGAGATCAGCAAGGCCCATGACACCGAGTCCAACACGACGTTCGCCGAGTGCTTGTACTTTATTTTCTGCAAGGAAATAGGGCGTTGCATCGATAACGTTGTCTTGCATACGAACACCGACACGAACGATTTCCTGTAATTTTTCATGATCTACTGTTTTTGTTTCTTTATCCGCCACTTCAGCTAGGTTTACAGCAGCTAAATTACAAACCGAATATGGTGCTAATGGTTGTTCCCCACACGGATTTGTCGCTACGACTTGCTGGCCGTAAGCTTTGGCGTTCGTTTCGTTATTGGCATTGTCAATGAAGAAAATACCTGGTTCTGCAGCGTACGTTGCGCAAATGTTGATTAAATCCCAAAGTGCGCGTGCCTTGATTGTCCGATAAACACGTACTGCGAATCCTTGGCGTTCCCATTCACGGACATCGCCGACTTTATGCCATTCTTCATTGTACGTCGCCATTTCTTTTGACGAATACTTTTCGACAGCTGGGAAACGGAGGTCATAATCTGCGTTCTGTTCGACAGCTTTCATGAAATCATCCGTCAATGTGACAGAAATATTTGCACCTGTGAGGAATTCCGCATTATGTACGGAATATGTCCCGCCATCGCGCAATTTCGTGTCAGCGTCTTTCATGATTGCCTCATTGAATCCACCCAAACCAGGAATCGTTCGGTAGTTGATAATTCCTTGGTACATCGCTTCTTCCTGGGCTGTCAGCGGTTTGAATTTCAGTTTTTCATTTGCGAGCTTTTTGATCATCTCATCTTCGGTATGTTCCATAAGATAACGTAGAATTCTTGGATTCTGCATTTTCGAGATGATGAATTCGCAAATATCAGGATGCCAATCCGCCAACATAATCATCTGCGCACCACGTCTGGATCCACCTTGTTCGACAAGATGTGTCAACTTCGCAATATCATCGAGCCATGATACCGACCCGGATGATTTACCGTTAACGCCGCGTGCGAGTGTGTTACGTGGTCGTAGTGTGGAACCGTTTGTCCCGACACCACCGCCTCGGCTCATGATCTCCATCACTTGTTTGCGGTGATCAGAAATGCCTTCACGGGAGTCAGCTACGAAAGGCATGACATAACAATTGAAGAATGTTACTTCAGTATCCGAACCCGCTCCGTACAAAACACGTCCTGCAGGGATGAAGTTCAGTTTTGACAACTGATCGTAGAACTGATCAAACGATTCCTGACGTCTTGCTTCTGTCGTTTCAACTGAAGCAAGTCCAGTTGCATTCCGTTTTGCAATCTGCTCATAAAACACTTCAAGCGGCTTTTCGAGGACTTCAATCGGTCTTGTAACGATGCCTCTTTCCTGCTCTTCAGGATTATCAATCGCAGAACGGTAATCTTTTTCAATCCAAATATCTGCTTTGCCGTTTTTTTCATCAAGTGCGGTGATAAAGCCAAGTCCGCGTGCTGGGAATTTCGGATCTTCCTTCACTGTCAGGACGACGAAATCACCAACTTTAAGTGTTTTCTTTTCAGTATCCTTAAACGAATATCTGTCAATCATGACCAGTCGGGATACTCCTTTGTGTTCGATATGCATGTCCTCTGTAATTGGATGTACTTGCGGGAATTTTGCGATATCCGCATTCAATTGTTCTTTGTCGAGAATTGGTTCCTGGTTCTTTGAAACGATAACCATTAACGCATCCCTCCTTATGGGATTTTTATAACGCAACACTATATGTAGTGTCGCTCTTATTCATTAATCTACTACATATTGAAATGAGCTTCAATTAAATTGTTTTAACACAAAATTCAATGTGCACTATTTCCGCCTTTTTAAAAGTGCTTTTTTTGAAAAATAGCACCAAAGTTATAGGCGTTATTTCTTAAAGGTCCAATCGTCATTCGCATACTTCTTGCGTTCGATTTCCAAAACATAGTGGAGCTGTTGCTCAGTTAATTCCATAGGTTCCAGTTCCATATCGAGCGCTAATTCAAACCCTTTCGAAAACGCGTCTACACATTCGCTAACCGTCACTGGACGGTCAACCAATCTATCGATCGCTACCGCCTTCTCAGGCAAGCTTATACGCATTTGTTCACGCTGCACTTCTGATTTGAATGTAAAAAGGGAAACGAGCTTATCCACATCCAGACTTAAAAGTATCGCACCGTGCTGTAAAATGACACCTTTTTGTCTCGTTTGTGCACTGCCGGCCACTTTCTTTCCTTCAACGACGAGCTCATACCAACTCGGCGTGTCAAAACACACCGCGCTTTTTGGTTTTCTTAAATCATCGCTCTGTTGCACCGTTTGAGGTACAGAAAAAGTTGCATCAAGCCCTAGATTACGGAACCCTTCGAGTAGTCCGCCGGAAATGACCCGGTACGCTTCCGTAACCGTTTCAGGCATATTCGGATAACTTTCACTGACTATTACGCTGTATGTAAGTTCGTGTTCGTGGAGAACGCCTCTTCCTCCAGTTGGACGTCTGACGAAACCAAGTCCATTTTTTTTCACTTCATCTAAATTAATTTCTTTTTCGACACTTTGAAAATAACCAATCGACAGTGTCGCAGGCTCCCATTCATAAAATCGAAGCACTGGACCGATTTCTCCTTTGCTATGCCATTCCAGCAATGCTTCATCGAGCGCCATATTGAACGAAGCGCGACATTTTCCTGAATTAATGAAATGCCAAACCTTTTTCCCCATTTGAATTCCCCCTTCACAACGACTATCATTTTAGCATTTCCATCAACAATTAAGCTATCTATTTTCATCTTCTATTATCAGTATACCGCCCGTCATATTATATACCTTGCCACAATAGCCAACTAAACCGGTATCAATACGTTTATAATTAGCATAAAGCGCAATTTAGTCTTGAAACAAAAAGCCTAAAATCACTCACAAAGATGGCTTTAATTCTGTAGAAGGAGCAAAGATATGTTATGGTTATATGCTTGGCTATTTACTAGCTAAGTTGAATGACAACTGAGTATCTTATTCACTCCGATCTCTACTCTTAACAAGACACCCTGATTACACTATATGTTCAGAATCCAACGTATAAAAGGGATGATTAACTAGCAAAAGATTAATCCCTAAATCATGGCTTCTTTTTAATCAGCATCAAAAAGGTGCTTGCCCATTGAACATGTGCCGTTCAATCTTTATAATGAAAAGGTAGAGAGAAAGGGGAAAGTTGTTTTGAATTATTATTTTTTAGGAGCCGTCGCTCTCATCGTAATCATTTATTTTGTTGTGACGATGCTACGCCTTCGTAAAGCCGTTACAAACTTGACGCAGGAGCAATTTATCGAAGGCTATCGGAAAGCACAGCTAATCGACGTACGTGAGGCAAAAGATTTTGATGCTGGCCATATTTTAGGAGCACGTAATATCCCTTATTCTCAGTTCCGTCAGCGGTTTAAAGAAATCCGTTCGGACAAGCCCGTTTATTTGTATGATCAAAACGGCGGAAAAAGTGCACGTGGAGCATTATTCTTAAAGAAGAAAGACTATCAGCAACTGTTTCACCTGCAAGGCGGTTTCCGCCAATGGACAGGTAAAGTGAAAAGTAAATAAATTACCACTTTTAAATAACAGCATTACTACCGATAACGTAGAAAATTAGATAGTAAAAGGAGAAGCCCAGGTGGCTTCTCCTTTTGTATTTCAATATATATTTTCATTCCGCACAGCATCTTCACTTTTTCTCTTTCCACCAACTATTTTTGCTTTGGTAAAAATGAAAAACGGTTATTAATAACAACGCAACGATCGGGAAAATAATCAATAATCTGATAGCTATTGCCAATGAGTTTTCAGTCAAAGCAAGTACAAGGATAAAGTTAGTATAAACGAAAAGGAGTATAAAAAAGAGCCCACTTGTCAAAATCACTTCATTTACTTTTTCAAAATCATTCCTGCCGACTAGTAAATAGAACAGAAACGGAACCACACATAATAAGGCAAGCAATGAATAATTCGGATTAGTAAGGCCACCATCTAATAAAAAATCCCCTAATATAAGACGCAAGATAACGGCTGTTCCATAGACTGCAAGAAAAATGCCAACTATGCACAGTATGAATAAAGAACTTCTTGAACGTTTCACATTTTCCGCTCCCTTCCATTAATCATATGTAGGCAAGGAGGGCAAAATCACTTTAATTTCTCGAAAATGACAAACACAAAGAGCCTACATCCATTGGGGCGTAGGCTCTTTGTGTTTCTTACTGCATTTTACTTATGCTTTTGTATAACGAAGTACAGGGAAACGTGCCGCTTTCGTTTCATCAAGACGATTGATGACAGTTGTATGCGGTGCGTTTTGTACGATTTCTGGGTTTTCTTCTACTTCTTTTGCAATTTGAATAAGTGCATCACAGAATGCATCGAGTGTTTCTTTCGATTCTGTTTCTGTAGGCTCAATCATCATGCCTTCCTCAACGTTAAGCGGGAAGTAAATTGTAGGCGGGTGATAGCCAAAGTCAAGCAGTCGCTTCGCCATATCCAGCGTACGCACGCCTAGTTTCTTCTGACGGCGACCAGACAGAACGAATTCATGTTTACAATGACGGTTATACGGCAAATCGAAATGTGGCTCCAACCTGCGCATCATGTAGTTCGCATTCAATACAGCATATTCCGTAACAGCTTTCAAGCCATCTGGGCCCATTGAACGAATGTACGTGTATGCACGCAAGTAGATGCCGAAGTTACCGTAGAACGGTTTAACACGACCAATCGACTGTGGTAGATTGTATTCAAATGTGTAAACTTCATCTTTTTTCACAAGGACTGGTTTTGGAAGGAATGGAATAAGATCCTTCTTCACGCCTACTGGGCCCGAACCTGGTCCACCGCCGCCGTGTGGTCCTGTGAATGTTTTATGCAAGTTCAAGTGAACTGCATCAAAGCCCATATCGCCAGGACGCGCTTTAGACATAACTGCGTTCAAGTTTGCGCCATCATAATATAGTTTTCCGCCAGCAGCGTGAACGATTTCAGCCATTTCAAGAATTTCTTCTTCGAAAAGGCCTAGTGTATTTGGATTCGTCAGCATAAGTGCCGCCGTGTCATCCCCTACATGTCGTTTCAGATCCTCAAGATCAACAAGTCCGTCTTCACCTGATTTGACTGTAATCGTATCGAAACCAGCAACTGTAGCTGAAGCCGGGTTTGTACCATGTGCAGAATCGGGAACAAGTACTTTCGTACGTTTGAAGTCACCATTTGCTTCATGGAAAGCCCGAATCATCATCAAAGCTGTCCACTCGCCGTGCGCTCCTGCTGCCGGCTGAAGTGTTACTTCGTCCATTCCTGTAATTTCTACTAGATGCTCTTGCAGGTCATATAAAACCTCTAGCGCACCTTGAACAGTCGACTCATCTTGTAATGGGTGAATATTCGCGAATCCAGGATAACGTGCAACAGATTCGTTGATTTTAGGATTATATTTCATCGTACATGATCCAAGTGGATAAAATCCTGAATCGATACCATGGTTACGGTTAGAAAGTGCTGTGTAATGACGCATAATATCGAGTTCAGAAACTTCCGGAAGTTCGGCAACTTCCTCGCGTACAAACCCCTTTGGCAATAGATCGGATAGGTCAAGTTCAGGTACATCCAGCTCTGGGAGACTGTAGCCTATCCGTCCTTCTCTCGTAATTTCAAAAATTAACGCCTGGTTATCTTTATGCATGAAGGGCCTCCATTTCCTGCACAAGTGCATCGATTTCTTCTTTTGTACGCTGTTCTGTAACAGCGATTAGTGCATGGTTCGCAAATTCAGGATACGTCAGACCTAGGTCATAACCACCGATTATCCCTTGTGCAAATAATTTCGTATTTACATCTTTTACAGCCTGTTTGCAATCAACGACGATTTCGTTGAAATGAGATCCACTAAATTTAACGTCGAAACCAGCTTTTTCAAAAGCTTCTTTCGCATAGCGTGTTTTGACAATGTTTTGGTAGGCGATTTCTTGTGCACCTATTTTACCAAGCGCTGTCATCGCTACAGAAGCAGCTAATGCATTCAACGCTTGGTTTGAACAGATATTAGACGTCGCTTTATCACGGCGAATATGCTGTTCACGTGCTTGAAGTGTCAATACGTATCCGCGACGGCCTTCATCATCAGTTGTTTCTCCAACAAGACGACCTGGAACTTTACGCATCAACTTTTTCGTTACCGCGAAATAACCACAATGTGGTCCGCCAAATGATTCAGGAATACCGAACGGTTGTGCATCACCAACTGTAATATCGGCACCAAGCTTACCTGGAGGCGTTAGTATGCCAAGCGCAAGTGGATTTGATGAAACAACGAACAGTCCACCTTTAGCATGTGCAATTTCACCAATTTTTTGAACATCTTCAATCTGACCGAAGAAGTTTGGATATTGCACAAGAACTGCAGCTGTATCCTCGTCCATCATTTCTTCCAACATCGACATATCAGTAATGCCATCTTTTTGTGGAATTGTGACAACTTCGATGTACTGTCCAGACGCATAAGAAAGAACTACATCACGGGATTCAGGGTTAACTGTTTCAGAAACAAGAAGTTTCTTACGGCGTGTATGTCCTGATGCAAGTGTTCCCGCTTCAGCAAGAGCCGTCCCGCCGTCGTACATAGATGAGTTTGCAAGGTCCATACCAGTCAGTTCACAGATCATTGTCTGGAATTCAAAGATAGCTTGCAATTCACCTTGTGAGATTTCCGGTTGGTAAGGCGTATAAGCCGTATAGAACTCAGATCGTGAAATGACATGGTCGACGATGATCGGCTTGTAATGATCATAGACGCCCGCGCCAAGGAATGATGCATATGTACGCGCATCCGCATTTTTCGCTGCAAGTTTTGAAAGTTCTTTTGTCAATGAAGACTCGGATTTTGCTTTTTTAATATTGTATTCGCCTTTAAATCTTACCTTTTCAGGAATATCTTCAAAAAGTTCATCTACGGAAGTAATTCCGATTGTTTTCATCATTTCATCGCGATCGGTTTCAGTCATTGGAATATAACGATGCTGCATGTCTTCTTAACCCCTTTTCATAATGGTATATGATTAGCGTTTATAAAATGGTGTAGCGATAATTACTGCTTTCAAACGCTTAGCGCGAATTTCAACTTCAATTTCAGTTCCTTCAGCGGTATGTTCACTGTTCAGAAGCGCAAAACCGATGTTCTTTTTAAGTGTTGGTGATTGTGTACCAGTTGTGACTTCACCGATTTGTTCTTCACCAATGAATACTTTATAACCTGTACGCGGAATTCCTTTGTCGATCATTTCCACACCGACAAGTTTACGCGGTGCACCATTTTCTTTTTGGGAAACGAGAACTTCTTTACCGAAGAAATCCTCTTCTTTATTCACCTTCACAACGAAGCCAAGGCCCGTTTCGAGTGGTGTAATATCTTTTGATAGTTCTTGTCCATATAAAGGTAAACCAGCCTCAAAACGCAGCGTATCACGTGCACCAAGACCTGCTGGTACAACACCTTCACTTTCGCCTGCTTTCAGAATAACAGACCATAATGCGACAATTGCTTCAGGAGTGCCGTAAATTTCGAACCCATCTTCTCCTGTATATCCAGTACGCGAAACGAGTACTTGGTGTCCAGAAATGTCAACGTTTTCTTTAAAACGGAAAAACTTGATGTCTGCTAGAGGCTCGTCCGTCAATGTTTGAAGTACTTTTTGTGCTATAGGCCCTTGCAAAGCAAGTAGTGCGTAAGAAGATGATGCGTCTTCAATTTTGACATCGTCCGTAGCATGACTATTCATCCACTCAAGATCTTTGTTGATATTTGACGCATTGACAACCAAAAGGTAGTTATTATCCCCACGTTTGTAGATTAAAAGATCATCCACAGTCCCGCCGTTTTCATAACACATAGCCGTGTATTGAGCTTGGCCGTCTTTAAGTTTCGAAACATCGTTTGTAACCATCTTTTGCAAATAAGATAATGCACCTTCACCAGTGACAAGTACTTCGCCCATATGTGAAACATCAAAAAGACCCGCTTTTGTCCGTACAGCTTCGTGTTCAGCTTTAATGCTTGAAAACTGAACAGGTAATTCCCAACCACCAAAATCAATCGTTTTACCACCGTATTCCGCGTAGCTGTCAAAAAGGATAGTGCGTTTCAATGACTCTGACAAGTTCTATTCCCCCTTAAAAGTTTGATAAAAAAGGACAGAGGTCCCCTAGTTAGGAAACCTCTGTCCTTGTACCTGAAAGTTTGACCTTACGGCTTTCCTCGTTGGTGGCCAGCCTAACCGGCGCTCTCCAGAGATGCGTCATGTATGAGTCTTGTTACCTGAGAGATTCATAACATAAGTTACTTGCTCCTTCGGCGACGCCATTGCGTGCTCTCCCCATACAATCATTCGCGTTATTCAATTGAAATGAAGATGATTAAGATTCGGACAACTAATGCCCTTTCGCCTTATATCTTAACATTTCATCTTTGAAAGCGCAATACTTTTTAATTGATAGTCGTTTTAACGAACGGAAACAAGTATTCCGAGTCGATCGTTCGTCTTTTCGTCCATTAATTAAATTTTCATCTAATTAAAGGAATGAGAAAACGATAATCGATGGTTGATTTTCGTCCTCATTTATATTTCCCCTTTAAGCCTCCCTATTTGGAATGCGATATAATCCACAATGTCACGCAAAGATCGATTTTCCGTTTCGACTTTAAAATGTGCACCCTGTAGATAGTGAGGCTTCCGATTATTAAACAGCTGTTCAAGATCTGAACGTGTCGATCTTTGTACAATCGGACGGTTTCGGTCTGTAGAAATCCGTCGCCATATGTCGCGAAATGGAGCATTCAGAAAAAAGACAAGCCCTGTTTTCCGCATAATCTCCCTATTTTCTTTACGCATCGCCACACCTCCACCTGTCGCAATGATACAAAATTCATCACGGAACGTGCGAAGGAACTCTGTTTCCATTTCACGAAAACGTTCTTCACCATACATTTCAAATATTTGGGGGATCGTCAAACCAGTCATCCTCACGATTTCAGTATCCATATCATAATATGGCATTTTTGTCGCAAAGCTAAGTCGTTTGCCAATTGCACTCTTCCCACACCCCATATAACCAATCAAATACACTTTTTTCATGTCATCACCCATTTGGCAGAACGAATAGTTTTATCCGTCCCGTTTCATTATCCTCACCGTTTCGTTTTCATAATACGATTCAAGCGAATCGTAACTTCTTTGCATACTATCATGCCATGAAACGAGGGAGAAAAGAAAGAGACTAACGAAAAATAATAAAATAATCGCGGCCGCAAGCATGGCGCCATGTTCATTTCGGATAAATTCCAACCGCAAAACCCCTTACTTTAACGGAATCATTCAACATCGTCACATAAGCAGTTATAGTCATACCATCAAATCTATACGTAGCTTCCTTTACTCCTGTAACTAATGGAATGTGCCCGGTAGTGTCTACTCGCTTCCGGATAACCGTTCCACTTTGCTCAATATCAATCTGCCCCCGATTGTTCTTAAGTCGGATTGTCCTTCCACCGTTAGCCAATCGGATTTCACTGACGTCAGAAAGAAGATATTGTAAATCAGCCGAGAATAATTCCCATTCAGTGGATGAGTAATCTGTATAGTATTGTTCAATCGGACCTTTCCAATAGAAAAATAGGAGGAATAGATGAATGATAATGGCCATGATGATTAGTTGAAAGATACTTTCTAGAAATGTATAGCCCTGTTCATTTGACATCTTCATGAATGAACGCATTTATTGAACACCTTCTTGACTACCTCATAAGACACACAAACAGATTGCCCCTCAATAGTCCAATCGTAATCCACTCCATCAACTTGACGTACACCCTCTATCAAACCATATGCATTAAAATAGATAGCCCCTTGATGGGCAGTTTCCGCCGCATACATATGCGCCTTCTTCATCTGCAACTTTGAGGTCACTATTGAAGCAAAAGGAAGCAGTGTCCCAAAGATAACAATTACAATCGTTAATGTAAGTATCGCTTCTGGCCATGAGTAGCCCCCTTCATTCATGGATAATCATCCTTCCGCGCTGAAATTGGAACCTTATTTCGATAATACCTGAACTCGTTAAGAACGCCATTGTGCCAGACTTCAAGATATCGCCATTCCCATCGAAGTTAATTGACTTCAATTGGCTCGAGCTCGCCAAACGCATCCCTTTCGGAAAAACATTTTGTGCAACTTCAACTTTTCCTTCTTTGCTCAATAGGTAAAATGATGTGTATTCGGTTCCTGAATCCCTGAACTCCAAGCCCGTAGCCGCATAGTTGGCCATCGAATATGCTTGTAAACTATAGACAGTTGACATAAACGCTTGAAGCGCATTATCCTCGGATTCAGCCTGCATCCATTTGTCACCGATAGGTAAAATGATTGCTGTCATAATTGACAAAACAGCTAATACTAGAATCATTTCAAGGAACGTGAATCCACTTTCCCTAGTTTTCTCCACCGTCTGCCGATTCCCCCACTTTAGCCACTTTCCCATTCGGATCAATTGACAATTGTGTTCCATCAGGGCACTGGGCATTTCCAGGCAGATATTCCTTTTCAGTCAATTCTGCAAGCGACGTCGGCAGATGTTTTTCATCCATTTTAAACGCCTCGACTTGGCCTTGAACCATTTTCACGTAAGCGTTGCAGCCCTTTTCATCAATTGACTTCGAATGCTTTGTGACATTAGGGATTGCAATGAGAATAAGAACCGAAATAATTAGTAGGACAATCATCATTTCGATTAATGTAAAACCTCTTTCACTGTTAATAATTTTCATAAAA
>CAZWAW010000014.1:0-2422 GCA_964632025.1 uncultured Sporosarcina sp.
GATCCAATAATCGCGGATAGCGTCATTGCAATGGAACTATAAGATGCTTCCTGCTCACCGAGTTCAATTGCTTTCGATGTTCCAAGTGCATGAGACGCTGCTCCCAGCCCGATGCCACGACCGATGGCAGTATCAATGCGAAACCATTTCAAAAATATTGGCCCTAGAATGATACCGGTAAAGCCTGCAATCATGACAAATGCGATTGTAAGCGAAGTTACGCCCCCCAATGCCGAAGCAATCTGTATTGCTATAGGCGTTGTAATCGACTTAGGTAATAGTGAAAGTACGATTTCTTTTGTAAATCCCATCAGTTTTGCAAAAAGCACACCGCTTACCATACCAACAAGGACGCCCGTCAATACACCGCCAAGTATGGGTAACATATTCTTTTTGATTAACTCCCTTTGTTTATATAGAGGAATGGCTAATGATACAATCGCAGGTCCCAGCAGCAGGTCAATCCACTTTCCGCCGAGCATATACGATTCATATGGAACCCTGAAAAGAACGAGAATCAAAATAATGCCAATTGTTGTTGTCAGTATTGGTATAAAGAACGCTTTGCGATATTTAAAATATAATAAGTTCATAGCAAGATAAACAGCAATTGTTACACTAACAAAGAGAATAGAAAACAGCATTATTTGCATGAAACTTCCTCCTTCCTAGCGGATTTCTTGGCAAGAAATTGACTTATAGTACTAGAAATCCACATCGTCAAAAACGAGCTTATTATTGTGATTGGTATTAACAGAAATCCTTTTCCTGCAAAAACATGTCCATAATTCATCACGCCAACAGTCGCAGGGATAAAATATAATGGCAAATAAGATAACAGAAAGTAAGAGCCCGATTCAATCCATTCAAGCCGAACTATTTTCAATGAAAGGGCCGCCAACAATAATAGCAGTCCAATTATGCTTCCTGAAAGCGGTAAGTGAAGAATATCTTGAAGCCAATTCCCCATCAGCACTAAGGCGTATAAGACTATGATTTGAAGAACTATTTTTATGTATTTCATAGACGGTCCCCCCCCTTCTTTCATATAGTATAAAGATATTCAAGAAAAATATCAAAAGAGTTATGAAACTATTTAGAAAGTAGGACGTATAACATCTATACAACTATTCAACATATATAAGGGGGTTTTCTACATGTTTTCACCATTTGGAGATGCTATGTTTACGTTTATTCCCATCTTTATCGGCGTAGGTGCAATGATTGTTTTCGGTTTAATTATTTTCGCCGTTGTGAAATCCATCGGTACGTGGAATTCAAATAATAATTCCCCACAACTAACTGTGCCAGCCGAAGTTGTTACAAAAAGAACAAAAACTTCCGGCGGATCTGGCGATTCTTCGGCCAGCACTTGGTATTATGCCACGTTTCAAGTAAAGAGCGAAGATCGTTTGGAACTAGCAGTAAACGGTTCCCAATATGGTATGTTAGCTGATGGTGATGTGGGAATGCTCACTTTCCAAGGCACGCGTTTTATTGAATTTAAACGGGTAACTAATCTATAAGTAAGAAATTATTTATCAACAAAACCCCGAACCTTGGACTCTATTTCATAGGATCCAAGATTCGGGGTTTATTGTAAAGAGGACTATTCGCCACTCTCTTTTGGTTTCTCTTTTCTAGGTAACAGTTCAGGCGTTGAGTCGAGCTGATCAAGGAATGATCTCGATTTTAATCGAATTCCTACTTGTTCATCATAAATTGTTCGGACGAGCTTTTTCATGAAATCTTTTGTCGTCTTCTTCAACGTCAAATTACCGACCCGATTGATAGGGACCGTATAAAATGTGCGAATCAATTTCAATTGACTAGGTGAAATCCGAATCGAATGCTTATCTACATGGAAGCACCTATGACAAATGAAGCCGATTTGCATGAATGAAAAAGCAAACTCGCCTTCAGTAGCCCTGCAATTTGCACATTGATGAAGTGTTGGATGGATACCGGCTACCGGCAACATTTTCCACTCAACAAATAACGCAATGGCTTCCGGATCGTATTGCTCATTGATGGCATGAAGTGCATCATACAACAATCCATAAATACCAACAATTCGCTCATTATCCTCCGTTAACTTATCAATCAGTTCAACAACATAACTTGCATAAGCTGTTGCTTCCAAGTCCTCGCGAATATGCCGCATTGAATCGATCGGCTCGCCTTGTTCAAGCGTTCCCATCCCTCTGCCAGTACGAATCAGGAATGAACCGTGTGTAAATGGCTGCGTCACAGCAGCTAGCCTGCTCGCAGGTTTCTTCGCTCCACGGGCCATGGCCGTCATCTTACCGCCTTCACGAGTAAACAACGTGACAATTTTGTTGGACTCACCGTACGGAATACCTCTTAGAATGATTCCTTCCCATTTGTTCAGCGAAGCAATCACCTCTTTGTCTAGCTTCAG
>CAZWAW010000014.1:2522-15339 GCA_964632025.1 uncultured Sporosarcina sp.
GAATGATTCCTTCCCATTTGTTCAGCGAAGCAATCACCTCTTTGTCTAGCTTCAGCGGCCAGTCTTATGCCTGTCGTGTCTAAGTAGGCCGCTTGCGCATTTGGGCCCACACGAAGTGGGTCATGCATCCGTTGCCGCAGGACGCGGCGCATTTAGGATACGTTCATTTAATTAATACTCGTCATCTCTAAATCCGAATTCCTTCAGATGTCCGGGTTTATTGCGCCAGTCTTTCTGCACTTTTACCCATAACTCAAGAAATACTTTCGAACCTAGTAACATTTCGATATCATGCCTAGCATTCGTTCCGATTTCTTTTAGCAATGCACCTTTTTTACCGATGACAATGCCTTTTTGAGAATCACGGTCGACGACAATTGTCGCCATAACATTGACCATTTCCCGTCCTTCTTCACGTTCAATCTTCTCAATAACAACGGCTATTGAGTGTGGAATCTCTTCTCTCGTTAGATGTAATACCTTTTCACGGACTAATTCGGAAATGATAAATCGTTCCGGGTGATCCGTTACTTGATCGTCAGGATAGTATTTAGGTCCTTCTGGTAAGTATTTGATCATCGTTTCGAGAAGGCGATCCACATTATTACCGTTCATTGCTGAAATTGGTACGATTTCAGCAAAGTCATACTCTGCTGTATACGAAGTGATGATTTTGAATAATTCATCCGGATGAACTAAATCAATTTTATTAATGATAAGGAATACGGGTGTCTTTGAATTCTCAAGAAGTTCCATTATGAAGCGGTCACCGCGGCCAATCGGCTCATCTGCATTGACCATGAACATAACCACATCTACTTCTTTCAATGTGTTGCGCGCAGTTTTCACCATGAAATCGCCAAGCTTATGCTTTGGCTTATGAATTCCTGGCGTATCGATGAAGATGATTTGTGATTTGTCTGTCGTGACAACACCTTGTACTTTGTTGCGAGTCGTCTGTGGTTTGTCACTCATAATCGCAATCTTTTGTCCGACTACATGGTTAAGAAATGTCGATTTACCGACATTAGGACGTCCAATAATCGAGATGAATCCCGATTTGAACCCTTTATTGTTTTGCTGCATATGAAAGATCCTCCTTTGAAAATGCGCCTGGTAATAGTTTTGCTACAGTCGTTTCTTCTACATCCCCATTTAGGTTCGTGAGATAGACAGGCATCGAGCCACTGCAAAACTCTGCAATCACTTGTCTGCATGCTCCACACGGGGAAACAGGTCCTTCTGTATCTGCAACTACCACAAGTGCTTTGAAGCTACGTACGCCGTCGGAAACAGCTTTAAAAAAAGCTGTTCGTTCAGCACAATTGGTCATGCTATAAGCTGAGTTTTCAATATTACAGCCGTGATAAATAGTCCCGTCCTCGGCTAACAGCGCCGCTCCAACTGGGAATTTTGAATACGGGACATACGCTTTCTCCCGTGCTTTTTTCGATTCAGCAACTAATTTTTCTACATCCATAAAGACACCTCTTCAATTTAGTTAAACCATTTCGGAATAAATAACATTAAACCGATTATTGCACTTCCAATCGCATACACTAAGACCGCGCCTGCTGCGAGATCTTTCGCTTGTTTCGCGAGTACATGACGTTCAGTTGTTAGTAGATCAACGACACGTTCGACCGCAGAATTCATCAGCTCAAGCGCCAGCATTCCGCAAATCAGAATAATGACGATGAACCACTCTGAATGTGAAAGGCCCGTCATAAAACCCGCTACAATGACAATGATTGCGGCCATAACATGCACTTTTGCATTCCGTTCCGTTCCTATGCCATAACAGATCCCATTCCACGCGTAGACAAAAGATTGAATGAACTTCCGCATTGATCAATCACCTCTCGAGTCCAAATGAAGCGAGAATCTCCTTTTGCCTGCCGAACATCTCAGCTTCCCCTTCTTCAGTTATATGATCATAGCCAAGAAGATGGAGGAAGCCATGAAGCGCAAGAAATCCAATTTCACGATTAAAATCATGTCCGTATTCCTCTGCTTGCCGCTCAGCTGTTTCCACTGAAATAAGTATATCACCTAAAGCGGTTGGCATGCCTTCTTCAGGAATAATAGCTACTTCGCCTTCCGTTAATTCTTCGAGTGCAAATGAAATGACATCCGTCGGTACATTTTTACCGCGATAAGTTGCATTCACTTCCTGAATGTCTGCATCCGTCATGAATGTAACAGAAATTTCCATTTTTCCTACTAGTTCTTCTTCATTAGTAGCATGATTTAGCAGCTTTCGGATCAAATCCTCGATTTTATCATTCACTCTAGCTGTTTCGTCCTCAAAATATATTTCCAACATCTACTACTAGCTCCCTTCGTACTCATTTCGGATATTCAATCCGGTTATGGAAAATCCCATTTAACGTTTCACACATAACTCTTTCCGCCGTCTTCAATTCCTTCATAGAAAGATCGCATTCATCGAATTGGCCATCGTTCATTTTATCATTAACGATAGATCGGACAAGTGATGCAATTTTTTCGGAGGTCGGTTCCTTCATTGATCGTACAGCGGCCTCAACACTGTCTGCTATTGAGATAATTGCTATTTCTTTTGTTTGAGGTTTTGGTCCTGCATAACGGAAATCCTCTTCTTTTACATCTTCCCCAGATTCCTTAGCTTTATAGTAAAAATATTTCAACGTACTCGTTCCATGATGCTGACGAGCAATATCAATGATTTCTACCGGCATTTTATGCTTTTCAAGAAGTTTCGCACCGTCTTCTCCATGAGCAATAATAATATCCCTGCTTTTTTCTGGTGGCAATGAGTCATGTGGATTTTGACCAGCATGCTGATTCTCAATGAAGTAGCCAGGTCTTAGCGTCTTTCCGATATCATGATAATAACTTCCCACCCTGGCAAGAAGTCCATTCGCACCAATCGATTCACATGCCGCATCGGCTAGATTTGCGACCATAACGCTATGATGATAAGTACCTGGCGTTTCAGTTAGTACTTTTTTCAGTAGCGGGTGATTCGGATTGGATAGCTCGATAAGTCGCATATCCGATAATAGCCGAAAGCCAGACTCAAAAAATGGCATAAGCCCAATTGTAAGTGCTCCTGACAATATACCCGAAACAATTGCCGCTATCATATAATACACTAATTCCGTCAAATCGTAAGATGACTGTGTCATCAGGAGGTAAAATGCGATAAACATCATATTGGAAACGGAAACCCCTAAACTTGTCCGTAAAATATTTGAACGTCTGCCATTGTCCCCTAGTAAATACAAGCTCACAATACCACCGAAAAGTATGTACAATGCAACTTCCATCTGAATGATTGCCGCATAACCTTCTTGTAACAGTATGCCCGCTGTTGCCGCGGTGATAATTGTCGTCATCAGTGCAAGCCGCTCGTTTGTTAATAACTTAATAAGCATGGGTGCCAGCGCTGTCGGAAACAGGAAAGCCAACAGAACATCGAAGTCTTTTTCAATAAGGGAAATAAGTTTCATCAAGATGACGAGCAGGAAAAAGACAACTAATACAATGAGCAATGCCTTTTTCTTCACAACCCTATTTTCACTCCATGAAAAGAAATGCATATAAATAATCGCACCTACAAGCAGGACAAATAAAATGAGGCCTACCAGCGGTTTCATAGAAGACTGATTTGACAATACGCCCGCGAGCTCTAATTGCCGGTATATTTCTTTGTCAATAACCTGTCCTTCACGGACAATTACTTGTCCTTGCAAGATTCGGGTAGGTTCGACACTTTCCCGCGCCTGTGCAACCCTTGCCTTCGTCATTTCCTCATGAATCGATTCTGTCTCTACAACAAGAGACCGGCTAAGTGTTATTAGCGTTTGTAAAATTGAAGGTGGAACCGAATCTGTAAGCCTGATTTTCCGTTCTACTTCATAACGGACAGTCGACAGATCAGCCGTTCGTACCGGTTTCGCTAATTCCTCCCCTAGTACACCGACTAATAGGCTTTGCGCGTTCAGTAAAGCATCTGTAGTCAGGGATAAAAGATTAGCTATGGCGTCATCACTAAGTCGCAGACTAGGTTCTTCCTTTTCCAAACTGATAAGTTTAGTGCGCATTTTTGCGACTAACTCTTTGGAGGACTTAGAAGCCGTCTCCGATTTAAATTGATCTTGCTCATTTTGGTTTTTTACTTCTATTAGAAAATCGAACAATGACGTTGCGATTGCTTGTCTATTTTTCACAACGTCTTCTGAAAATACATAAGAAGGGCCAACTTCAATAGCGGCACGTTCCCTATCCTGTTCGGTTTTCACTGTATCCTCAACCGTTTTTAAGGAACGGATGGTATCTGGTGCAATTTGAAAAGATTTCAATTCATATGTTTCTTTTTTCACACTTCCATACATGAAAGAAAACAGAAGTATAGTGGATAGACCAATTAAAAACAAGGATAAATAATTGAATTTAAGTGATTTAAATAGCTTCCTGATTGGTTGGAACATTGGAATCTCTCCCCCTGCTTCTCTATAGCTATAATCAGAGCAGCGATGATGCTAAAGAAAAAGCAGTCACTTACTTATGACTGCTCCTGTTCGTATGCTTCAATTATTTTGGCAACGATTGGATGGCGTACGATATCACCCTGCTCCAAGTATTGGAAATGGATTTCCCCTACTTTACTGAGAATTTTTTCGGCGACAATAAGTCCCGATTCAGTTCCTCTTGGCAAGTCTATTTGCGTTTTGTCCCCGTTTATTACCATTTTCGACCCGAAACCAAGACGTGTTAAAAACATTTTCATTTGTGCTTTTGTTGTATTCTGTGCTTCATCGAGAATAATGAATGCATCATCGAGTGTTCGTCCCCTCATATAAGCGAGCGGTGCAATTTCGATAACTCCCCGTTCCATAAGTCGATCCGTTTGTTCCGCCCCCAGGACATCGTGTAGCGCGTCATACAGCGGGCGAAGGTATGGGTCAACTTTTTCCTTCAAATCACCTGGGAGGAAGCCTAGACTCTCTCCCGCTTCGACTGCGGGACGCGTTAGGACAATTCGCTTCGCAGAACCCGTTTTCATCGCTAAAACAGCTAATACGACCGCTAAGTACGTTTTCCCCGTCCCAGCTGGCCCGATACAGAATACAAGATCACGCGATCGAATCGCACTGACATATTCACGCTGACCGATTGTCTTTGCACGAATCGCTTTACCTTTCATATTCCTTGAAATTTCTTCGTCGTACAACTCTGCAAAGTATTCAATTGTGCTACTTTTCACCATTTCGAGCGCAGTTGAGACATCACGTTGATTAATATTAATACCTTTCCGTATTACCTTCAATAACTGTTCCAAAAGCGCTTTAGCCGAGTTCCTACTATCTTCAGCGCCACTGATTGAAATCGTGTCGCCTCTAGTCAATACTGAAACGTTTAATTGCTCTTCAATAAGTTTCATATTTTGATCAGAAATTCCGAGAAGCATTACTGTTTCATTAGGGTCTTCAACATGTAGTTGAATCATTTGCTCATCCAATAGGCTCAGTCTCCTTGGGAATCAGTCTTTTTACAGCAATATTGTCATTGATAAGAAACAATATTGTCCCTCTAACTTTATCATCATCGAATGTCACGTGTAAAACTTTTTCCTCTTTAATAATTGCTTTCGAAAAAGATTCCGACATTAATTTGTTTTTTAACAAAGGAATTATAACCGTTTCTTCCATACCTTCAACCAATTCAAAGTGCCCTGCGGTTTCTTCAATATGTCTTTCGGTTTCGATGAAAGACCCTAGAGACCATCCTTCTTTGCCTTGCTGCTTCCACGGTAGGTTAAAAGAATAGTTCACAATTTCCTCGCCCTGTAACTGGAAATTAATTTTTTTCGGAAGAGTAAAGGTGTATTCGACCCAATAATCCGCGTACACGGCACCATCCGCTCCAACAATTGCCGTTTTATCACCTTGTTCCAATATACCCGTGGCTAGCACGTCCCCTTTCTTAACCGTCTGATGAACATGACTGACCCGTTCCCCCTTATCTAGCTCAAAACGTGTTATAACGCCCCCTGTACGTGCTACAAGATGAGACGGAAGTTCTTTCGCTTCAACAATGTTAGTTGTTGGAGGTGATAACATTGGAATAATTGTCAGAGACGTTCCAACTCGTCTAAATCTAACCCATGATAAAGCAGGATCATCGAGCATGAGGTCGCGCCGGATTTCACCTTCATCAGGAATTAAAGCTAAGGGTCTTAACAAAACGATAGAACTTTTTTCAAGCTTCTTTTCAATTCTGTCCACGACTTCCGGTATATCCGATTCAACATTTACTGTCCAAAGGAAAAATGATGCAGCAAAAGGAATGAGACATGCGATGAGGAAACGGCTTGATGTGAAAAGTCCAATTGAGCCTGATTCTAGATTCGCAATCGAAATGGCTACTTTTAACCGATAATGCCTTCTATTACGCCGTATAGCACGAAGCCCGCTACGATCTGTTCGAAAACGTGCCACCCCATCTACAACTGATAAAGAGGTTATTTTTGTTCCAATTGTTACAAGTTTCGTGAGAAATCCAGAAAGGTTTCCGTCGCCTGATATTTTGACAGCATAGCGTTTACGCATTACGCTTCGCTTCCTTGTCTGCACCTGTCGTCACATTCATGGTAGTAATTGAAGTGAATGTGAAAACAGCAACTTCTTCGGATAACGTTTCAACTGTTAAATCGGTGCCTATCGCCTCAATCCTGTATTCTCCACTGCTGATGATTGCGAAATCGGGGCCGAGTTTCAACAAAGAATAAGGGCCATTGATCCGTAATGAAGCGAAATCTTCAATTGTAACTGATGAACCGGTCTGAAATAGTCTTTTCAAAATATAAAACCCCCTATCCACATCGTATGATTCGGATAGAGGGTCAATGCTTATCTTTTTGATTTCGGTGGGCCAAAAATTTCAGAGAACACAATGCCTTTCAGCAGGTCCTCTTGATTTTTCGGCATTAAATCATGCGATTGTATAGCAGACACAGTTTGACGTTGACCGCCATGTGCAGACAATCTTCCACTATGTCGATTCACAGAAGAATCGGGACGTTCCATGTGGCGATTTGCTGATGAATTACGTTCTTTTCTATCAGCAGTTGGTCTTGCAGCTGGTGCTACTACAGGAGCTGAAGGAACCGTTACTGTTGCCTGTTGCTGCTGCTTTGGTAGCTGACGGCTTGGCGGCTCCGCAGCTGCTCCTGCCATTTCTCTCTGCAATTCACGGTACATCTCTTTTAGTTTAGTTGTCGGACCCTCTGGAGCGTGCCCCGTTGCTGTGAACGGCTTAGGCTGCGGCCCCTTCTCGGGTTCTTTTTTCTTGCCCCTAAAAAAAGATCCAACAAGAGCCAAAATGATAAAAATGATTATCTGTTCCATTCGTGCATCCCCTTTCCAGGAAATGGCTTCTCAAGTATTAGTTCTTCTTAATTTCTGTCGCTTCCTTATCTCCACCAAAGTTACTGATGGAATCACGCATTCCTGTATCTGCCTGGATATTTTTATAATTCACATAATCCATGACACCAATATTACCGTTACGTAGCGCTTCTGCCATTGCAAGCGGAACTTCCGCTTCAGCACTGACAACTTTCGCACGCATTTCTTCAACTTTGGCTTTCATTTCCTGTTCATTTGCAACAGCCATTGCACGGCGTTCTTCTGCTTTTGCCTGTGCGATGTTTTTATCAGCCATAGCTTGTTCAGTTTGAAGTTCTGCACCGATGTTTTTACCGATATCAACGTCTGCAATATCAATTGATAGAATTTCGAATGCAGTACCTGAGTCAAGACCTTTTGCTAAAACAGTTTGAGAAATCATATCTGGATTTTCCAATACTTTTGCATGGTCGATAGATGAACCGATTGTCGAGATAATACCCTCACCAACACGAGCAACGATTGTCTCTTCACCAGCACCACCGACAAGACGGTCGATGTTTGCACGTACTGTAATACGCGCTTTTGCTTTTACTTCAATCCCGTTCATTGCCACACCGGCGATGAATGGTGTTTCAATAACTTTCGGGTTAACGGACATTTGAACTGCCTCTAAAACGTCACGACCTGCAAGATCGATAGCCGCAGCGCGTTCAAATGTAAGTTCGATATTTGCGCGGTGTGCAGCGATTAGTGCGTTGACAACACGGTCGACGTTCCCTCCCGCAAGATAGTGACTTTCAAGTTGATTAATAGTAACGTCTAGTCCCGCTTTATGTGCTTTAATAAGCGGATTAACAATCCTGCTCGGGATAACCCGACGGAGACGCATACCAATCAGTGTGAAGATGCTTACTCTTACTCCTGCTGCCATGGCAGAAATCCATAGCGCTACAGGGACGAGTGTGAAAAATACGGACAATACAATTATTGCGATAACAACGATTGCTACAATACCTATTAACCCTGCTGAACCTGCGATTGCTGGCATTATTCATTCTCCCCTTTCTCTATTGATTCCCTTACTACTGTCCGGGAACCTTCAACCTTTACAATGATAACACTTATTCCTTTGCCGATGTAACTTCCTTCAGAAACGACATCAATTCGCTCGCCATCAAGCTCAATTGCTCCAGATGGTCTAAGCGGTGTAGATGTTTTAGCAATGCGTCCAAGTAATTCAATCCTGTTCACATTCGAAACATAACCGCTTTCCGTATCAGTTGTATCCATTAGCACAACTTTGTTGAGCAAGTGCAATTTTTTACCGAAAAATTTCATAATAATCACCATCCCTATAACAGCGATAGCAACCGCAATAAGGACAGAAATCGCCATATACATCGGATTGCCGCCCGCCATAATAATACTTCCAATAATTGCGAGCGATCCAATGAGCCCTGCTATACCATGCGGCAAGAAGACTTCCGCTACGATCAGAACTGCCCCTATAAGGAACAAGATAATCGTTTCGTAACCAGCAAGCCCCGCTACTAGATGTCCGTAAAAGAATAAAACCAACGAAATACCGGCCATTGTTCCCGGCACACCGAATCCTGGAGAATATAATTCGAGAACAAATCCCAATCCTGCGATTGATAAGAGGATTGGTACGACGACTGGATGTGTAATGAAGCGCGCAATTTTTTCAGAAAATGTTTCATTTATTAAAATAATGTTCGCATTTTCAAGTCCTGTTACTTTTAGCAATTCTTTGAAAGACCCAACCGTTGCTTTGCTGTAACCGACTTCTTTTGCTTCATCCGCTTTAAGTGTTAACAGTTTCCCCACGCCAGCCCGATATGCAGGTAAGTTAATATCAGGCTCCGCCATTGCTGCTGCAAATTTCGGCTCTCGGTCGTTCGACTCGGCAGCTGTTATCATATCTGCAACCCATACACTATGAGCTTTATCATCCGCCGCATTACCCGCAGAATCGATTACTTGTGCAGCTCCCATTGTTGCAGTTGGTGACATATAAATTTCATCAGCATAAAGCGCTATGAAAGCACCAGCAGAGATTGCTTTATTATTGATGTAAGCGATTACTCGTATGTCACTCTCATTTATCAGCCTAGCGATTTGGTCAGCCGCATCAGTGAATCCACCCGGTGTATTTATCTCCAGGATGATGGCCTCTGCTCCCGCCTCTTCAGCTTCTGCAAATGACCGCTGTAAAAAAGCATACAAACCTTTCTCAACCACGTTTTCAACTGGAACTTTATAGACTTTCGAAGTTGCCGCTCCCGTTTCTAAGAGTGGGAATGCGAATGCCGATACGAATAAAATGAACAGGAGAACTCTTCCTATCATTTTATGCATAGTATTTTTCACCTCTTTCTATAGATTCTATTATATCTCTATATACGTTTCAATTGCTCGGAAGTTTCATTTTCCCTTAAAAAGTTTTGTTTTATTTTATCTCATATACAAATAAACCGGAAAACCCATAAAGGATTTTCCGGTTTACCAAATTTTAGTTTTAAAACAATGTCGAACTCATCACCACAGGAAATCAGAATTTACGTTTCCTTGCAGCTTCAGATTTCTTTTTACGTTTTTCACTTGGCTTATCATAAAACTCACGCTTTCTTACCTCTTGTATTGTTCCACTTTTGGATACAGTACGTTTGAAGCGGCGAAGAGCATCTTCAAGCGATTCGTTTTTACGAACAACAGTTTTCGACATATCTCTTGTCCCTCCCTCCAAACACACTTCTAGAACATGACCAAGTGCCATGTACTCATAAATTATACCGCGGAATTAACTATAGGTCAATATAAAACTTTTAAATTAATAATCAGATTGTGATTCAAGGCCCTGCATGATTTGAACGCCTGAACTAGCGCCAATTCTTGTAGCTCCTGCATCAATCATTTTCTTCATATCCTCTAAATTTCGGACACCACCTGATGCTTTAACACCCATTTCAGGTCCGACAACAGCTCTCATTAACTTGACATCTTCTTCTGTCGCACCGCCCGTTGAGAAACCTGTCGATGTTTTCACGAAATCAACGCCTGCAAGGACAGAAAGTTCACATGCTTTCCTTTTTTCCTTATCGGTTAAAAGAGATGTTTCAATGATGACTTTAACAATTGCTTTTCCTTTTGCAGCACTAACTACCGCTTCGATATCTTTTTTCACAACTTCATCATCGCCGTTGCAAAGTGCGCCAATGTTGATAACCATGTCGATTTCATTTGCACCGTTTGCAATTGCATTCTCAGTTTCAAAAGCCTTTACTTCAGAAGTTGAAGCTCCTAGAGGAAAACCAATAACTGTACAAACTTTAACAGGTGATCCTTCTAGCGCAGCAGCTGCTGTTTTCACCCATGTCGGGTTTACACAAACAGATGCAAACGAGTATTTTCTAGCTTCTTCACATAATGTTTCGATTGCATTTTTCTTTGCGTCAGCTTTTAATAATGTATGATCAATATAAGTTGCAAAATTTGTATTCAAATGAATACCTCCTCGAGTTGTCCGTACTTCCCCTATCATATCAAGAACAATTCATTTCTGCACTTAAAAAGCTGTTCCCCTCCATAAATGGTTGGAACAGCTTTTTATGTAATGCAATTTATACAAGTTGTGTTGCTTCCTCCATAACGCGGATAAACTGCCCTTCGTTATATGGATAACCTGCTTTGGTAACTTTCACACGAATAATTTTTCCCACCATTGATTCATCGGCAGCGAAAACAACTTTCAAATAGTTATCTGAATAGCCTTCATACAGACCACTTTCCGGCTCAAGTTTATACCTCTCTTCTGGAATGACTTCAAGCACTTCATCCTCAAAAGTAGATGCATATTGTTTGGCCAGCTGATCGTTCAATTCGATTAAACGGTGTACACGTTCGTTTTTCACTTCTTCCGGAACCTGATCTTCCATTCTAGCAGCAGGAGTACCTGTCCGTTTTGAGTACGGAAAAACGTGCAGTTCTGTGAATCCATGATCACGTATAAAGTTGTACGTTTCCATAAACTCTTCTTCCGTCTCGCCTGGAAAACCGACGATGACGTCCGAAGTAATCGCCAGTTGCGGCAACGCTTCACGAAGTCTGTCTAGACGTTCTGCGAAGAACACCATTGTATACTTCCTTCGCATACGCTTCAGAACCGTGTCTGAACCAGACTGAATTGGAATGTGAAGATGACGGACGATGGTTGTTGAATCACGTAGAACCTCAATCACTTCATCCGTCAGTTGGCTTGCTTCAATCGAGCTAATACGTAGCCGTTTCAGTCCTTTGACTTGTGTTTCCAGGTCACGAAGCAGGCGTGCAAGATTGTAATCTTTCAAATCTTCACCGTAACCACCCGTATGGATACCGGTTAATACAATTTCAAGGTAACCTGCATCAACAAGCTGTTGTGCTTGTCGAATGACTTCTTGTGGATCACGTGAACGCATTAGTCCACGCGCCCATGGAATGATGCAGAACGTACAGAAGTTGTTGCACCCTTCTTGAATTTTAAGGGATGCACGTGTACGATCCGAAAATGTAGGAACGTCAAGTTCTTCATAGATCCTGTTTTTCATGATGTTGCGGACAGCATTGATTGGCTGACGCTCCGTACGGAATTCATCAATGAGTCCCAGAAGTTTGGTCCGATCTTGTGTTCCAACAACGATATCTACCCCTGGAATCGCCATGATTTCAGCTGGAGACGTTTGTGCATAACAACCCGTTACGCAAATTACAGCGTCCGGATTTTTCCGAACAGCACGACGGATGACTTGCCGGCTTTTTTTATCACCGGTATTCGTCACTGTACATGTATTAATGACATAAACATCAGAATTTTTTTCGAAATCACCGCGGACGTAACCAGCTTCTTTAAAAAGTTGCCAGATCGCCTCGGTTTCGTAATGATTCACCTTGCAGCCCAACGTATGGAATGCGACCGAAGACACAACTGCTCACCACTTTCATTCAAATTCGTATGACATTGTGGACAATAAATACAATGGAGCCGTTTCCGTCCGCAATATGCGCGGACCTAACGCTATCGGTAAAAATCCTGCTGAACGCAGTGTTTCGGCTTCTGTCCTCGACAGCCCGCCCTCAGGTCCAAATACAACAAGTACCGTTTGACCAGGTAATACATTTTTTAGACGATCCGCAATTTTATGTGGATCTCCACTTTTCGCGTCTTCTTCATCAGCAAATAGAAGGACATCAAACTCTTCTGATTCAGCGATTAACTGCTTAACAGAGAATGGATTCCGTACTTCCGGGATAACTGTGCGATGACATTGTTCCGCAGCCTCTTTGGCAATTTTGCGAAGCCGTTCAACTTTTTTGTCACCTTTTTTGTCATCCCATTTAACAATAGATCTTTCGGCTTGAAA
>CAZWAW010000014.1:15439-45572 GCA_964632025.1 uncultured Sporosarcina sp.
CGTTGCAAATCGTTACACGCTCCTTTTTTTAGCGATGATAGCAACCCAGTCTTCCATAAGAACAGATTCGATAATCTCAAATCCTTTGCTAATCAGATCGTCTTTCACTAGATCGCGTTTTTGGCCAATGATTCCCGAAACAATAAACAGGCCATTCTCCGGTAAAATTGAATACGCATCTTGTGAAAAGGACATGATCACTTCAGCCAGGATATTTGCAATGATGATGTCTGCCGGCTCTTTTACAGAGTCTAGAAGATTGCCATGCTTCACTTCTACCGTTTCTTCAACATGATTCAGCTCAATGTTTTCTTTTGCAGCTACAACTGCAACCTGATCCAAATCAAGTGCGTGGACACGTGAAGCACCTAGAAGTGCTGCCCCGATAGATAACACACCTGAACCCGTTCCCACGTCTACAACTGTGTCTCCTGGCTTGACGTATTTCTCAAGCGCTTGTAAACACATAACTGTTGTCGGATGTGTGCCCGTTCCAAATGCCATGCCAGGATCTAGTTCGATAATCAATTCATCTGATTCGACAGGTTCATATTCCTCCCATGTCGGAACAATTGTAAAGCGACCTGAAATTTTGACAGGATGATAGTACTTTTTCCAGGCAGTTGCCCAATCTTCTTCATCGACTTCATTTGTCTGAATGGCATTTTCCCCTGCATCTATTCCAAATTCCGATAGGCCGCTGATTGACTGGCCGATATCTTTCACCGTTTCAATAAGGAAACTATTGACTGGTAAATAGGCTTTTAAGATAACGCCATCCACTGGGAAATCATTCTTGTTGAGTGCCCATATTTCACCGAACCGGTCTTCGTGGACTCGATTTGGTTCTGCTGAATCTTCGATAACGACTCCACTCGCTCCTGCTTCATGTAAAATATTCGCTACTGCTTCAGTTGCTTCATGCGTCGTATGAATAGAAATTTCCGACCACTTCAAATGAATTCATCCCTTTCAGTCACCTTTAATTGAACGTTTGATTTTATCGAATAGTGAACTTGAATACTCGTCAAGCGAATCGCCACTAATCGCAGCAAATTCACGCATCAGTTCTTTCTGTTTTTCTGTCATCTTCTTCGGCGTCAACACTTTCACTACAACGTGCTGATCCCCAATTCCGCGGCCATGGACGTTTTTAACACCTTTGCCTTTTAAGCGGAATCGTGTTCCTGTTTGCGTGCCAGCAGGAATTTTCAAATTAACATTACCTTGCACAGTCGGTACTTCGATTTCGTCACCAAGTGAAGCTTGTGGGAAGGAAAGGTTGAGTTCCAAATAGATGTCGTCGTCTTCACGGATAAATTTCTCATGTGCCTTGACGCGGAATACGATATATAAATCGCCCGAAGGTCCACCTTTATGACCAGGTTCTCCCTGTCCAGATACACGAAGTTGTTGACCATCATCGACCCCCTCAGGAATCGTTACTTTAATTTTCTTCCTTTTTGTCACTTTACCTGCTCCGTGACAAGTTGAACATTTCTCAGGGATTATTTTACCAGTTCCTCGACAATGCTGACACGCTCTACGATTGACCATTTGGCCAAGTGGTGTATTTTGCGTAACGCTGATTTGTCCCGAACCGCCACAGTGTGTACATGTCGTAGGTTTAGTCCCTTTTTTTGCACCTGACCCATCACAAGTATCGCAGTCTTCTTCTCTCGGTATTTCAACTTCCGTTTCCTTCCCGAAAACAGCTTCCATGAAATCGATGTTCATCGAATACTGTAAATCATCGCCTTTTCTAGGGGCATTCGGATCGCGTCGTCGTGTATTTCCTCCGAAAAACGAACTGAATATATCATCGAAGCCGAATCCGTCAGCTCCGCCACCGCCACCAAAACCTTGGTTTGGATTTGTATGCCCGAATTGGTCATAATTAGCTTTTTTTGAATCATCGCTCAGTACTTCATATGCTTCAGTCACTTCTTTAAATTTATCAACTGCATCATCTGCTTTGTTCAAGTCTGGATGATATTTTTTCGAAAGCGAACGATACGCTTTCCTAATTTCATCTTTTGATGCCGATTTTGCTAGTCCAAGCACGTCATAATAATCTCTTTTACTCATTACTTCACTCTCCCGAAATACTTTGAATATCATTTATTGTACCATTAATAACATCTAATAAAAATCGGAAAAGCCAAAGCCGGAATATCGGACTTTGACTTTTCCGTCAACGATCATTCTTATTTATTTTTTCTCGTCGATTACTTCTTCAAAATCTGCGTCGACGATATCGTCGTCTTTAGGTTCTCCTGCATTTTCAGCGCCTTCAGCAGATTCTGCTGCTGCCTGTTCGTACATTTTCATAGTCATTTGTTGGATAATTTCATTCAATTTGTCTGTTTTAGTACGGATTTCGTCAAAATCAGCAGCTTCGAGCGCAGTTTTCAACTCTTCTTTTGCTTCTTCGACACTTTTCACTTCTTCTTCAGAAACTTTTCCTTCAAGATCTTTCAATGTCTTTTCAGCCATAAATACAAGTTGGTCCGCTTCGTTTTTCAAGTCCGCTTCTTCTTTACGCTTTTGGTCCGCTTCAGCATTTGCTTCAGCATCTTTCACCATGCGTTCAATTTCTTCGTCAGTTAGACCTGAGCTTGCTTGGATTGTAATATTATGTTCTTTTTGTGTTCCAAGATCTTTCGCTTTAACTGTAACAATACCGTTTTTATCAATATCGAATGTTACTTCGATTTGTGGAACACCACGTGGTGCTGGCGGAATATCCGTCAATTGGAAACGACCAAGCGTTTTGTTGTCCGCAGACATTGGACGCTCCCCTTGCAATACATGAATATCAACCGCTGGCTGGCTATCTGCTGCTGTTGAGAATACTTGTGATTTGCTAGTCGGGATTGTCGTGTTACGTTCGATTAGTTTAGTGAACACGTTACCCATTGTTTCAATACCAAGTGAAAGAGGTGTTACGTCTAGAAGAACAACGTCTGTAACGTCTCCGCTTAGGATTGATCCTTGAACAGCTGCACCAAGTGCAACTACTTCATCCGGGTTAACGCCTTTATATGGCTCTTTACCAGTTTCTTTTTTGATTGCTTCTTGGACTGCTGGAATACGAGTCGATCCACCAACAAGAATTACTTTGTCAATCTGAGATGCAGTAAGGCCAGCATCTTTCATTGCCTGACGAGTTGGTACCATTGAACGTTCAACAAGGTGAGCAGTCAATTCATCGAATTTCGCACGTGAGAGTGGGATTTCCAAATGAAGTGGACCTGCATCCCCAGCTGTAATGAAAGGCAATGAGATTTGTGAAGATGTAACGCCTGAAAGGTCTTTTTTCGCTTTTTCAGCAGCATCTTTCAAACGTTGCATTGCCATTTTATCTTTCGACAAGTCAATGCCGTTGTCTTTTTTGAACTCTTGAACAAGGAAATCAATGATGACATCATCAAAATCGTCTCCGCCAAGTTTGTTATCGCCTGCAGTTGATTTAACTTGGAATACACCGTCGCCAAGTTCAAGGATTGATACGTCGAACGTACCGCCACCAAGGTCATAAACAAGGATTGTTTCATCTTCATCTGTTTTATCAAGCCCGTATGCAAGTGCAGCTGCAGTTGGCTCGTTGATGATACGTTCTACTTCAAGGCCTGCAATTCTACCAGCATCTTGTGTTGCTTGACGTTGTGCGTCGCTAAAGTAAGCAGGAACTGTAATAACTGCTTTCGTTACTTTTTCGCCAAGATACTCTTCTGCATAGCCCTTCAAATACTGAAGAATCATTGCCGAAACTTCTTGAGGTGTATATTCAGTGTCTTCAGCTTTCACTTTAAAGTCTGATCCCATATGACGTTTTACAGACATGATTGTGTTTGGGTTTGTAATTGATTGGCGTTTTGCTACTTCTCCGACTTGACGTTCGCCGTTTTTGAACGCAACAACGGATGGAGTTGTACGGTTACCTTCTGGATTCGGAATAACTTTTGGCTCTCCGCCTTCATAAACTGCTACTACCGAGTTTGTTGTTCCTAAGTCAATACCAATAATTTTACTCATAATCTATTTCCTCCTAAATATAAATGCTACATTTTTTATTCGTTTACTTTAACCATTGCAGGTCGAAGTACACGATCTTTCAACATATAACCTGCTTGCATTTGTTCAAGTACGATGCCTGCTGGTTTATCTTCAACTGAACCCGTCATAATTGCCTGATGGAAATTCGGATCAAACTCCTGGTCCAGCGCTTGGATTTCAACAAGACCTTCATCTTCAAGGGCTTGCACGAATGTACGGTAAATCATATCTAATCCCGTCATCATGGTTTGCGCCTCTTCAGTTTTCGCTTCCACTTTAAGTGCCCGCGAAAAATTATCAAGAACTGGTATTAGATTCGTCACGATATTCTGTGCACGATACTTCTGTAACGCTTCTTTATCAAGCGTAGCCCGTCTCTTGAAGTTTTCATAATCTGCTAGAAGTCTAAACCTCTTATTCTCTTCTTCTTGTAGCTTGTCAGTCAGTTCTTGCACAATAGTGTCTTCCCCGTTTTCAACGATTTCAATTTCCTCGGTATTTTCACCTGATTCGATTATGTCGTCTGTATTATCGGGTGTTTCCATTACTACTACTTCTTCGTTCTCTTTAAATTCATCGTTTACAATTGTCATTAGTCGTTCCTCCCTGCTGTTCCGCCAATTGTCAGCCTCGCCAACTCTCTGGATAAATCACTGCTCATTAAATCAAGCATGGTGATGACTCTTGCATAATCCATCCGTTTGGGTCCGATGATTGCGATGGAACCCGTCATATTGTCGCCGGCCGAATATGTCGCTGTAATCACACTACAATCTTCCATTGCATTGTGATTGTTTTCAGAACCGATGCGGACATGAATACCTGTCATACCTTCCTGAAAAAACGTCATTGCTGGTGCGCCTTTGTCCATTAATTCAAAAAATGTTTTCATCTTGTGGATATCATTGAATTCGGGTTGCTTCATCATGTTCATTTTACCACCAAAAAACAGCCGCTCCTGCGGTTCGATTGAAATCGCCCGTTGGAATGAAGCGAACAAGTCGCCTGCATGATGAATATGACGTTCCAACACCGTTTTCGTCTCCTGAGCAAGTATCTTCTGAATATGGACAAGCGGAGTGCCAATAAGCCGCTCATTCAGGATGTTCACCATTTTTTCAATATCAGACGCGGTAAAGCCTTCCGGTACATTGAAGAGCCTATTCTCAACACGTCCATTGTCTGTGACAATAATAGCGACAGCTGTCTTCTCATCTAAAGGAACGATTGAAAAACGTTTCACTGCATGCAGCGATGTATCGGGTCCAAGGAGAATCGACGTGTAATTCGTCAAATCGGACAAAATTGTTGCTGACTTTCGTATTAACTCTTCAGTCTCCACAATTTTTTCCCGAAAAACCGAGCGTAGGTGAATGCTGTCTTCCGTGTTCAACTTTTCTTTTGTTAATAAATTATCTACATAAAATCTGTACCCTTTTTCAGATGGTATTCTGCCGGACGAAGTGTGGGTCTTTTCAAGATAACCCATCTCTTCTAGGTCAGCCATTTCGTTCCGTATTGTCGCTGGACTAAATGGGGCTTCCGGCTTTTTGGATAGCTGCCTCGATCCGACGGGTTGTGCGGATTCGATGAAATCGTCAACCGTCAGTTGCAATATAAGCAATTGTCTGTTCGTCAACATAGTCATCACTCCTGTTAGCACTCTATAACCGCGAGTGCTAATACTACTGATAATTTAACAAATGCAGATCGAAGTGTCAACGAATTGACTCAGAATTATTTAAGAAATTGCTGAAATACATCGTTTCCTCTATAAACACCACGGTGCGTTAACTTAACCGCGTCACCCAATCGCTCGACAAGCCCGCCTTTGATAAGCGAGTGTAATGTTTCCCCGTAAACCTCTTCAAGTGACTGTCCAAACTTCTCTTGGAATAAAGAGATGGATACGCCATTTGATTTGCGGAGTCCAAGGAACATTTCCTCTTCCATCGCTTCGATTGCCGTAACTACATGCGTTTGCTGGACTGGTCGTTCGCCCAATGCCGCCTTCTCCATATATTTCGCAATCGGTCCGATGTTCGAATACCGGATACCGCCTACATAGCCATGTGCACCTGCACCAACACCGGCGTATGTAGCATTTTCCCAATAGATGAGATTATGGATTGATTCATGACCTGGAGTAGCAAAATTACTGATTTCGTAACGCATACGTCCTTTACTTTCCATCTGTTCAATCAACATCGTAAACATTTCCGTTTCGATGTCTTCACCTGGGAGAGGCAACTTGCCTTTATTCATTAAATTATAAAAGACCGTTTTTGGCTCAACAATAAGCGAGTACCCTGAATAATGGGGAAGATCGAGGGCAAGTGCTTTATCAAGAGTATCCTGCCATTGTGCTACTGTTTGCCCCGGCAACCCGTAAATCAAATCAATACTTAGATTATCGAATCCGGCTTTTCTCGCTTCTCCAACAACACGTGCGGCGTCGTCTGGACTATGTGTCCTACCAATCTTTTTCAATAAGTCCGCGTCGAATGACTGAACGCCGATGCTCAATCGATCCACGCCGCCATTTTTCAGGACAATTAATTTGCCGTATGTTAGCTCGTCCGGATTTGCTTCCGTCGAAAACTCTTTCAATGAACTGACATCAACATATTCATGGATAATCTCAAGCAACCGTTCAAGCTGTTTTTCAGACAGCGAAGTCGGTGTGCCGCCTCCTAAGAAAACCGTTTCCACTTCTTTGAATGAAATACCTTCCTGCCGCATAATCGCCAATTCCTGACCCATTGATTCGATATACTCATCGACAGGCTGATTTTTGAAAAATACTTTATTAAAATCACAGTAATGACAAATTTGGTGGCAAAACGGAATGTGGATATACATACCCCTCATACCGTCACTTCCTTCCTTTAGTTAACGCCTTGTTCAGGACGTATAATCCCAAACTGCTAGGCCTTAGAGTCTATACATGGAAAAGAAGAGGGCTCGACGCCCCCTTCTTCATTTATTAATCCTCGTCCATCTCCAAGATAGCAATAAATACTTCTTGCTAATTGGATGTACTAACTTGTATCATACAGCATTATGATGTGTCGCACAAAGCTTAAATCCCGTACACGACTACCCATCACTTCAACATATATAGATACCAATTGTAATCGTTATAAAATCAATCGAAAGAAGTGGTTTATAGCAACTTAAATATAGAGGAGTTTTGTTTATGAAAAATCAAAAAGTCACATTAGCCATCTTATTACTGAATTTATTTATTGCCTTTCTTGGTATCGGGCTCGTTATTCCCGTTCTTCCTACGATCATGAATGAGCTAAACATTAACGGTACGGTCGTTGGCTACATGATGGCGGCATTTGCGATTACACAGCTTATCGTCTCACCGTTTGCCGGGCGATGGGCTGACAAATACGGTCGCAAAATTATGATCGTGCTCGGCCTGTTTGTATTTGGTTTCTCGGAGTTTTTATTCGGGTTTGGTAAATCGGTTGAGGTATTATTTATCTCGCGCATGCTTGGCGGGGTCAGTGCGGCATTCATTATGCCTGCTGTAACAGCCTTTATCGCAGATATTACAACGAACGCCACAAGACCAAAGGCAATTGGCTATATGTCCGCGGCTATTAGCACAGGCTTTATTATCGGACCCGGTATTGGTGGGTTTTTAGCTGAAATTGGCACTCGTGTACCCTTTTATTCAGCGGGTGTACTCGGTGCGCTTGCTGCGATTCTTTCACTAATTCTATTAACAGAACCCGAACGCGTGGCTGTAGATGCGCCCATCCCAGGACAGAAAACAGGATTTCGCCGTCTTTTCATTCCGATGTATGCCATTGCGTTCATTTTAATTTTCGTGTTGTCGTTTGGCCTCGCAGCATTTGAATCGTTCTTTAGCTTATTCGTTGACCATAAATTCGGCTTCACGCCAAAAGATATTGCCATCGTCATTACAGGTAGCGGAATTGTCGGTGCCCTTGCGCAAATTTTGCTTTTCGATCGCCTATCAAAAAGCATAGGCGAAATCAATCTTATTCGCTATAGTTTAGCCCTATCAGCGATTCTTGTCCTATTGATGACCTTCGTAAGTTCATACTTCACAATATTATTGACTACGTTCTTCCTTTTTGTTGGATTTGATCTGATTCGTCCAGCCATTACATCGTATTTGTCTAAAATTGCGGGCAATGAACAAGGCTTTATTGGCGGCATGAACTCAACCTTTACAAGTATTGGTAACATTTTTGGCCCGATTATCGGTGGTGTGTTATTCGATGTCGACTTAAACTACCCCTACTATTTTGCCGCAATCGTTTTAGCAATCGGTACGATTATCGCACTGTTTTGGAAGAAGCCAAAGCATATTACGTTATAACTAGAATAACGTGTATTTCTTTAGTGAAACATAAACGAAAAAAGGCGACCGCTCCGCAATGGAATGGTCGCCTTTCAATTGAATAATCTTGTAAGCAGCAGGATTTTTCATTATTTTATTATTAAACGTTTACCAACCAAAAAAACAACATCTACGACGACGTTCATGACATCGACATTTCGATTTTTCTGCACGTTCACGTTCACAACGATCTCTATTATCACGTTCAGACCTTACCTCACGACATTCACAAACCAATTCTACCCGACGATTTTGATTTTGATTTCGATCTCGATTTTCAAAACACATATCCTTTCCCCCCTTTCACTGTTCTTTAAAGCTAGCCAGCCTTCTACGTAGTATATGGACGAGTACGCGCAATGATTGGACGAACCATCTGGTACATGCAAGCATTTTTTCTAGCTTTCGTTTATTTTTTATACTAGAAGTGAACTATGTGAATGCCCCTAAAAAAGGCGCCTGTGTCTTTATTCAATTAAAAAAGCGGCCTAGCCACTATTCGATCTGTGGACGGGTCGCTTTTTCTTTGAATGTCATGTGGCCATTTTTCATAATGAAGGAACAGCCATCCGCTTAATTGGGCCAATAGCTGCTTTCGTTTGTATACACATATAGCAAATGAAAATACTTTACCGTACAATAAAACTACTATCATCTAGTAGGGGGAGTCAATTTGGGGAGCGTACTTTCAATTACTACTTCATTATTGGTGTTTGCATTTTTTCACTTTATCATACAGACGATTATTGCCATTGTTAAAAAGGATAAGGCACTGCGCAAAAAACAACTAAAATTTTTAGGCATCGCATTTGTAGTAATGTTCGTGGTGGTCAACCTGTCTGACACTCCGACTAAACTGGCAGATACAGAAGAGAAAGAAAAAACTGGTGAAGTAAAAGAGTTCGGTAAGCCAATAGATGCTCGGTAAACATAAACAACGACCTTTCTCTCATCGGATTGGTCGTTGTTTATATTCTTCATATGTGCATACTTAGAAGAACTCTCCCAACACCAGACCACATCTTAGCAGGTCCATAATTAACCTATAAAAAAAAGAACCGTATTTGGCTTAAGAAAAACAAGCTTAAATACGGTTCTTTTTATTCTAAATCCAATCCTATGGATATGATTTGCAACAATCACAAATCTGCGCTCTTTAATCCTCGTCCATCTTCAAGACAGCCATAAATGCTTCTTGAGGCACTTCGACTGATCCTACTTGTTTCATACGTTTCTTACCTTCTTTTTGTTTATCAAGAAGTTTACGTTTACGGGAGATATCTCCGCCGTAACATTTAGCAAGAACGTTTTTACCCATTGACTTAATTGTCGAACGTGCGACAATTTTTTGTCCGATAGCTGCCTGTACAGGCACTTCAAACTGTTGTCTTGGGATTAGTTTACGTAACTTTTCTACGATTGCTTTTCCGCGATCATACGAGAAGTCTGTGTGGACGATGAAACTGAAGGCATCGACTTGTTCGCCGTTCAAGAGGATGTCCATTTTGACGAGTTTCGATCGTTTGTAACCAATCAGTTCATAGTCAAGTGACGCATACCCTTTCGTGCCTGACTTCAATTGGTCAAAGAAGTCATAGACGATTTCTGCAAGTGGCAATTCATAAATGATATTGACACGTGTCGAATCAATATAATCCATTGTCATGAAATTCCCGCGTTTCTTCTGGCACAATTCCATCACAGAACCGACATATTCGTTAGGCACCATAATAGATGCTTTTACATATGGTTCTTCAACGTGATCGACTTTTTGTGCATCAGGCATCATCGCCGGGTTGTCCACTTTCATTTCAGTACCATCTGTTAGAACGACATTATAAATAACACTCGGTGCTGTTGTGATCAAGTCTACATTGAATTCGCGTTCAATCCGTTCCTGGATAATTTCCATGTGCAAGAGGCCGAGGAATCCACAACGGTAACCAAAACCAAGTGCTTGTGATGTTTCTGCTTCGAATTCAAGTGCTGAGTCATTCAATTCTAACTTCTCAAGTGCATCACGCAATTCGTTGTATTTCGATGTATCGATTGGATATAGTCCGCAGAACACCATTGGATTCATGCGTCGATAACCAGCCAGCGGTTCGCTTGCAGGATTTTTCACGCTTGTAATCGTATCCCCAACTCGTGTATCTCCAACATTCTTAATCGAAGCGGATAAATAGCCTACATCTCCAACAGTCAATTCATCGCGAGGCGATATTTTCGGTGTGAAGACACCTGTTTCAAGGACTTCGAAGTTTTTACCAGTCGCCATCATATGAATCATATCGCCCGGCTTAACCGAACCTTGCATGATGCGGATATTGACAATAACCCCTTTGTACGGGTCATAATGCGAATCGAAAATTAGTGCTTGGAGCGGAGCGTCCGGATCCCCTAGTGGAGCAGGTACCTTTTCGACGATTTGTTCCAAAATATCTACGATTCCGATACCTGCTTTTGCGGATGCAAGTACTGCTTCTGAAGCATCGAGTCCAATAACTTCTTCAATTTCTTTTCTCACACGTTCCGGATCAGCGGCAGGTAGATCAATTTTATTGATCACTGGCAAAATTTCAAGTTCATTATCAAGCGCCAAGTAAACGTTTGCTAATGTTTGGGCTTCGATCCCCTGCGCTGCATCGACAACAAGGATAGCACCCTCACAAGCTGCAAGGCTTCGAGAAACTTCGTATGTAAAGTCGACGTGTCCTGGCGTATCGATCAGGTGGAATGTATATTCCTGCCCGTCTTTAGCTATATACGTCAACTGCACCGCATTCAATTTGATTGTGATTCCGCGTTCTCTTTCAAGGTCCATCGAATCCAACGTTTGCGTCTTCATTTCTCTTGCTGATAATGTTTGGGTCTGTTCAAGAATACGATCCGCCAATGTTGATTTTCCGTGATCGATATGAGCGATTATGGAAAAGTTCCGGATATTCTTTTGACGTGCTGCTCTCTGTTCATGATTCATAGTCAGTTCACTCCTATTTTAGCTATATGAATTATAGCAGTGAACAGCGCATACTTCAATATTCGGCACGATTAGAATTTTCAATGACAGTTGTAGCCGCTTTCGCTAAGACAGTAATTGTTCGATTCAGTTGATCTTCAGTGTTCCCGATTCCTCCAAGCTCCACGACAAGAAGGGACGGATCAAGGTCCTGATTGTACTTCCCATCAACGTTAACACCATGCTTCATGACTAGGTTTCGTGTTATCCCAGGCACGAGTAGTTCCATTTCATTTTTCAATAGCACTGCATTTGCTCGATTACGCTCAAAATTTGGATGTTCCATGCCAATAACGAATGCCACTTTCGCATATTTTTCATCATTGAAGGCAATTGTTGTTATATCCGGGCCGGCGGAATCCCTGTGAAGGTCGATTATCAAATCATACTTTTTTTCCTGCATCTGTTTCTTTACATGTGGTCGAATCGAATTATAGGCACCGGTATGGGGCACTTCTACAGCTAACATATCCGTTTCAATCCCATTGAATTGAAGTTGCATTTTTAACTTTTCGCCAAACTTTGTAATGTTTTCAGTTTGATGGGAAACGGTAATTTTACCTTCTTTCTCCTGTGTTACAGGTTTAAAGGCCTCAGAGAAATGGGTGGTATAGAGTAATGCTTTCCCTTCGGTCACTGATGCTGGCTCTAGTACTGCCTCTGGTGTTGGCTCTGGTACTATTTCTTCTTCCAAAATATTCGCGGCGTATACCATGTAAGTAGACTCTTTCACGAGATTAGAAGATTTCGCAGACTGTCCCTTCGGAAATGTTGTGATAAACATTGGAAACAGGAAGAGAAATAAGATAAGTGTGCCCCATATTTGCAGTGTCTTTTTCAAATGGCATCCCTCCGTGTTCCAACTATATGCGTTGGAACACGATTCAATGACTGTTTTTTATAGTCGAAATCCAGGTCGTCAATGAGTCCGCAAGTGTATCCGCATAAAGAGATACCCAAGCATCAATCTCTTTTGGAGAGACGAATGTCCGTAATTCATGGTTCGTCAACACTTCTTCAAACAGCTGGATACGGTCTTCGTGTGGCCATGTCGCCCAATCACCAAAGATTGGCAGCAGGTTGGCTCGGTCAGCATCTTTATTTTCAGTATGCAACCAGGGCGTGACGGAAAGTCGCGATGAAGGACTGTCCTTCTCCTCTATTTTTGAAGCAATATAACCAAACATTGAATTGATGGCATCCGCTATAAGTACAGGACCGTCAACGACAGTCGGAATTCCGATTGCGATTACAGGTATTCCAAGAACATCTTTTGAAATTTCTTTTCGACTATTGCCTACGCCAGAGCCTGGATGGATACCCGTATCCGTCAATTGTATCGTTCGGCAAAGCCTAGAGCTATCTCTTGCCGCAAGTGCATCGATGACGATAAGTAAGTCAGGTTTTATTTCAGTAACAAGAGCTTTTACAAAGTCCGCTGTTTCCAAACCCGTCTGAATCGTCACACCGGGCGCATAGACGAATACTTCGCTACCCTCTTCGGAATAATAGCCAGGCACAATATCTCGCAACCTGTCCATCGTCAGCGGGCCGACAGCATCAGGAGTGATGTCACGATTGCCAAGACCGATTAGAAGAATCTTTCCCGTTTTGAGTGTTGTGATATCGACAAGGATCTCATCCAGTTTTTCGATTAGCACACGCGACATATCAACAAGCCCTTCTTGGTCATCCGCTGTAAGCGCTGGGACTGTCAGCGTAATATAGGTTCCCTGCTTCTTCCCAATCTTTTCCTCACCTAGCGCATCCACTTTTACAGAAGTCACGATGACCCGACCTAATCTTTTTTCACCAAACGAAATCCCATCTGATTCTTTTAACCTGTTTTTTTCATTCGCCGTCCGGTGACGGACCATTTCTTCACTCTCATCTAGAAGATCCGTTCGATAAAAATCATATTTCTCCATACAATCACCTCACCTTTAAGTTTGTGCGATGTGACTAAGAAATATTCTTTGTTCTTTGATTAATTATCCTGTCTCCAGCAGCTATATGCGCAGAGGCCTACAGAACGCTACAATCTCAGGCCGTCACTCCTTAAAATTTCTAGGTGCCGGGGAATTTATATAACTCTCGCCTTGTGGATATTTTCTAACATGGGGATTTCACGTCTAATACTTGACGGAGCTGAACAGGTGCTTGGACTTTTGTTCTTGCAATCTGGCGCTTGATTTGATAAAATAATGCTTGTTGTGAAAGTGATATCCTAAACTTCGTGGAAACACTCTTGCCTTACCTGAAATTGGAGGTGAATGAAATGCCAAACATTAAATCTGCAATCAAACGCGTAAAACAAAGCACTGCTGCGAACGTGCAAAACTCGCATGCAAAACACGCAATGCGTACTGCTGTACGTAAAGCTGAAACTGCTATTGACGCTAAAGACGAGAACGCTACTGGCCTACTAAGAGATGCAATCAAAAAAATGGATACAGCTGCACGTAAAGGCCTTATCCATAAAAATACTGCATCACGTCAAAAAGCACGTCTTACTAAAAAAGCACTTTAATTTTTAATTTAAGAAAGGCCATCCGATTATCGGACGGCCTTTTTTTATTTTCTCAATGGCTCCATAAAGAACAACTCCAGAATTCGTTCCCTTTTCCCGCTTGATGATTTTAATTTATAGTCAATAGCCGCGAGTTTACTTAAAATCAATAGTAAACGTTCAGAACTTGGCAGACTTCTATTTTCGATCATTAATTTCACCCGGTACGGATGGACACTTAACGTTTTTGCAATTTGATGTTGCTGGTATCCTTTTTTCTGAAGTAAACCCACATGTACCATGAGCCTTACCTGACTAGCAATTAATGAGGTCAACATGATTGGTTCCTCACCGTTACGTAATAAGTCATGGTAAATGGCCACAGTATTCGACACTTTTCCAGAAACGTAGGCATCCGTTAATCGGAAGACATCCATTTCCGGTGTCCGTGGTACGAGCGACTCAATCACATCTGCCGTGATGTCCCCTTCGCCATTCAAATAAGTAGCCATTTTACCGATTTCAGATGACAAAGTAAGCAAGTCATCCCCCGCCATCTTCACGAGAAACTCTGCGTCAGCGGATCCAATTCGCGACCCATTTGCCCCCGCTTCCAGCTGAATCCATGTGAACAGATCCTTCCCTTGCAGTCGTTTTGATTCAATGACAGTCGCATGTTCTTTTATTATTTTGGTAATCCGTTTTCGTGCATCCAGCTTTTCATAAGGTGCTATAAATACAACCGTTGCGGTCGGTGACGGATTTGCCAGCCATGCTTCCAACATCTCCAAATTATGTGTCACTTTTTCCCGGGTTTTATCTGACGCCTTTAAAAATGATGCGTTTCCAGCTATGATCAATTTACGGTCTTCGAGGAATGGTAGTGTATCTGCCTCTTCAATGACCACCTCAACAGGAGTCTCGTCCAAGTCAAACCGAATGACTGATGCAGCATCAATATCAGGTAATGCTTTTTTCAGCCGAGTAATTGTGGAGTCGAATAGATGTTGTTCGAGACCAGTCAATAAATAGACCGGATCGATTTCCCCTGCGGCTATTTTCTTCCATATTGCATTCGCCACAATATCCACCTCTTTCGATTTAGTTCATTCCAATTATACAGTATAGTAAAACGACTGTATGGACAAATTGTGTCAGTTCTAGCCCGACATGTTTAAAAAGTTGATTGCTATGGATTTTTACTACGGAATCATCTATACTATAATGGAATCAGGAGGTGTAGCAATGAATGAGTTTGAACACGATGTACAGTCCAAACGTAATGATTTAATCGATTCAGGAATCGGCTTTATAGTCGCTTTCGTAGCATTTTCAGCTATTTTTGTTATTGCTACAATAATCGACGTAGTCGCTAGCTAATATGTTTGCAAAAAAAAACGGACAACACATCCTAATCCAGGGTGTTGTGTCCGTTTTTTTTCCTTTTCATGCTTGAGACTTCGAATTGATCTTTTTTAACAGTTACAGTAATCGATCCAAATTCAGCCGTTGACATCGTCGGTAACCCCTTTTTTTCAAACGTTTCAACTACCTCTGGATGAGGATGTCCATATCTGCTGTTCCTGCCCGCTGAAAAGATGGTTAGCTTTGGGCGAAGCGCTTCGACGAACGGCTCCGTACTCGATGTCCTGCTGCCATGGTGCCCCGCTTTCAAAATGACGGGACCAAAATCAGAATGCCCATAGTCGCGAAGAAATTGTGCTTCTCCCTCTTTTTCCATATCTCCTGTCAATAAAAACGAAGGTCCCGATGTTTTCATGAATAAGACAAGTGAACTTGCATTCCCGCTATATTTCCCTTCTTTAGGTGCCACATAATGAAAAGCTGAACTCCCTTTTGTCCATGAGACTCCTTCTTTCATCAACAACAGCGGAATTCGCTTGTCCCCTACAATCTGTATGATCTCTTTCATAGTGACTTCCAATTCGCTTCCTGGTGAAATATGAATTTCAGCAACTTTCAGCTCTTCTAAAACCTCATCTGCTCCTTCCATATGATCTGCATCTGCATGTGAAATAAGTAATTTGTCAATTGTTGTGATACCGCGGCCCTTCAAATAAGGAACAACGATTTTCCTGCCGACTTCAAACTGTTTTGAAGGTGTTTTCCAATTCGGCTCTCCGAATGTAATTGTTCCGCCTGTGTCAATCACATATACCGCTTGTCGAAAAGGTAATTCGATAACGATACTGTCCCCTTGTCCGACATCTAGAAACGTTACCCTTAACGAGCTGTCCATATATGGTATGAAATGAATGACGAGCGCTGGCACAAGTACAATTGGCAATGATTTAAATACGTTGCCACTTTCCTCACAGCGAATGAAAAACAGCAAGACTCCCACTACAGCAAGAGAAGCCCAAATCGCGTCGGGTTTTCCAGGTGTCCATAGTTGATAGGGTAAAGATGAAATCCAACTTGTTACACCTCCGACGATCCCCCTGAAAGGCTCATATACCATGAATAATAGGCCAGCTACCTTCGGCAACACTGATGTCAAGATCAATAAAACAATGTTTGTGGGTAAAATGATGAGCGAATACAGTGGAACATAAACAAGATTAACAACAAATGACGAAATAGACAGTTCATGAAAATGAACGAGTAAGACTGGATACAAAGATAGTTGGCTGATTGATGTGACGAGAAACGATACTCCTATGGCAGTCTTTGCTTTAGCTAAAATACCTGAAGAATAGATGAGTGAACAGGCCGCCAAATAAGACAGTTGAAACCCCGGCTGAAATAGAACAAATGGTTGATAAAGGATAAAACAAGCCGCACTTATCGCAAGTGCATCATCCAGTCTCACCTTCACCCTTCCTGACGACGCAAGAAGGACGAGTATAGTCACGGATACTGCACGCCAGACAGAAGGTGCACCTCCAGCCATAACGGCATAGAGAGGCAACAGTGCCATAAGAAGTGTATCGATTGTCTCTCTCCTTATAGTTGCTCTGAGCAGCAATTCCCGCAGCAAGAATGTCAGCAGTCCGACATGCAACCCTGAAATCGCAAAGAGATGCGTAATGCCGAGCGTCCGATAATTTGATGCCTGCTCTTCATCCATCCCGCTTCGATCACCAATGAGCAAAGCTTCGGCCTCTACTTTTAACGTTTCCGGGAATGTGGCTCCGATATGATTTTTCACTTTCCGTCTCTGTTCAGATAATCGTGTCAAGATGCCAGATTTTTTATCTGCCTGAATAATCGTCTCAGATTCAAATAGCGCTGATGCTCCATACATTCTCATATATTTCATCATGTCGAAAGAATAGTCATGGGAAGGAATATCCGGCTCGCGAAATGAACCAGACATCGTAAATATCACGGACGGGATATTCATTTCAAGTAAACGCATTTTTTCTTGTTCACTGCTAATTGTATAGTTGGCATAAACAGTTTCGCCGGTAGATGTTTTCGCAAATCCCTTCATCTTACTACCGTCAATTTTTACATTTTCGGTCCAAGTGAGGCTGAGGGTTGCATCGCCGAGTTCTTCAATTATAGGAATCGTCGCTGAAATATAGAAAAAAGAGAAGAGGGCGGTCGCAACCGCGAGGATAGGTGTGAGGAAATCTTCTTTTCTGCTCAAGAAGATGGGAAGAAGAAACAGATTACAGAGTAATAGATAACCCGAACCGTATGCAGCAAATGCTGATACGGCGACCGGGATTGCTAGATACATGAAACGTACACGTAAAATTAGTTGTCGAATAAGCTATCCACCCTTTGTTTGTAAGGGGTGAGTTCTTCATTTCCCGCGCCGAGTGCCTGCATTTTCAGCAGCATTTCATTGAAAAGTTCTAACTTACTTTCGCTGGAAAAGTCGACTTTCTTTTCATCGAACGGAATATGCAAAACGGAAACATCCGATTGCGCAAATAACTTTAATGCATATTCGTCGTTTTTATAATCTGTTGCGTAGATGACATGCTTAATGCCTGCTTGAATAATTGCTTTCGAACATTGCAGGCATGGGAAGTGCGTCACATAAAGCGTCGATCCTGCAACAGGTATACCATACTTCGAACATTGCAGCAATGCGTTCATTTCCGCGTGGATAGTCCTCACACAGTGGTTCCCGACGACATAGCAACCGTGGTCGATACAGTGGTCTCCCCCTGATATAGAACCGTTGTAGCCGCCTGCAATGATTCTGTTATCCCTGACAATCGATGCGCCGACAGAAAGTCTTGTACATGTACTTCGTACTGCTAATAGATGGCACTGGGCCATGAAAAACTGGTCCCACGTTATTCGCTCCATTGTGAATGCCTCCAATATTTATTTCGTTTATATATGTCAAAATAAAGAACCCCCATGAATTCGCTGCGGTGCTCGGGGTAGCCTTCGCTTAGTTTATATAGGTATTCATTTTCTCAACATATTTAGCACATTCTTATTCTAGATTATACTCCAATTAATTCACTGTAATCTGAGATTCTAGTTTTTCGAATGTTTTCTGGCCAATTCCAGACACTTCCATCAATGATTCCGGTGATTTAAAACTGCCATGATCGGTCCGGTATTGAACAATTGCTGCCGCTTTTGACGGCCCTATACCGGGGATCGTCATCAATTCTTTTTCGTCCGCGGTATTAATATTGACTTTTCCGTCATCTTGGGGCGTACTTGTCCCACTTAAGGGGGTGAACGAGATAGCAAGCACTTCTTCTCCCTCAACCGGTACATAGACGACAAATTCATCTGCCAGTTTCATAGCGTGGTTCAACGTTCTGGAATCCGCGTTTGGTAAATAGCCGCCTGCTGCGTTTATAGCATCAATCAGGCGGTCTCCATCTTGCATCGCATAGACACCGGGGTGCCTAACAGCGCCTTTCACATCGACAACGATGGGAGCTGGAGCAATTTGAACGCTAGTTACAATTTCTTCTTCAATCTTTTCTTCATTCATTTCAGGGAATGGGTTTTGGTCGCTCATGACAAACGTATTATCGTCAGCCTGTCCTTTGGGGAAGAACAGAAAAGCGGATATGACAGCGATTGCTGCAATTGGGGTTATAATCTTACGCCATTTACCGGATACAAACGAAAGAAACAGTACAGTCACCCTTTCCACGGCGGCATCCATATGGAGTTCACTCAACTATAAATGAATGCCATCCAATTGAAAAGGTTTATTTTCTGACTTGGAAAAATATTCGTTCACTTTCTTCCTCTGGCGCTTCATCTTCCCAATCTGCAAAAATCCGTTCAATCGAAAAACCTGTGTCCATAAGCATATCTGCATAATCACTTACTGGAAACGTTCGTTGCGTATGAACCTCATCAAAACGTCTATACAAACCACTTTCGCTCTTTACGAAAAAGGCCAGTTCAGAATAAACGGAGTGGAGTTCTTCGCCTTCTTCCGTTATCCATATGTATGTTATTCGACCATTATCAAACGTAAAGGGACCTTCCATGAAAATGACATCCGTTTTAAATGTTGAATGGACATCAAAGATTAATTTCCCACCAACCGCAAGGGCCGAATGGATTTGACGAAATGTCGACATCACATCTTCACGATTCGATAAATAGTTTAATGAATCAATGGCGATGACAGCGATATCATAGTCCGCAAACCCCTCTAGCTTTTGCATAGGTTGTTCGATAAATTGCACAGGCAAAGAAAGCGACTGTGCACGCTCTTCTGCTACGACTAACATGTCGGCAGAAAGATCGATTCCAGTCACTTGTGCTCCTTGCTTAGCAAGTTTCATGGATAATAGGCCCGTTCCACATCCGATATCTAGCACACGTTTACCGTCAATTCCCCCTGCCGCTACATCAATAATATTGATGTAAGCGTCATAGGGAATGTCAGTCATTAGTTCATCGTAGACAGAAGCGAATTCGGAATAAGCCTGATTCATCTCTCTTCAGCCATGTCCAACATTGGTGCGTCTCCCCAAAGCTTTTCAAGGTTATAATAACCACGTTCGTCTTTGTGGAATACGTGAACAACAACATCGCCTAGATCGACGAGTACCCATCTTGCCATATCCATTCCTTCAATTCTTTTTGTGTTAAATCCAGCTTCAGAAGCTTTGTCAGCTACTTCTTTTGCAATTGCTTGGACTTGGCGTCCTGAATTCGCATGACAGATAATGAATTGGTCCGCGATAAGCGATACCCCTTCCATATTCAGTACAACGATGTCCTCGCCTTTTTTATCGTCAATTGCTTTATAAGCTGTTTCTAGTAATGTAGTAGTCATAATTTCACTGTTCCCTTCTCGTGTCTAGTCTCCAACGGCCTGACGCTCGGGTCATAAGACAGCCCAACTAGGAAGGATTGAACTGCATCCTTCCCGGGCAAAACGCCACTTCGTTGGAATTCCTTATACCTGCCGCGTCAAAGCGGGCCGTTTGCGCTTTTCTGTTTAACGTACTGATTGTAACAGTCTATCGAGTCCGGAAAAACCGGAACTCTTTTATTCACAAGAAACTGCACTGACTGATAAATGCAAGCTTCCATTGCTGTATCAAGGTTTTCTTCAGCTTTTTCTCTTAACTCATCCACTCCTGGAAAGCTGCGTCCAGGTTCAATCATATCAGAAACATAGATCAACTTTTCCAGCGGGGACATAGTTGCCCGACCGGTTGTGTGATAGCGGATTGCGTTCAGGATATCCGCGTCACTAATCCCAAATTCATCACGTGCGATAATTGCCCCGACTGGAGCATGCCACAACTCGTGATGAAATGACAAGAGCCGTGAATCTTCGTTTGCTGTGTTCAAAACGTGATGCAGGTCAGCCTTGTCCATGAATTTTGCAATATCATGGAATAGCGCCGCTTGCTCAGCTTTAACCACTGGAAGCTGGTACTTCTCAGCTAATCTTTTTGCCGTTTCCGTTACCCGTAAAACGTGTTCATAACGTTCTTTCGGCATACGTTTTGCAATTTCTATTGTTAGCTGTTCAACTTCCATACAAACCCTCCTTGCGAATAAAAGCTTCCACCGCAAGCGGGATAAGCAATTGGACGGCACCATTGTCGGAAAAGCGTTGTCGAATCAATGTTGAAGACAACTCAATTTGTGGGATATCCACCATAATGATTGGAAAATCCGTTGTTCCGATAGTCCCTGGACGTCCAACACCTACGAAATTGACAAGCGTGACGAGTTCTTCAATCCGATACCATTCAGGCAACAAATCAATCATATCACCGCCGATGATAAAGTAAAACTCACTCTCCGGTTCAATCTCTGTTAATTGTTTCATCGTATCAAACGTATAGGAAACACCGCCACGTTCTACTTCAAAAGCCGATACAGTCAAGCCGTTAATAGCCTTTACGGCAAGTTCCACCATCTGCAATCGCTGTTTAGCGGTCGCATCACCCGGTGCAGTTTTATGCGGTGGAACCGCTGTCGGCATTAACCGAACTTCATCAAGACCGAGAGATTGCTTTACCTCATTCGCAACAATCAGATGACCAATATGAGGCGGGTTGAATGTACCGCCAAGAATGCCAATCTTTTTCATATGGTGCTTACCTCCTTATGGAAGTTCGATCCGTTTTTTCTCAACTGATTCTTTATATAAAACAATGATTTTGCCGATAACTTGAACAACTTCAATGCCTACTTGCTCTTCAAGTTTCGCTGCAATTTCATTTTTGTCTTGGTCACAGTTTTGTAGAATTGTTACTTTGATTATTTCTTTTGCTTCAAGCGCTTCTTCAATTTGCGTGATAACCGATTCTGTTAAACCGCTTTTCCCAATATGGACAAGTGGTTGTAGACGATTCGATTCGCCGCGAAGAAAGCTTTTTTGTTTATTAGTTAACATAGTTATTTATCCTCCAAGAGTTGTCGTTATTTTGTCAATCATAAATCCTGTGTCAGGGCGAACTTCTGTCCATGTCTCGAACGCAAGCGCTCCTTGATGGACAAACATGCCGACCCCATTCAATGTGTGTGCTCCCCTTTTACGGGCTTCAGCAAGGAATGCCGTTTCGAGCGGGTTGTAAATAATATCAGCGACAACAGTTCCTTCAGAGACATTTTCCGGATTCAAAGGCATCCCTTGTTGGGAAAAATTCATGCCAACGGATGTCGTCTGGACGATCAAACCGAATTCTGATAGAGATAATTCTGCCTCAGATACCGATAATACCGCCGAATTAGAAAGGTCATCTGCTAGTTGTATGGCTTTTTCAAGTGTACGGTTCGTGAAAAAGATAGGTCCATATCCTGCGGACTGAAGGGCAAAAGCGATACCACGTGCAGCACCGCCCGCTCCGATAACGAGAACTTTTTTATCCTTACACTGCTCACCATAGGCTTCTTCTAATGAACGGACAAACCCCTTACCATCCGTATTGAAGCCAACGAGCGAACCATCCTCAAGAACATGGACAGTATTTACTGCGTTCATTTGCCGCGCTGAAGGATCCAACTGATTCAGAAATGGAATAATAGCACTTTTATGCGGAACTGTTACATTCCAGCCTGAACAGCCTAAGTTCTTCAAGCCCTCTACCACTTCCTGCAGTTTGTCTGCTGTTACGTGGATAGGAATATAGGTTGCATCCATATTTTCTTCATCAAACCAATCTTCATGCATACTCGGAGACATCGACTGTTTGATTGGATCTCCGATAACTGCATACCACTTTTTCATAATGAGACCCTCCTTAGATTAATGAAGGGCGTAGTACAACGTCTACCCCACGAGGTGCATGAATTGCGACTACTACATTAGGATGCTGAATCGTGATCCAACCTAGCCCCGAAATAACAATGTCCGTTTTCGCTTTTTTAATCGAAAATTCATGACGGACAAATGGCGGTAGCGTTTCAAGTGACTCACCAGATGGCGGTGATAGCATCCCACCAAGGTGTTCTTTGTACAAATGATCAGCATTGGAAAGCTTTGTCCGGTGAATCGATAATTCATTCGAAACATGAATTGTAAACGACGAACGGGCACCAGAAATAAAGTCGAAACGCGCAAGTCCAGAGATATATAGTGTCTGTTCAGCGTTCAGCTGGAATACTGACGGTTTCAATTCTTTTTTAGGTGTGATTGCTTTCAAATCATTTGCATCCAAATGATGTGCAATCTGATGGTGATTAATAATACCAGGTGTATCGTAAATCGCTTTTCCATCCTCAAATGGAATTTCAACAAGATCTAAAGTTGTTCCTGGGAAATGGGAAGTCGTAATTACTTCTCCAATACCAGTTGCCCCTTTAATGATGCGATTGATGAACGTTGATTTCCCGACGTTCGTGCAGCCGACTACATAGACATCTTTCCCACGGCGATATTTATCAATCGCTGTGAGTGCTTCTTCCATCCCTTTGCCTTTATGAGCAGAAACAAGCAAAACATCAACGGGTTTCAAGCCAAGTTTAGCCGCTTCAGCTTTCATCCAGTTAATAAGACGGTTTGGGTTAATTGATTTCGGTAAAATATCTGCTTTATTACCGATTAATAAAATATCTTTAGCACCAACAAAGCGGTGCAGACCGTTTATCCAGCTACCATTGAAATCGAAAATATCGACGATTTTAACGACTAATCCGTCTTTTTGACCAATACCATTTAAAATGGCAAGGAAATCATCACCGGATAATGATACAGGTTGTAATTCATTATAATTGCGCAGTCGGAAACAACGCTTGCAAATAACGTCCTCTTTTTCTAAAGAAGCTGGCGGCGTAAAGCCTTCCAATTTTGGGTCTTCAGTCTGGATTGTTATTCCACAACCGATACATTTAATTTCTTCCAAGCTTATTCCTCCCACTTAATCAAGCCACGGCGTTTCAATCCCGCCATGATCTTTCTTTCAATCTTCCTGTTGAACTTCGTGATAGCGGCGTCTGACGTCGCGACTGGCACTACGAGTATCGTATGTAGCCCTTTTCTGTTACCGCCCAGTATATCGGTCAGTAACTGGTCACCGATGACGACGACTTCCTCTTTTTTGACGTTCATAGAGGTTAGTGCCTTTTGGAATGATTTCCGCATTGGCTTGCGTGCATCATTAATGAATGGAATGCCGAGAGGTTCGCAAAAGGCTTTGACACGCATTTCATTATTGTTCGAAACGATGGTAACCTGTATGCCAGCATCTTGCATTGATATTATCCATTCGATTATTTCAGGTGTTGCATCAGGCCTGTCCCACGCGACTAGCGTATTGTCCAAGTCCGTAATTACCCCTTTGATTCCTTTATCTTTTAGTGCTTCAGGTTGAATATGAAAAATGTCTTTCACATACTCATCTGGCAAAAAATACTTATACACGATATCCACTCCGATATAGTACTTAATCTGAAACGATTATAACATAATAACGTGACTTACATGCATTGATACGGATGAAGTTCAATCTCTCTCCGCTACATGACTCTCATCAAGTTGCCCTAAACTAGGACATCCTTTATCGCCTGTCCGACTAAAAAAACGGTGATACGGCAAGACCCGACCGCATATGCTGTCATACAACGACACAGGAGGTGGCCCGATGAGCGGGTTTGTCATGGCGATTGTCCAGCTATGGCTCGAAATTCCTGCAGTGATTGGCTATATTAGAGGGCAGGCTTTCCAGCGCCCTCTATCCAAAGAGGAAGAAGCAGCTTGCCTGCAACGTCTTGCAGAAGGCGACGAGGATGCTCGGGATGAATTGATTGAGCGTAATATGCGGCTTGTCGCCCACATCGTAAAAAAATTCCACCCAAAACACGAACTACTTGATGATTATATCTCAATTGGAACAATTGGACTTATGAAAGCGGTGAACAGTTTCACTCCGGATCGCAAAACGAAACTGGCCACATACGCCGCCCGCTGTATTGAAAATGAAATACTCATGTATTTACGAACACAGAAAAAAGTACAAAAAGACGTCTCCCTCTTCGATCCAATCGGTATGGATAAAGATGGCCAATCCTTGCAAATTGCTGATTTGCTTCAAACAGATGATGATTCTCCGGTAGATGCAGTCGAGGAGAAAGAGAGAAAAGAAAGGCTGTACAGACATCTTGGAAAGCTTGATGGCCGGGAACTTGAAATCATTCAAAGACGATATGGTCTGTTAGATGACCTGCCTATGACGCAAAAAGAAATTGCCGAGCAGCTCGACATTTCGAGAAGCTATGTCTCTCGTATCGAAAAGCGCGCAATCGTTAAACTGTACCAGCTGTTTAAACATGAATACAATGATTTAAACTAACGATAAAGAAAAGGCGTTTCCACGCGGGAGTGATCCCAGCATAGGAAGCGCCTCTTCTTTTACAGCTCAGTCCGCGCTAACCTCACGGGAGATGACAACTGCAATGATTGTTGTTGCGATAAACACGCCTGCCATTAAAAATAACATAGTAAAATCCCTCCTCGAAAAAGAATATCTGCAAGATCTATTCATATTCCTATCTTACCACGAAATGCTTAAAGTTTCGAGATGACTTTTAAAACAATATCTGAGGAATGACGTGCCGCAACAGGAAGGAACTCATCGAAACTAATTGATGACTCTTTTCCTGCTATATCTGATAGTGCACGAATAACAACAAACGGCGTACCAAACTGATGACACACTTGAGCGACAGCCGATGCTTCCATATCCGCAGCAATCATCAGAGGGAATGTCCCCTTCACTTTTTTAACATGTTCAGCATTGCTCATGAACGTGTCACCCGAAGCGATAAGCCCTGTAGCCTGTGCATGTGCTCCGATTTCTTCGACAGCAGAACGAGCTACCTCCACAAGCCCTAAGTCTGCTGGATACGCTGCAGGTTGTCCTGGAACTTGACCATGCTCGTAGCCAAATGCAGTTACATCGACATCGTGATGACGCACTTCATTGGAAATAACGACCGTGCCGACTTCAAGTGACTCATGGAATCCACCTGCTGAACCGGTATTGAGAACAACATCCGGCTTATAATTGCTTAGCAATAGCGTCGTTGCAATCGCAGCATTTACTTTACCGATCCCACTTTTCACAAGAACGACTTCATGTTCACCGATTTTCCCTTCGATGAATTCACACCCTGCAATTGTTGTCGCAAGACCTGAATCGATTTCTTCACGTAAAAGTGTTACTTCCTCTTCCATTGCACCAATTACTGCTATCTTCATAGTATTCCCTCCACTAAACTGCTTTTAATAATCAAAGTCCAATGTCGTCAATTTGTCCATTTTTACAGGTTTCCAGCCTTCGCCATCCACCCATTCAAGGTAGACACGGTATTTCTGTGTACTATCTCTTGATGATACGATTCCAATAGACTTCTGCGGTCCACCGCCGTTTTTAATCTTCAAAAAGATCATTGAGTCTTGTGGTAGACCAGTCGCATAAGCGAGTGCTTGTTTTTTCTCATTCCAATCCACTGACGTGCCATCATACTGGGATACATGAGCGCCTGTTTGTGTCGTTCCTACAGGTTTCCATGCAGTATTGATAACCGTTTCGGCAATGATTGCGTCGTCTGAAGGAACGGACGTAACCGAACCAGGTTCGTTACTAACGTCACCAGCAGTTGTTTCGTCTGCTTGATCAGTTTCTGTCGTATTTGCTGGTTCAGACGTCTCTTCGTCCGTTGTTGGATTACTATCTTCTGCCCCGTTATCCTTCTCGTCATCTTTAATGTCTTCTGCCACGTCTTCATTGACAGAGCTACTATTTGCAGTTTCTTCAATATCGTTCGGTTCTTTATCACCCTTGTTGCCAGAGAAAATTGCTACTGTAGCGACAACAATAAGTACGACAACAACCGCAATCATACTGTTCAATACTTTATTTCGATTACGACCTTTTTTCCGTTCAACTCTAGACAAATCAGGTTCTCGTTGTGTCATAAGCATATCAACTCCAATTAAGATTTTGACAACTGCCAGTATGTAGTAGACGAGTAGCAACGAAATTTGTTTCATAAAGTTCTTCTGACTTATTAAATGTGATAGCCGCCCTCACAATAGAGGGCGGCTATCAGTAAGTCATTTTATATCAAGAATAGTAACTGACATTTCTCCACCCGGTGTAATAATTCTAACTTGATCACCTTTAGAACGACCGATAAGTCCTTTTGCAATAGGTGAATCATTTGAAATAAGACCTTCGATTGGATTCGCTTCTGCAGAACCAACAATCGTGTACGTCTCCTCATCTCCGTCTGGCAGTTCTTTGAACGTGACAGTTGTTCCAAGGCGTACTTCGTCAGTATTTAGTTCGTCTGCTGTGATGATTACCGCATTACGGATCATCGACTCAATCGATACAATTTTACCTTCAAGGAAACCTTGGTCCTCTTTCGCGGAATCGTATTCCGAGTTTTCCGAAAGGTCCCCGTGACTACGCGCGATTTTTATGCGCTCGACAACTTCTTTTCGTTTAACCGATTTTAGATAGTCTAGCTCTTCTTCTAACTTTTGTTTACCTGCTGCTGTCATTGGAAATTTCTTTTCTGTAATCATTACAACACCACTCCCTAATATTCCTGTTCATAAAAATACTATGCCACTCCTACGACAGGTATGCGACATAGTGCTAAATCTGTATAGAATTCTGTCATTATCATATTACAATTCTGTTCCAGATTCAAGAATTGTTTTTATTTTCGTAACCATTAGGTCAATTGCGACTTCATTGTGGCCGCCTTCTGGAATAATAATATCGGCATACCTTTTCGTTGGTTCGATGAATTGATTGTGCATTGGACGTACGACAGACAAATATTGCTCGATGACCGAATCAATTGTTCTACCGCGTTCATTAATATCACGCATAATTCGACGAATGATACGCAAATCTCCGTCTGTATCGACAAATAATTTGATATCCATCAGTTCACGTAACCTTTCGTCCTCCAGAACCAAAATCCCTTCTAGGATAATGACATCTTTCGGTTCGATAATAATCGTCTCTTCAGACCGCGTGTGTAATGAATAATTATACACGGGTTTTTCTACGAGCTTTCGGTCAATAAGCGTTTCTACATGATGAATTAGTAAATCTGTATCGAATGCCAACGGATGATCATAATTCGTTTTCAAGCGTTCTTCAAATTCCAAGTGAGACTGATCTTTATAATAATAATCCTGTTCGATAACGACCACAGAATGCTCTTTAAACACATCGTAGATTGAATTGGTAACACTTGTTTTACCCGATCCTGAGCCACCTGCAATACCGATGACGAGAGGTTTTCTAGATTTCATTTCAAACTCCCTTTACGCATCAGAATATCCCGTTATTCTAAGATATCCTCATTAAATGTCTTATTATTTTTTTATCGCAATTAATAGCCCGTCTCCAACCGGAAGCAAAGACGTTTCGTACTCTGGATTATTCATAACCCATTCAGTAAACTCTTTCAAGTTGCGTGTCATCGTCCGATTTCGCCTTGGGATATCCTTATCTTCGAGCAGCACTATACCATGCATGAACATATTATCGCAATAAATAACGCCCCCAGTTTCAAGGGTAGACGCATATTTTTCAAAGAATCGTTTATATTGCCCTTTGGCAGCATCAATGAAAAGTGCATCGTAAGTCTTATCGAAAACGTCAGCACTGTCAGTTAACAATGCATCCGCTTCTATAATAGCAATCCGTTGTTCAAAACCGCTCCGCGTGATGTAGTCAACCGCTTTTAAATAACGGTCAGTGTCTCTTTCAATAGTCACAATCGAGGCCTTAGGCAGTGCCCCAGCAATCCGGATTGCCGAATAGCCGATTGCACTGCCGATTTCAAGGATTCGTTTCGGGTTTTGAAGTCGTAATAGGCTAATAAATAAATCGATGCCCTCATTATCCATGATTGGAACATGATGTTCTTTCGCGAACTGTTCCATTTCGACAATTAGTGGATCTTTTTCTTTCACGAAACTTGCAAGATATGTCTTATAATTATCCATTGCGTTCATCTCCAGTTCAAGACCATCAATTCCCTGACAAATAAAGTGCCTTGTTTTTCAAATGTTGATCATAAGTATCCGTAAAATGATTGACACCTTTTTTATCAGCTAAGAAAAATAGATAGTTCGTTTTAGAAGGGTCTATAACTGCTTTAATCGAAGACCGTCCTGCTCCCGCAATTGGTCCAGGTGGCAATCCTTTGACGACATACGTATTATAGGGATCGTCTATTTCAAGATCTGAATAGAGTACTCTATCTTTGTGCTCGCCTAGTGCGTAAAGAACTGTTGGATCCGTTTGAAGCGGCATATCTATCTTCAATCGATTGTAAAATACACTGGCAATCGTTTCTCTATCTGATTGCGCTGTCGCCTCTTCTTCAAGCAGTGAAGCGAACGTCAACAACCAATGAACCGATTTTTCATTACTTTGTAGATAGTCAAGATAAGGCGTTACATTAAGCGCAGTCCCTTGAAGCATTGCATCGACTATAGTTCCAATAGATGGTTTTTCTTCAAAAAACGGATATGTCGCAGGGAATAAATAACCTTCCAACGGGTATTTAATGTTTTCTGCTTTAATATCTTCTGTCAGGATTTTTGAATATTTCCCCATCAGCATATTGATGGTTGCTTCGTCATTTACATAGGCTAGGAATTCTTTCTCAGGAATTCCGGTACTTTTTTCGACGATTTTAGCAATTTGTTTCAATGTCAGTCCTTCCGGAACAGTCATTGTAAAGACAGGTTCTCTATATACTTTTCCTGTTTTTAAACTTTCGATGATTTCATCTAGCGTCATCGATTTCGTTAAGCCATACGTCCCCGCTTGAAACTGAGAATTATTATTGAACTTAACGTAATATTTGAACAGGCGGGCATCTTTAACGATTCCTTTTGCTTCAAGTTTCGCTGCAATCGTGTCTACACCAGACCCGATTGGAATTTCCACTTCAATGACTTCTTCAGAATCCGGGTCGATGGGTTGAAGGGCCCCTGTTATGTATTTATAGACGTAGCGGCCACCAATTAAGCCAATAAGTACTAGAACAAGTACGATTACTAGTACAATCCTTCTAACGATTTTCACTTCTTTCTTCTTTTCACGCATTCGCTCGAACATGATATCTTTTTTCGAACCATCATCCATGCGTAATCCACCTCTTTCATTCGAAGCATAATGCACATTCCATTGAATTCGCTACGGCGCTCGGGGATGCCTCCCGCCCTAAGCCAAGCAGCTTCGCCGCCAGT
>CAZWAW010000015.1:0-43272 GCA_964632025.1 uncultured Sporosarcina sp.
AGGGATTTTTAATGGCGATTATGAAGTGAAAGACCTGCCCCAAATTTGGAATGATAAATATGAGGAGTACCTCGGCGTCCGTCCAGAAAATAACGGTGAAGGTGTTCTACAAGACGTTCACTGGGCTGGCGGATCCTTCGGTTATTTTCCGTCATATGCACTTGGCTATATGTACGCGGCACAATTGAAAGTAGCGATGTTAAAGGATCTACCTAATTTCGACGTACTTTGTGGGAATGGTAATTTTGAACCGATTCTTGACTGGTTAACGGAACATGTTCACAAATACGGCAAGATGAAACAGCCACTTGAAATTATTAAAGACACGACAGGTGAAGGATTAAACGCCAAATACTTAGCAGATTACTTGTCTGAAAAATATACAAAGCTATATAACCTATAAAAAGTAAAAACAGTCCCATGAGCCCCAATTATTCCGGGGAAGGGACTGTTTTTAGTGGATTTTAATTTTCATCAATCGTTAACAGGACAGTCAATATTCCGCCGCCGTCAATCATGACAGGCAACTTAAATGCCTGTTTGAAGCCGTAAAATTTCGTTGTTCCTGTCATGACTGTAGGGGGAGAAATATCGAGGATGAGGCCGTCTTTTTCCAGTATCGTACATAAGTTTCCAGCAACCATATTGCCTAGTTCGCCTGTAAATGATTCAATCATTTCGCCTTCGATTGACATACCAAACATTGCATGTCCAATCGTATTGATGGCGTCTAAAGATGCATCAATGATCAGTCTTCCTTTTATGCCGCCGACAAGTCCAATTAAGACACTTATTTCTTTTTGTTCATAGGGTTGAACTGTAATTGACGGAGCAAGGACGTCCAATTTGACCGGAATAACAGTTGTCAGTGAAGAGATTGTCCCATTTAAAATCATTTGTACATTCTTCGATGTGCTCATTTAAGCTTCCGCCTTTCCAAAATGTAACGATAGGTCAATTATATCATGACGAAAGTTAGAATAAACAAAAATCGACAAAATATGCATAGAAAAATTTGTTGGTAATTTGAACGCTGATAAATGGTATGATAAATAGAGTAATTGATGAAGGGATCGAAAGATAAATGCGAGAATTAGATAACTTATTACAACAAGCTGCGACATGCGGCCTAGTTTTTCAAAAAAATGATGATGAAGACCGTTTTAAGAAAACGGCGTTATTTGCAAAAAAACTCATAGACAAAGAATACACGATTGGATTTGCCGGTCATTTTTCTGCCGGTAAATCGTCGATGATCAATGCGCTAACAGGCCAAGATTTACTGCCGTCAAGCCCGATCCCGACAAGCGCTAATATTGTAAAAGTACGGAAAACTGAAACGGATTTTGCTGTTATTCATCATACGGATGGTACTGCAGTAAAATACGGCGGGCACGGATTTCCTGCTGCCGTTAAGTCGTTCAGCAAGGATGGTGCGGCCGTTTCGCTCGTTGAAATTGGCCATACGGAATCGAACTTACCGGAAGGGATCACTGTTATGGATACGCCCGGTGTTGACTCAACAGATGATGCGCACCGTCTGTCGACAGAATCCGCCCTGCATCTCGCGGATCTCGTCTTTTATACGATGGATTACAATCATGTGCAGTCGGAGTTGAATTTCCGTTTCACGAAAGAATTGATGCGTTACAACGATAACGTTTATTTGATTATCAACCAAATTGATAAACACCGAGACAGCGAGTTGTCGTTTGAGGACTTCAAAAAATCGGTTGAGGATTCATTTAAAATGTGGGGTGTCGTACCGAAAGGGATTTTTTATACGTCATTGAAGGATTTAACGCACCCGCATAATGATTTTAGTGACGTAAAAGCAATTGTTGATGGATCAATGGAAAACTGGCAAGAACGATTCGTCGACAACGCCGAGATGACGTTAGTGAAACTGAAAGATGAGCATTGCCAATTCTTGTCTGATGAAATTGCGGAACGTAAAAACACGTTCTCCGAAATTGTTTCAGAAGATGAATGGACTAAGCAAGATGAGCTTGAAGAAGAGGCTTTAGAATCAAAAAAAATGCTGAAACTTCTCTCCGGGGATACGTTCTCGTCCACATTTGAAAAGGAACGAAATGACCTATTGCAGGGCGCGGCAATTACACCATATGAAACACGTGAAATACTCAAAAACTATTTGGAATCACTGTCGTCCCGATTTAAAGTGGGTATTTTGTTCGGTGCGAAAAAGACAGCGGAAGAAAAGGCACGGCGGAAAGAAGCACTTGCTGACAATATGGGCAAACTTGTACATGCCCAAATTGAGGTCCATCTAAAGACGCTTATGAAAAAATCGCTGAAAGAAGCGGGTATCTTAACGGATGAGCGTTCACTGATGATTGATGAAATCAACTTAACAATCCCATTTTCTGATATCGAAAAAGAATTTAATGTATCTGATACCATAACTGGCGACACCGTCCTCAACTATTCTGAACGCATGAGAACAACGATTCAAGCCGCATTTAGGCGAATGACCGAGGATTGGAAACACGCGATGTCTCAAATCGCATTTACAGCAGGGAATGATAACACGGGTATTCTTGAACAAAAAGTGTACCGATTGGATGAGAAGTTGCATGCAATCCGGCAGGTCAGTGAAGTGGAAGTCCAATTGGAAAATATCGAACATGAAATTGTTGGCTCGGCTGTTGAAGTCGATGCTCTTCTTCAACAGTGGAAAGTACAGAAAACGCTACAATTAGTTGAATTCAACGAAGCGGAAGAAGTACATATTCCGGAGAATAATCTAGATCACACGGCAGAAATCGAACTAGCTCAGCGAGAAGTAATTATTTCGGATTCGGATTCGGTGGTTAGGCAGGCCATTCATATTGCTAATTCGGTTGAAGCGATTCCAGGTTTTATGGAAACAGCAGACTACCTTCGTAAAAAAGCTGATCGACTGGATGGACAGGAATTCACTGTTGCGCTATTCGGAGCGTTTAGCGCAGGGAAATCATCTTTTTCTAATGCATTAATTGGTGAAAACGTCTTACCGGTTTCTCCAAATCCAACTACTGCAGCCATCAATCGGATACGTCCAATTTCAGTAGGAAAAGAAGATAAAACGGCCGATATTCTATTGAAAACAGAAGACCGGATGACGGAAGATGTTTTTCGTTCCTTTGAAGCACTTGGTGTCGTCGCGACATCATTGACTGACGCTTTCCAAAAAGCAGATGATGCACTACATACAGAATTGACGGATGAAAGCCTGCATATCCATAAAGCATTTATTGCCGCATTCCAAAGGGGATATCCTCTTTATCGTGAAGCACTAGGCACAATTATTAAGGTCGAGCAGGAAGAATTCGTTAAATTTGTTGCAGAAGAAGACCGAAGCTGTTTCGTCGAATCAATCGACTTCTATTATGATTGTGAATTGACTAGAAAAGGAATCACTCTCGTTGATACACCAGGGGCCGACTCCATTAATGCACGTCATACTGATGTTGCGTTTGAATATATTCGAAATGCGGATGCGATTCTTTTCATCACGTATTATAATCATGCGTTTGCAAGGGCAGACAGGGAGTTCCTTGTCCAGCTTGGTCGTGTGAAGGATGCATTTGAGCTGGATAAGATGTTTTTTGTTGTCAATGCAATTGACCTTGCATCTGACGCGGAAGAGGCGGAAGCAGTTAAAACATTCGTCGGGAATGAACTTCGGAAATTTGGTATCCGCAATCCTAGAGTTCATGGCATTTCAAGTTTACAGGCACTCGAGGCAAAAGTGGATAATCGGATGGATCCGTTTATGGCGCCTTTTGAAGAAGAATTCCATCATTTCCTTGAACACGATCTAAAAGGACTTGCTGTTCTGGCACTCGAAGAAGAGGCTTTAAAAACAATTGAACGACTTTCGTCACTTATTAGCCGGACAGAAACGAATCGAACACGTAAGGCGGAAAGAATGAACGAATTGAACAAACTTGAAGGAGATGTGCGTCAACATTTCGCACACAAATTTACGCAAGTGCTAACAAAAGCGACTCATGATGAATTAAGCGAACTTGTCTATTATATTTTACAACGTGTATTTTTACGTTTCGGTGATTTCTTCAAAGAGGCGTACAGTCCATCTGTTTTCGTTAACAATTCAGCAGACCGGGCATTGAAAGGCGCGCTCGCTGAAACCGTGCAGATGATTGGATTTGATTTGACGCAAGAGCTTAAAGTGACGAATTTACGGATGCTTAACTTCATGAAAAAGCAGTTGATTAATCGGCAGCGTATAGAAATTTCAGGGTTAACTGACAAGGATAGCTCCATTGCACCTTCACCGTATGAACCGCAAGACGCTGACATGTTGTCTTTTGGGACTCCATACATTGATTCGAACAACTACGAAAGTGTCAACAGATTGTTCAAAAATCAGAAGGCCTTCTTCGAAAAGGGAGAACGTGATGTATTGAAAGTCCGATTGGAAGAATTGTTGAAAGCGGATGCGTCGATTTATCTTGGGCGGGAAAAAGAGCTGCTTGAAAAGTGGGCAGACCGTTGGATTGACAGTGAAGCGGAGGGGCTTAGACAGCACTTGCTGAAAGAGAGTTTGAATCAGATTGCCTCTGAGCGATCACTTCTTCAGGGGACGGAACAACTAAGCGAATGGCGTAAAGTGTATGAGCAATTACAAACTGAGGAGTGGGTTTGAGTGGCTAACGTTTTTGTTTCGATAAATGATGGTGACTTTGCTAAATCCAAATGGATAGATACACGTTTTTCGTTGCAGAATGCAGATGAAGGTAGTCAAAAATACACAAAAAGCCATATAACAGGTGCAGTTTACTGGGATCTAGAACGTAATTTGTCTGACATGACCAAATCAGAAGGTAGACACCCGATACCGGAAAAGGCTGCATTGACAGAGCTTTTCAGAACGAGTGGACTCTCAATTAATGATCATATAATCGTTTATGATGACGGTGGAAGCCCATTTGCAACGCGTGCGTGGTGGCTATTGCAATATGCTGGATTTAACAATTCATTTATCGCCCTTGAAGGATTCAAGGCAATGAAAGAAGCGGGTTTCCCTATAGATAATCTTACACCAGAGCCTCAGCGGACTTCAGTTTCTCCACAGTGGGATGAAACTATCTATGCCCCTAGGCAATTTGTTGAAGAAACAGTAGCTGGAAAAACAGCGAGTGTTCTGCTAGATGCCCGATCAGCAGTACGCTACCGTGGAGAAAATGAACCAATCGACCCGATTGCCGGACGGATACCAGGGGCGCTGAACTTTGACTGGGAGCAACTGAAAAAAGAAGGCGTCTTCAATTTGAATGTTGCTGTAAAAGAGCAATTGCATTCTGTAGTGGAACCTGCAGAAGAAGTAACGGTTTATTGTGGCAGCGGTGTGACGGCGGCACCATTATATGCTTTACTCAAACACAATGGCTATGAGAAGGCTCGTCTGTATGTCGGAAGCTATAGCGACTGGATTTCACAACAAGAGGCAAAAGTCGATAAAGATTGACTGGCCCAATCTGAACAATTCTCAGGAGGATTACACATGCAATATGCACTGCTTGGAGACATACATTCCTCTAAAGAGGATTTAGAAAAGGTACTCACCGACATTTCGGAGAAATCTCCGGAAGCAATCCGTATCGGAACGGGTGATCTGTTTGAATGCATAATTAGTAAAAGGAATATTACGGACCAGAAGTTTACAAAACTTCAAGACGTTATGATCATTCCTGAAGGGTTTACCGAGCTGTTAACATTTTTATCGGTTAGTGGCAATCAGGAAGATCGGATTTTGATGATTACGGAAACAGACGATCCACTTCGGGGAAATCTGAGCAAGATGCCGGAAACGGTTGACTTTGCCACGGCTAAAGTAATCCATGGTCATCAGTGGAAATGGGGCGGTGAACCGTGGGCGCTCATTCATGCTGAGGCGAATGAATCACTTGTGTTTTACGGACATAGTCATACATCCAAACTGTCGCGAAATGATGTGAATGAAGCAATTGAATTTGGAATTCCGTATGATGTAAGTGGTAACAAGGTCCTCGTAAATGTCGGCGCGGTCGTCGTAGATCGAGAATGGGTTCTGTATGATCAATCGGAGAATACGGTTACTTTTATGAAAGCCTAAAGAAAAAGACTGAACAGACAATCGCCTGTTCAGTCTTTTTTGTGAAGAGCTTCTCGGGCAAGTGCGTCAGCTGCGCGGTTTTCTACATCGGGAATCCATTTGATGAAAAAGAAGTCAAACGTGTTTGCAATCTCAAGAATTTTTTTTAAGTATTCTTTATGCGCATCATTTTTCACGAATTGCTTTTCCACGGCCATGACAACGATTTGAGAATCAGAACGGGCTGACACCATGCCAGTAGTCAATTTGGACGTTTCTTCCATGCCTCGTAAAAGTGCTTGGAATTCAGCGGTATGATTATTGGTCGGTTCAATTTTTTCGGATAACTTTATAGCATGGCCTTCACCTTTTATGAAAATCCCGATACCGCTTTTTCCGGGGTTTCCTGCACTTGCACCATCTACGTATAACTCAATCATTTGATTTAGCACCTCGATTTAATTGGATTGTTGCACCAGTGTTCAAATAGGATTAGAATAAATGAATCGTGTCTTTTGGGGGGTAATCGTTATGAATAAAACAATTATTATGAATGAAATCGACGAAATCCTGGATGCCTTTTGCGATGGCTGTTTCCTGAAAACACAGCTGTCAAAAGACAAAGGGAAGTCGGGATCGCATAAGTTTTGTATCACGACGTGTACAATCGGGGAACAGCTTCGGTTTCTAGGTCAGGAAATGAATAAAATCACAAAATAATATCCCGCTGGAAATTGCGTCAGCGGGATTTTGTGTTCGATCATTCATCTCCAAGTTTTAAGACATTCGCTGCCTGAGGACCGCGATTCCCTTCGATGATTTCGAAGGATACGGATTGTCCTTCATCAAGCGTTTTAAAGCCTTCTGATAGAATACCGGTAAAGTGGACGAAAACATCTTCCCCGTCATCCGCCTCGATGAAACCATAGCCTTTATCATTGCTGAACCATTTGACTTTTCCCTGGTACATGTACATTCCTCCTCGGCGATTCGATGTCCCATCCATTAGATACATGGATGCACTAACTATACATGAATCGACATTGTGCGTCAACGATATGCCTAAATATTCAGACGTACTTTTCGCGAAAAAAACTTATTAATAGGAGTGATTATATGATAGAGGTTATTGGAAAATGCAAGAAGATAGTCGTGGAGATTTACAATAAATTTGATGCAAGTCATGATTTCGCTCATATCGAACGCGTCATGAAAAATGCGGAGGAAATTTTGGCTGGGGAGCCTTTAGCAAACGAGGAAGTTGTCCGCCTTGCTGTTTTGTTGCACGATATCGAGGATGCAAAATATAAATCAGGTGACAATCCAACCGTGCTAGAAATCTTACAAAAGATTGGTGCTGATGATGAATTAGCTAAGAACGTGTTAGCGTGTATTGAAAGCGTGTCATTCAGTGGCGGTAATGCTAAGGACATCACGTCCATCGAGGGAGCTATTGTCCGCGATGCAGACCGACTGGATGCAATCGGTGCTATTGGCATTGCGCGTACGTTTGCGTTTGGTGGTGCAAGGGGAAGGAAGTTGTACGATTCGGATGAGATGATTCGTGACAATATGACTGAAACAGAATACCGTGGCAAGGAAACTGCATCAGTAACTCATTTCTACGAAAAGTTATTGCGGTTAAAAGAGTTGATGCTGACAGAAGAAGGAAAGCGACTCGCGGAGCAGCGACATGACTATATGGAAGATTTTTTGAAGCAGTTAGAGCATGAAATCGGTTCTTAATGGTGACGGATGTGTAACGTCCTGTTTAACAAAAAGATTAAGTTGAACCTAAGGTAAAGAGCCGCGAGAACCATCAAATGATGATTGTCGCGGCCAAGTATTGTTCCATTACTTGGTCAGGACAGCTAAATAACTCATCGCTAGTGCTAGTTAAATAGCCATTTTAAGGGATGAAGAGGGGATTATAGACTTTGCAAATGTAAGAGAATCTACTACACATGTGCCCAGGCCAAGAAAACCCCTTTACATATGCTACTAATACATATGTAAAGGGGTTTTGAAATGACTCATTCACGGGAAACTAACGATGGCTACGTGGGCAGGGAAGGAAACCTAGGATACACAGGCTACGGGGGGCATCCGGGATATTCTAGTTACGAGTATCCTGGTTATCCCGTTCATCATGGCTATCCTGGTTACAATGGATACCCCGGGTATTACGGAAACATAGGGTACTCCGGTTACCCTGATTACGGAGGTATGGAATTTCTAGGATAGGATTGTATGGGACATCACCTGAGGGAAGAACGACATTAAATGAGACGGGGGAATCCAATAAGACAATGTGTATTACCGTTGTCTTGCTGGATTTATTTTTTTTGTTGAACGCCATGAAACAATAGTTAATTTAGGGGAGGAATGCGAGCTAGCAATGCCACCTATTATCTTGTTTAAAATCAATGTTACTAAGTGTAAGTAGAAATTCCTGTTTCATTCCCTCTATGCAACCTTTTCAGGAATGGAAGCATTAATTTATGTAGAGCAGAAGGGTGTCAGCAAAATAAAACTACCTGACACCAAAGGAATTTGGTGTCAGGTAGTTCAGGTGTTTAACTACTTCTTATTTCAGTAAGACAGATTAAAATTCAAGATGTTTTGCAATATATTCTTTTACATCTGAAATAGGCATGCGCGTTTGTTCCATTGAATCGCGGTGACGAACTGTCACTTGACGATCTTCCTCGGAATCAAAGTCATACGTAATACAGAACGGTGTTCCGATTTCATCTTGACGGCGGTAGCGTCTGCCGATAGACTGTGCGTCATCATATTGGACATTGAAATGTTTACGCAATTCCGCGTAGACTTCATCCGCACCTTCTGCGAGTTTCTTCGATAGTGGCAGAATCGCAGCTTTTACCGGAGCAAGAGCTGGGTGGAAACGAAGAACAGTACGTTTGTCGTCGCCTTCTAGCACTTCTTCAGCAAACGCATCACAAAGGAAAGCGAGTGTTACACGATCCGCGCCAAGTGAAGGTTCGATACAATAAGGGACAAACTTTTCATTTGTTATTGGATCTAGGTAGTGGAAATCTTCACCCGAATGCTCCATATGACGGTTCAAGTCGAAATCAGTGCGGTTCGCAATACCCCATAGTTCACCCCAACCGAATGGGAATTTGTACTCGATGTCAACAGTACCTTTCGAATAATGGGAAAGTTCGTCTTCATCGTGCTCACGTAAGCGCATATTGTCTTCTGTCAAACCAAGGTTCAATAACCATTGCTTTGAAAATTCGCGCCAGAAAGCGTACCATTCCATGTCTTCGCCAGGCTTACAGAAGAATTCAAGTTCCATCTGTTCGAACTCGCGTGTACGGAATGTAAAGTTTCCAGGTGTAATTTCATTACGGAAACTTTTTCCGATTTGTCCGATACCAAAAGGCATTTTCTTTCTCATTGAACGCTGTACGTTTTTGAAGTTTACGAAGATACCTTGTGCTGTTTCAGGACGAAGGAAAATTTCATTCGCTGATGAATCCGTCACACCTTGTGTTGTTTTAAACATCAAATTAAACTGGCGAATATCTGTATAGTCCTTAGCGCCACATGTAGGGCAGACAACGTTATGTTCAGTGATAAGTTCTGACATTTTATCGAAAGACAGGCCGTCGACAACCATTTCGATACCTTTTGCATCGAGTGCATCTTCAATTAGTTTGTCTGCACGATGACGTGTGTTGCATTTTTTACAGTCAATCATCGGATCGTTGAAGTTACCGATATGACCTGAAGCTTCCCAGACTTTCGGGTTCATAAGGATGGCTGCGTCAAGACCGACGTTATACGGCGATTCTTGAATGAATTTCTGCCACCAAGCTTTTTTGATATTGTTCTTCAATTCGATACCAAGTGGACCATAATCCCACGTATTTGCGAGACCTCCGTAAATATCAGAGCCTGGGAAAACAAAACCTCTTTGCTTTGCTAAGTTAACGACTTGTTCCATTGACATAATAAATCCCTCCAATTATTAATCAAATACGCCTTGGCGGATTTGTGTCCAGATTTTGAATTGGGCTTGTGCCCGCAGGATGCGGCGAACTTAGGTTGCCATTCCATTCCCCTCAAAATCTGTGACATCCGCCGGAGGCTTTAATTTGGTTCAGCGGGGGCTTATGCTGAATCAAATTAAAAAGCACCCATCCCTGGACATATGTCCAGGGACGAGTGCATGATTACCCGCGGTTCCACCCTAATTGGCTGTACGAACAGCCCTCTTTAACAGTACATTAGCTCCAGGTTGCCGTTTCATGTCGGTACGGGCTTTCACTATCCCCGCTCGCTTTAATTTGACATTACTCATTGACCCATCTTCGCCTATTCAATTCTCCCTTAGTTTAGCATGGTTCCGCTTTCTTCGCAATAGCGCTCATCTTCGTATATAATAATCAAGGATAAACAATTGAACGCTTAGGGCGGTGACATATATGGAACTGAATAAGCGTCAGACGGAGATCTTTGAAATCGTTAAAGCAGATGGCCCAATCACTGGCGAACAGATCGCGGAGCGGCTCAAGCTAGCGAGGGCTACAATCCGTCCTGACTTAGCTATTTTAACTATGGCTGGCTTTTTGGATGCAAGACCTCGAGTAGGCTATTTTTATTCGGGAAAAAGACCTGCCCAATCGGTTGCTGATAGTATGACCGGTATGAGAGTACGTGACTTCCAGTCGATTCCGGTCGTTGTGGAGGAAAATATTTCGGTTTATGATGCGATTTGTCAGATGTTCCTGGAAGACGTTGGGACATTATTCGTAGTCGATCAATCTTCATTTCTTACTGGAGTCCTTTCAAGGAAAGACTTACTAAGGACAAGTCTTGGGAACAATGAATTGGAGAAAATTCCGGTCCATGTGATTATGACGAGAATGCCAAATATAACGTATTGTGAAAAGCAAGATACGCTTCTACATGCGGCGAAGAAAATGATAGACAAACAAATCGATTCGCTACCTGTTGTCATTGACAATGGGGGGGGACTTGAAGTTGTTGGCAGGGTTACAAAAACCAATATTACCGCAGCCTTCCTTTCACTTGCGGATGATCACGAATTATGAGGGGGATACTATGAAAAAGCTAACTTTGTTCATCGTTTCCGACTCAGTCGGGGAAACGGCCGACCTTGTTGCGAAAGCAGCAGCAAGTCAATTCAGACAAGGACTAGAAACTGTACTAATTAAAAGATTTTCACATGTAGAAGACGAATCGCAACTTGATGAAATTGTCTATTTAGCGAAACAGCAAAATGCAATCATCATCTATACGCTTGTGAAAAGCGCAATGTGTCAAAAACTACAACAAGAATGTCAAACGAAAGAAATTCAGTGTATCGATCTTCTAGGTCCTATTATCGAACGAATTGGTATGGAACTTGGTGAAAAGCCATTGGAAGAACCAGGACTTGTACGGCAACTTGATGAAGATTATTTCAAAAAAATTGAAGCAATTGAATTCGCTGTTAAATATGATGATGGTAGGGATTCACGAGGTATTTTGAGAGCGGATATTGTTCTAGTAGGCGTTTCAAGAACATCGAAAACACCCTTATCGCAATACCTTGCACATAAACGCTACAAAGTGGCGAATGTCCCACTTGTACCTGAAGTGGAGCCGCCGGAGGAACTGTATATGATTGACCCCGCTAAATGTTACGGACTTGTCATCTCACCGGAAAAACTAAACTTTATTCGCAGAGAACGTCTCATCGCACTTGGTTTAAAAGATGATGCGAATTATGCGCGAGTAGAACGGATTGAAGCCGAAATTACGCATTTTAATAATGTCGTCTCGAAAATCGGCTGCAATGTTATTGATGTTACAAACCGGGCTGTAGAGGAAACGGCAAATGTAATACTTAGTGAAATAACGAATCGTCATTCGTAAGCGAGTAGTGGGGGATGCTATTATTCCTGGGTTGCACGGGTATTTTTAACCAGGACACGGTGATGCAGAAGGACCGACCGCTAATACGGGTTGGTTCTTCTTTTGCGGATAAAGAAAAAATTTTATAAATATGAGGTTTATATAGAGATAAAGCTTACCTATTAGTGTAGTATGAAAGATTCCGAGTATAATCGAAAATATTTTGTCGAAAAAGAAGGATTTTTGAATACTATCTCGAATTCAATCTAGATAGAGTGGTTGGTGATAGGATGACGAGAATACCAGAAGAGACTATAGAAGCCGTCCGATCAAAGACTGATATTGTAGATCTAATTGGAGAATATGTGCAACTTACAAAAAGAGGAAAGAACTGGTTCGGGCTCTGCCCGTTTCATGATGAGAGCTCACCTTCTTTCTCTGTTACAGAAGACAAACAACTCTTTCATTGTTTCGGATGTGGTGCTAGTGGAAATGCGATTACTTTCATTATGGATATTGAAAATAGTCCTTTCACCGAAGCGGTTGTAAAACTTGCTGAACGAACGGGTATTGAAATCGATGCTGCGGTGAGTGAAGGGTCTGGAGCAAGGCCGCACAATGAATTTAAATCTATGATTGAAGCGCATGCTCTTGCTGCAAATTTTTATAGTCATCTACTCTTGAACACTGTAGAAGGTGAAGAGGCACTCGAATATCTTGAAAAAAGAGGGTTTACGAGGGAGAGTATCGAAAAATATGGAATCGGGTGGTCGCTAAATGATAATGAAGCGCTATCTAGTCTCCTAAAGAGAAAGAGTTTCGATATGAAGGATATGGTACGTGCTGGACTTTGCATCATGAAAGACGATGGAACAGGCTATTTTGACAGATTTCGAGCACGTATCATGTTCCCCCTTCATGACGACAATGGAAACGTTGTAGCATTCTCTGGACGAATACTTTCCAGTTCAAAACAGGAAGCCAAATACCTAAATAGTCCCGAAACCCCGATATTTGAAAAAAGTCATATTCTGTACAATTTTCACAATGCACGTCTTAACGTCCGGAAAACGGGTAAAGTAATACTGTTTGAAGGATTTATGGACACGATATCGGCTGATCGTGCGGGTGTGACGAATAGTGTTGCCGTAATGGGCACATCTTTATCAGATACACATCTGCTGAAATTAAAAAGAATTGCTAAAGAACTAATCATTTGCTGTGACGGAGATGATGCTGGATGGGAAGCGGCAAAACGATTCGCTGACATGGCCACTCAAAAAGGGGTGGATGTTAAAATCGCGCTGTTGCCTGGAAAGATGGACCCTGACGACTACATTACAGCGCATGGCGGTGATGCATTTCGCGAAAAGGTCATCGGTAATCCCCATTCATTCATGTCATTCATTATGGCATATGCAAAGCGATCAAAGAACTTATCTTATGAAAACGATGTGTTGCAATATATCCATGAGGTATTGGAAGAATTAGCGAAGCGTTCATCGCCAGTAGAGCGGGATCTTTATTTTCGGCAGCTTTCAACCGTGACGGGTGTGTCAATCGAAGCCATTAATCAGCAGTTTATAAAAATGGCCGGACATCAAGCGAAAAAAGCAAAAGTAGAACCGAAGCATGGCGAAACTATGCGTCCCCAACCTACTGTTCCAATCAGAAAGAAGACGGGTACAGAGCGTGCAGAGCGATTGTTACTCTTTCACCTGCTAAGTGATGGGGAATTGTTTGATCGAATACGATTGGACAAGCAAAACTTGTTTGTTAGAGAAGACTATGTTGCCATCTTCATTCGGCTCGCCGGGTTTTATGAACAACATGGAATACCTGATTTCCACAGGTTTGCTGAATCGTTGGAAGACCGAGAACTTAGAAAAATCGTCTTAGAATCTGCAATGGTGGAAAGAGATCCTGAACACGCAGCGGAAGAAATTGCTGATTGTATCAGTCACCTTGAAAAATATAAAGTTAGTTTGACAATCCATGCAAAGATCCATGAATCGAAAGAAGCAGAAAAAATAAATGATCATACCCGGGCGCTGGAGCTGGCCAGGGAAATTATACAGCTCCGGAAATCATTGACGACGTTGTAGTCGTCTTCCGGTGTACTTAGGAGGAACGGGTAAGATGAGTAAAAAAGAGCAATCAGAAGATATGGAAATTGAAATGACTGTTGAAGAAGTGAAGGCAAACCTGTTGGAGGCCGGAAAGAAAACAGGTGAACTTACGCTCGATGAGGTAACTGAAAAGTTGTCTGTATTTGAAATGGAACCTGAACAGTTCGAAGAATTCCTTGATTTGATTGAAGTACAAGGAATTGAAATGGACCGAAAAGCCGATGAAGAGGCCGGCGATGAGGGTAAAGTAGTGGCAGAAGAAAAGTTCGATTTAAATGACCTTAGTGTCCCGCCAGGTGTTAAAATCAATGATCCTGTGAGAATGTACTTGAAAGAAATTGGACGTGTTGATTTACTGACAGGTGCTGAGGAAGTTGAACTTGCAATACGCATTTTGGATGGCGATGAAGAGGCGAAAAAGCGGCTTGCAGAAGCCAACTTGCGCCTAGTCGTAAGTATTGCAAAACGGTATGTTGGACGTGGTATGCTGTTCCTTGACTTAATTCAGGAAGGGAACATGGGGCTTATTAAAGCAGTTGAGAAATTCGATCATACGAAAGGCTTCAAGTTCAGTACGTATGCAACGTGGTGGATACGCCAGGCAATCACTCGTGCAATCGCGGACCAAGCCCGTACAATCCGGATTCCGGTTCATATGGTTGAAACCATCAATAAATTGATTCGTGTTCAGCGTCAATTACTACAGGATCTTGGACGTGAACCATCTCCTGAAGAAATTGGTGAAGAAATGGATCTAACTGCTGAGAAAGTACGTGAAATTCTTAAAATTGCACAAGAACCTGTATCACTTGAAACGCCAATTGGGGAAGAAGATGATTCTCACCTTGGTGACTTCATAGAAGACTCAGAGGCCCAATCACCGTCTGATCATGCAGCGTATGAGTTATTGAAAGAACAATTGGAAGATGTCCTTGATACGTTGACGGATAGAGAAGAAAACGTACTTCGTCTACGTTTTGGGCTTGATGATGGCCGTACAAGAACACTTGAAGAAGTAGGTAAAGTGTTTGGTGTTACCCGTGAACGAATTCGTCAAATCGAGGCGAAAGCATTACGCAAACTACGTCACCCATCAAGAAGTAAACGACTAAAAGATTTTCTTGAATAAAAAAAGGCATCGGCATAATTTGTGCCGATGCTTTTTTCACTGTTAAGAAACAGAGCGGCTGAATGGCGCTCCCCGATTTTCCTACACTTTTCAAGGAGCGATTTATACTATGAATCCACAGCGAAGACGACTGATTATTTCAGAAATAAAATATTGGAAGCAGAATAAGCTGTTGCCGGAACATTACTGTGATTTCCTAATTACTCTCTATGCTCAGGGACAAGATGAGAAGGAAGTGAAAGCTAACGAAGCAATTCTTGTCAAGGAAAAAAAGAAGTTGAATCGGACCGTCGTTATGCTGTCCATACTAGCGATAATCGTTAGTGGAGGCATGTTTGTGTTTATCCAATACCCAGGATGGACTCTTACTTTGACGGCTGTTGTTTCGTTCTCATTTCTCCTGTTGGCGATGCGCAAATCGACGATTCAAATGGGAGTCGCACCTGTTTTATACATACTAGCCTCCTTGATGTTACTGTTAATGTCGCTGAGGCTATGGCTTGTCTTTTTCGAAGGGCATACGATGTTACTAATCGGATTACTTATATTGAACTGTGCGCTCTGGCTATTTGCAGGACGTATGCTTAAAGTGCTGTATTTCACAATCTCTGGTGCAGCTGGACTACTATTAATTATCGTATTCCTATTTATATCGTTATGAATTCTCCTATTCTTTCAATAATAGTTGTGAAAACGGTAGACAATTCGTTATAATTGGAATTGTAAGCGTTCACAACAAAGGGGATGAAGATGTTGAATTTCGATTTGACAGAAGAACAGCAGATGATTAAAAAAATGATTCGGGAATTCGCAGATGAAGTTGTTGCACCAGGTGCAATCGACCGCGACCGGACAAAAGAGTTTCCAGTAGAAGTGTTTAAACAGCTTTCTGAAATGGGTATGATGGGTTTACCGTTTTCCGAGGAATATGGGGGCGGAGGAGCCGACACAATAAGTTTCGCAATTGTTACGGAAGAACTGAGCCGTGCATGTGCGTCAACGGGAATTACATATTCGGCGCATATTTCACTGGGGGGGGCACCGCTTAACCTATTTGGCACCGAAGAACAGAAACAAACGTATTTGACACCCATTTGTACGGGAGAATCATTTGGCGCGTTTGGATTGACAGAGTCGAATGCAGGATCGGATGCGGGGGGGACGCAAACGACAGCAAAAGAAGACGGGGATGATTATGTCATCAACGGCTCTAAGGTATTTATCACAAATGCGAGCTACGCCAAGCACCTTGCAATTACCGCTATCACTGGGAGTGATGGCGGGAAGAAAGAAATCAGTGCAATTATCGTACCGACTGATGCAGAAGGTTTCACGGTTATTGATAACTATGAAAAAATGGGGCTAAATGCTTCTAATACAACAGAACTCGTGCTTGACAACGTCCGTGTGCCGAAAGAGAACCTGCTAGGGACTCAAGGTAACGGTTTCCGCCAGTTCCTCGTCACATTGGACGGTGGACGTATCGGGATTGGTGCAATGGCGGTAGGAATCGCTCAGGCGGCGTTTGACCGTGCACTTCGCTATTCTAAAGAACGTAAGCAATTCGGTAAAACGCTTTCCGAATTTCAAATAACACAATTTAAACTGGCAGATATGGCGATGAAAATTGAGCTAGCACGTACAATGGTCCATAAAGCAGCGTGGCTGAAAGATCAAGGGCGTCCATTCTCGAAAGAAGCTTCTATGTGTAAATTATATGCATCGGAAATCGCTATGGAAGTGGCAAGTGAAGCAATCCAGATTCATGGTGGTTACGGCTATATGAAAGAATATGAAGTCGAACGCTATATGAGGGATGCCAAGCTTCTTGAAATTGGAGAGGGTACTTCAGAAGTTCAAAGAATGGTCATTGCCAGACTAATCGGCTGTTAATAATAAAATGTTTGTCGAAATTGTCACAAACGCCGAAAAGATCATCGATATCTCTTTCAGTTTTCTATTGAATACAGTACAATAATAATTGTGTACTGTATTCATTACAGAATAGATCCTGATAAAGGAGGGTAATTCAATGGGTAAAAATCCAATAATTCCTTATATCCTTATTTTTGCGCTTGGAATCGGTCTTATTTTCTTCATGTCCCTTTATGGACTTGAACAGAAAAATGAAATCGCTGGACAAGGTGAAGAGGGGACAACTGAAGAAGCTCCAAGTTCTGCGGAATTTGATGCTGAAGCAGTGGCTCAAGGGAAATGTATAGGCTGTCACGGTGGAGATCTTACAGGCGGAATGGGACCAGCATTAGTTGGGACTGCTCTATCTAAGGACGAAATTAAAAGCGTCATAAAAGACGGTAAAGGCGCAATGCCACCTATGGGCATTACAGATGATGCTGAGCTAGATGCTATGGCAGACTATATTTTATCACTTAAATAATCCTAAATGAGGAAGAGCTGTCAGTTAGCAGAGCGTTTCTGTGGACTGATGGCTTTTTCTATTTGTACAAAGTGCAAAATAAGACAAAATCCAATACAATTAACGTATTGAAAGGCGGCGATTATTTGAATTCCGAACGATTATCTAACAGATTAAAGGCAGTCGCTTCTTTCGTCGATGAAGGGGCAGTTGTTGCAGATATCGGCAGTGATCATGCTTATTTGCCATGTTTCCTCATCCAAACAAAGAAGGTAGAGAAGGCAATTGCAGGAGAAGTAGCCAAAGGACCATATGAATCTGCGCTTAAAAATGTGCGCCGTGAAGGTTTTTCTGAGGCGATTACAGTACGAATGGCAGATGGTTTATTTGCGATTGAAGAGAATGATGCTGTGGATACTGTGACGATAGCGGGTATGGGCGGACCGCTTATCGCTACCATATTGGAGAGTGGCAAAGATCGGCTTTTTCAAGTGAAGCGAATTATTACACAACCAAATATCTATTCAAGAGCAATCCGTGAGTGGGCCGTTTCTAACGGGTGGGTAATAATAAATGAACATATTTTGAAAGAAGACGGCAAAATATATGAAATTATCGTGATGGAAAAAGGACAAGCAACGTATGGGGAACTGGAATTGATGGCGGGACCTTTGTTGCTGACGTCAAAAACCGACGTATTCATCGAAAAGTGGGAAAGCGAGTTGGCAGAATGGAATCGCGTACTTGACTCCCTCAGAAAAACAACTGAAACAGCTGCAATAAAAACGAAAAAAGCACAGTTGACACGTCATATTGAGTTAGTTGGAAAGGTGTTGGCAACGTGAAAAAAGTGAATGGACATGAAATTATTGCGCTTTTTGAAAAGTGGTCTCCAAAACGTTTTGCAATGGAAGGTGATCCAGTTGGTCTTCACATCGGACAATTGAACCGGACTGTAGAAAACGTGCTAGTTACATTGGATGTCAATGAAGAAGTGATTGATGAGGCAATCCGAAAAGGTGCCAATCTCATCATTGCACACCACCCACCAATCTTCAGGCCGTTAAAGAATCTACTAACGGATACGACGCAAGGAAGCATGATTGAAAAATGCATTAAAAATGATATAGCTGTCTATGCAGCACATACGAATCTTGACGTTGCACCAGGCGGAGTGAATGATATGCTTGCTGAAAAACTTGGTTTAGTTGACACGAAAATAGTTGAGTCGACGTATTCTGAGCCGCTTTATAAACTGGTCGTCTTCAGCCCTGCAACGCATGCTGATGCAATTAGACAAGCGCTGGAAGAAGCGGGTGCTGGTTCAATTGGCGATTACGTCGGATGCAGCTTTAGCACATCAGGTATTGGGCGTTTCACACCTGTCGAAGGAGCTGCACCGTTTATTGGTGAAGTGGGTAAAGGTGAGGAAGTCAAAGAGGAGAGAATCGAAGTGGTTCTCCCGGGACCCATTCGCAGTAAGGTGCTAAAAGCGATGCTAGAAGCCCATCCATATGAAGAGCCTGCTTTTGATTTAGTTGCTCTTGATCAACAGTCAAATGAATATGGTCTTGGCCGTATAGGGAAACTTCGGGAACAGACGACTCTGGGACAATTTGCGGAACTTGTAAAAGAAGTCTTCGATGTCCCGGCACTTCGATTTGTCGGTGATCCAAACAAGGAAATTCGAAAAGTTGCGGTATTGGGCGGAGATGGTAATAAATATATAGGTGCCGCCAAACGAATTGGAGCAGATGTTCTGGTAACGGGTGATTTGTATTACCATGTTGCTCATGATGCACAAGCAATGGGGATTGCTGTCATCGACCCGGGTCATAACATCGAGAAAGTGATGATTAAAGGTGTTGCGGACTATATGCAGGCTGCTTGTGCACAGGAGGGGTATAATGTCTCGTTTATCGAATCGAAAATCATTACGGAACCATTTACTTTCATTTAATGGCTTATGATGAAAAAAACCAGCCTCTGTAATGAGAGGCTGGTTCATTTAAGTTGTTGTGTAGGGTTCAATTCGTTCCACAGGTGTAGGATTTTTAATTTTTGGTAGGATTTTTTCCAAAAGGAATTTACGCTCTGGATGATGTGTAGAAGGATCTTCTGGATTGAACTTCTCAAGGAAAGCAATTACTTCACGAACAATCAAAGTTGGTGTCGAAGCACCCGCGGTGACAGATACAGTATCGATACCTTCTAACCATTTCACATCCAGTTCCGACACGTCTGAAATTCGATATGATGGAGTGTTAGCAATTTCAACAGAGACTTGTGTCAGACGATTCGAGTTGTTGCTTTTCGGATCTCCTACGACGATAAGAAGGTCTGATTCTCCAGCATGCTGTGCGACGGCCTCTTGTCTTACTTGAGTAGCAAGACAAATTTCTTTATGAACTTCGATATGTGGATATTTCAGTTTAAGTGCGTCCATAATGTGAACAACATCCCATTGGCTCATTGTCGTTTGGTTTGTGACGAGTAGTTTAGGATTCTGTACGGTGAGGTTTTCGACATCCTCAATCGTTTCTATCAAATGTACCGCGTGAGGCGCTACACCGATTGCACCTTCTGGCTCTGGATGATGTTTTTTTCCAATGTAAATGATGTCGTAGCCTTCTGCAGTCTTTTCGCCAATCAAGTCGTGGGTTACAGTTACATCGGGACATGTTGCGTCAATCGATACAAGACCTTTTCTTTTCGCCAGTTCCCGCACTTCAGGTGAAACACCATGTGCTGTGAAGATAACTGTACCTTTTTCAACTTTTTCAAGAATTTCTAGACGATTCTCACCATCAATTGTGATGATGCCATCTTCTTCAAACGCATCTGTTACATGTTTGTTATGGACAATCATTCCCAATATATAAATGGGTCTCGGCAATGTTTTGTCGAGTGCCGCATTTCTTGCGATGATCATTGCATCGACAACCCCGTAGCAATAACCTCTAGGGGTAATCTTTAATACTTTCATGTCGTTTCACTCCTCTAATAGGATCTACCATCCATTATAACGGAGTTGGGCGGCGGATTCAAAATTATCGGATGGGTGGCTGGAAGATACGTGGGGCGGACAGGCCGGATGCGACATTTGCAACTGACCGTGCGGCGGCTACTCCACTTGTAGGTATACTAGCGGCACCGGCTACCGGAAGTGATTGAAAGCCTTTGTACAATCTCCACATTGCAGGCAAATTTTGAACCATTGGCGCGAATTGTTGGACCACAGGTGCGAATTGCTGGGCTGTGTTTAAGAATTGGTTCGCCGTTTGCATATATGATTCCATTTTTGATGGGACTTGTTGCTCCCCTTGACCGGGCATCGGTCCCCCGGGTGGATTGCCCATCGGACCTCCGGGGGAATTGCCCATTGGACCTCCGAGTGGATTGCCCATCGGACCCCCGAATGGATTGCCCATTGGATCATTCATGAACGGTTGTCTGGGGGGTTGCTGCTGCCTCATTTGGGAAGGGGGTCCGAAGCTCGTTTGTCCCATGGAAGTCGGTTGTGATTGTTGTCGCGCGAATGGATAAAAGGATTCATACCTCATAATTATCTCCTTTCAATTAATCAGAATGGACTTTCACATAGTATACTATGCGAAAATCGCATACGGCGGAACGAAATCGTGTTATAATAGGTGTACATTAGGAGGGTTACGCATGTCTAAATTTACAGACTATCAATTTAAACCGTTTTTACGGGAAGCAATCGGGAGGCTCGGCTTTGAAAATCCGACACCGATCCAAAAGGAAATCATACCGCTCATCCTGAAAGGGACGAATGCAATCGGACAAGCACATACAGGAACTGGTAAATCTCACAGTTTCCTTATACCGATTTTACAACGTACTGATGCAACTGTCGATGAACTGCAAGCAGTCATCACGGCCCCAACAAGAGAGTTGGCGACGCAACTGTATAATGAACTTGCGAAAATGACAGAAGGCACAGATGTGCGCAGTTCACTGCTCATAGGTGGTACGGACAAGCAACGGTCTATCGGGAAATTAAAATCGAATCCGCATATTATCGTTGGAACGCCAGGACGAATTAACGATATGTCCGAAAATGGGGCACTTGTTATTCATACTGCAAAAATTTTGGTTATTGATGAAGCGGATCTTGCATTCGACATGGGCTTTATTGAAGATATCGATAAGTTTGCAGCAAAAATGCCTGCTAAACTTGAAATGTACGTATTTTCAGCAACGATTCCAGAAAAGCTAAAACCGTTCTTAAATAAATATATGGAATCACCTGTTCATGTGAAAATTGGTGAACGTAAACCATTGACGGAAGGGATGCACTACTCCCTTGTACCTGTTCGCAGTATGAGTAAAAAGAAAAAGTTATTGCAAGTAATGGAAGGAATCAATCCTTATTTGGCAATCATCTTTATGAATACAAGACAAAACGCTGAAGGACTCGCAACTTTCCTTTCAGAAAGCGGCATTAAAGTCGGAAGAATTCACGGAGATTTAACACCGCGTGAACGGACGCGGATGATGAAACAAATCCGTGATCTAGAATTCCAATATATAGTAGCGACAGACCTTGCAGCACGCGGAATTGATATTCCAGGTGTCAGTCACGTTATTAACTTCGAGCTTCCTGACGACCTTGAATTTTTCATTCACCGCGTGGGACGTACTGCACGTGCAGGGCTTAAGGGAACGGCAATTACACTGTATGAACCGTCTGAAGACGATAAAGTAGTCAGAATTGAAAAGATGGGTATTCCGTTTGTTCATGAAGAAGTGAAAAATGGTGAGTGGGTTGAAGTAAAAGAGCGCCATTCAAGACGAAATCGTGTTAAAGAAGTAGATGATATTGACCGTAAAGCAATCTCATTCGTTCCGAAACCATCAAAAGTGAAACCAGGCTATAAAAAGAAAATGGCTCAGCAAGTAGAGAGCTTCAAAAAGAGAGAAAGGAGACTGAAACGTAAAAAATGACAAATGATAAGCCATTATTGCTTGGCTCCCACGTTTCGATGAGCGGTAGCAAAATGCTGCTAGGCTCAAGTGCGGAAGCTGCAAGTTACGGAGCAACTACATTCATGATTTATACCGGCGCACCCCAGAACACACGGAGGAAGCCGATTGAGGAACTGAATATTGCAGCAGGCCATCTGAGTATGGAGGAAAATGGACAGTCAAATATCGTCGTCCATGCACCGTATATTATCAACATTGCTAATACGTTAAAGCCCGAGACTTTCAGACTTGGTATCGACTTCCTTCAAAGTGAAATCGAGCGAACAGCTGCACTTGGCGTTGACCAGATTGTTCTTCATCCAGGCGCGCACGTCGGTGCGGGTGTTGATCTAGGAATCGCGAAAATTATCGAAGGACTAAATGAAGTTCTTTCCCACAAATATCCAGTTCGCATCGCTCTCGAAACGATGGCAGGTAAAGGTACTGAATGCGGCCGTAACTTTGATGAAATTGCTGCGATTATCGATGGTGTCACACATAACGAACGTTTATCGGTTTGTTTTGATACCTGTCACGTTCATGACGCGGGCTATGATATCGTCGGTGACTTTGAAGGTGTACTAAACGAGTTCGATAAAATTGTGGGCATGGACAGAATATCTGTTATTCATGTCAATGATAGTAAGAATGAGCGTGGTGCAATGAAGGACCGTCATGAGAATATAGGTTTCGGCCATATCGGCTTTGAACCACTTTCCTATATTGTCCATCATGAGGCATTCCAATCGATTCCTAAAATACTTGAAACACCATTTGTAGGTTTGGATCCAAAGAAGAAATCGGCGCCTTATCAATTTGAGATAGAAATGTTTAAAGCAAAATCGTTTCAACCAGAAAAGATTGATCTGTTAAGAATTTAAATAGCAAAACCCGCCTGCAAAGTATTTATATGCAGGCGGTTTTTCTTCTTTTAGACATACTTGTCACTTGATGGAGTCTAAATACTTTTTAAACAGGACGTCAGTTTTTTTATCACCAATAGCTCCACGGATTTTAGTGATAAAGGTTTCAGGAATACCCGTAAAAAGCCAATGGAAAGAAATTTCATCAAGCAATGGACGTAGTGCTCTTATTTCTGTTTTGGAAAGGTCAATTCCGTATTGCCTTGCAATGATTATCGCTTCATCATCGCTTTTCGATTTGACTTCATTCACAAGTTGGGCAAAATCCACTGATAATTCCCTCTTTCTTAAATGGTTGTATCCACTCGTCTCATGGTTTATAATGTGACGAGTGAATCGGAATGATTCCTGTTTCAAGGAAAGGAAAGTAAAATGACAACTAATCTTATTCAATTGGACGATGTCAGTTTCAATTATGAACAGTCAATCGCCCTTGATCATATTTCTCTCGAAGTAGGCGAGGGTGAATTTTGGGCGTTGATAGGGCCGAATGGTTCCGGTAAATCAACACTTATCAATATTATTCTTGGTCTCTTACAACCAACCAGTGGCTCGGTAAAACTTTTTGGTTCGGATATAGAATCATTTAAGCAGCGGGAACGTATTGGCTATGTTTCCCAGAAATCCAATTCGTTTAACTCAGGTTTCCCAGCAACCGTTCTTGAAGTTGTACGGAGCGGATTGACTCGGAAAGTAGGAATGTTCAAAAGCTTTTCTAAAAAAGATGAGCAGCGAACGCTGGAAGCACTTAGCATCGTCGGTATGGACAGTTTCGCGAAACGAAATATGGGCGAGCTCTCCGGTGGTCAACAACAGCGTGTGTTCATTGCACGAGCGCTTGCAGGAGAACCAGATCTTCTTATTATGGATGAACCGACAGTTGGTATTGACCAGCAAAATGTCGCGTCGTTTTATTCTATGCTGAATACATTAAATCGTGAGCATGGAATTGCGATTTTACTTGTGACACATGAAATTGACCTCGTTACCGATCTCGCAACACATGTGGCTTGTTTGAACCGAACGATTCATTTTCACGGTAAACAATCCGATTATAAAAAGATGGAAGATGATGACGTTTCTAGATGGTATGGACACCCTGTTCGGCGCGTCCACCAGCACAAGGATGAGGTGGAACGATGATTAACGATATTTTATCGTATGAGTTCCTGCAAAATGCCTTTCTTTCCGGTTTAATCATCGGCGTTATCGCTCCTTTACTTGGCTTGTTTATCGTCGTCAGACGTCTTTCACTTATCGCAGACGCGCTCAGTCATGTTGCACTTGCGGGAATCGCTGGAAGCCTTTATTTAAGCCAGCAAGTACTCTTCTTTGCTGCGTTGAATCCAGTTTATCTTGGGATTGCATCTGCTGTAGGTGGGTCACTACTGATTGAAAAATTGCGGGGCGCATACCGTCATTATGAAGAACTTGCAATTCCGGTTATTTTGTCGGCAGGTATTGGTCTTGGTGCTATTTTCATCTCGTTATCGAAAGGCTTCGGCTCTGATCTGATTGGTTATTTATTCGGTTCTGTTTCAGCGGTTAGCAGGCAAGATCTATTTGTTGTAATCGTCATTGCAATCATTGTCATCACTTATATTCGATTTTTCTATAAAGAACTATTTGCCTTGTCATTCGACGGGGAGTATGCCAAAGTTTCCGGTATTAATTCGCGCTATATCCAGATGGTGTTCATGATCATTGTAGCGCTAGTTATTGGGGCTTCTATGCGGATTGTCGGTATTTTGCTTGTATCGTCACTTATGACGATTCCGGTAGCGGCAGCTATCCAACTTGCGAAAAGCTTTAAGAGTGCTATGATCTATTCTATTATTTTCGGTGAGTTAGCCGTTATTATTGGACTTGTTTCAGCCTATTATCTTGATATTGCTCCGGGAGGAACGATTGTCATCACATCGATCGTTATTTTATTAGTGGTTCTTGCTTGGAAGAAAATGCAGGGCGGGCGTAATGCCCGTACGGTGAAGGGGGAGTTGGAATGACACTCGATGAGGCATGGCGGATTCTTCAAGAAAACCAATTTAAACGGACGAAAAATAGAGATACAATTTTACAGTTCTTTTCGAATAAAGACCGTTATTTAACGGCTCTTGATGTGAAAAATTTCATGTCGGACGATAATCCAGGAATCAGTTTCGATACAATTTATCGGAATTTATCAACCTTTTCAGAATTGGGGATTCTTGAAGAAACAGATTTGAATGGGGAACGGCATTTCCGAATGCAATGTGATCCTGGCGTTCACCACCATCATTTCATCTGTACAGCATGTGGCAAGACGCGCAACATTCCGCATTGCCCAATGGAAATGATTACTGTCAATTTGCCCGAATATGAAGTAGAAGGACATAAATTTGAAATCTATGGCAAATGTCCGCTTTGTGTGGAAAAATGAAAAGCAGAAGGCGCCTTCTAAAACTAGACATATTCTAAGTCAAAAAAACGGTGTGAAACTCTATAACAAGAGTTTCACACCGTTTTTCATTTCAATAAAGGTTCTTCTATCGGAAATAACTTCTTGATCCAATTATTTGCTTCTTGCCAATCGTAGACGCGGATAACGCCTTCAGGAATTGGCTTCCGGTTATACGGCGTGTCAAAAAGAATGACAGGAATGTCGAGTTCTTCATGGATTTCAACCGCGTTGTCATGCTTGTCTTCAAAAAATGCATGAACACCAAATTTTTTCGCGGTTTTAATTTTATAATGACTTCCGACAAGTTCGATATGATCATACGGGATTTCCTGTTGCTTGAACCAGTCTAGTGTGGAGTCATAGACGTGATGGCCACGGGCAGAAATGTAATACAGTTCAAACTGCGCCTGCCAGCTGGTTAAAATTTCTTTGGCATATTGTTGTGTAGCTGAGGTTTTGTAAATATGCGCCTCCGCACTTCTATACCATTCGTAGAATGCTTTTTCATCTACAGTAAATGCTTTTGTTAAGTCATATTCTTTAATATCATCAAGGACAAGATTGCATCCGAATTGCTCATTGATGTGCGGTAATAGAGAAGTGGGGCAAGTCACTGTACCGTCAATGTCGATGCCGAAGCGGAGGTTTCTCATTCCGCTGCCTCACCTTGCAGGAGAAGTTCTTCCTGTCTTTTCTTTTCGAAATATTCTTCTGCAAGTTTGTCGATTTCGATTTTTAATTCTTCGACCATCGTTGCTTCTGGTACTTTGCGAACCGTTTTGCCTTTCATGAAGAGAAGACCTTCGCCGCGCGCGCCCGCGATTCCAATATCCGCTTCTCGTGCTTCGCCGGGACCATTGACCGCGCAGCCGAGCACAGCAACTTTTAGTGGGGCTTTAATGTGTGAAATATATTCTTCGATTTCATTTGCAATCGTAATAAGGTCAATTTCAATTCGTCCGCAGGTAGGGCATGAAATAAGTGTTGCCGCGTTCGAAGAAAGGCCGAATATTTTTAGCAACTCGCGTGCCACTTTAACTTCTTGGACAGGATCAGCACTCAGCGATACGCGCATCGTGTTGCCGATGCCTGCTGATAAAAGGGTGCCTAGACCCGCCGAGCTCTTAATAGACCCTGAAAACAATGTCCCAGACTCTGTAATGCCGAGATGCAAGGGATAATCGAATGCTGCCGCGGCTTTTTGATATGCTTCGACCGCTAAATTTACATCGGAAGCTTTCAATGACACGATGATGTCGTGAAAATCGAGGTCTTCCAATATTTTAATGTGATGCAGAGCACTCTCTACCATTCCGTCGGCAGTCGGGTATCCGTATTTCTCAAGAATTTTTTTCTCGAGTGAACCAGCGTTGACACCAATTCGAATCGGAATACCTTTTGCTTTCGCCGCATTGACGACAGCTTCGACTTTCGCCTGTCTTCCTATATTACCAGGGTTAATCCGAATTTTGTCTGCCCCTTGTTCAATAGCAATCAACGCCAATTTATAGTCGAAATGGATATCGACAACAAGAGGGATATTGATACGTTTTTTGATTTCACCGATGGAATAGGCCGCGCGCTCATCTGGACACGCAACACGGACAATTTGGCATCCGGCTTCTTCTAGGCGCAAGATTTCTGCGACCGTTGCTTCGACGTCATGTGTCTTAGTCGTTGTCATACTTTGGATGAAAAGCTCGTCACTTCCGCCGATTGTCAGGTTCCCAACTCGTACAGGACGTGTGTTTTTTCTGTTTATCATAGCATTCATTTATTTCGCTCCTTAGTCGGCATTAGCCTCATAACTATAACTATTTTAGCAATCTTCATAGCAAAAAGACAAGGGACAACCCTTATCGATTAGACTCTATGCATTTTTCCGTTTGCAGAAGGGTAAGTGGGAGTACGATTTTCTCGCCTCCAATAATCTGTTGATTTTGAAGATGTGGGTTCAATGAATAGAAGGAAGCCAATCTATCAATGAAGCCAGATTCGGGATCGGGATACAATGCGAATAGTGTTTCAATAGTATCTCCATCAACTGTTGTGACAGGTATCGTCTTCACTTGTTGTTCTTCTTCACATGTAGGCTGTTCTTGAGCAAAAGAAGCAAGTGGGATCGTGCCTTCCATTAAATCGAGTCGGATGAAATGAACGGTTACGAATAATAAGGCTGCGAGTAGTAGTATTCTCATGGAAATTCCCCCTTTCGCCACTATATGCACGAAAAGGGGAAGTATTCATCGAGGTATTTTTGGATAGTACTTAGCAGCCGCTGCAATATAAGCGAAGTGGACAAGGGATGTAATGCCTGTACTAACGTTTTTCGTTGCCGGAAAGAAATCAAGTCCGATGGTCAGAAGAATTGGAATGGTAATCGCGATAGCGGAAGTTCTCCACATATGACGGTATTCTCCTCGTCTTTTCATCAGTTTTAACAACAGGATTCCCACGTAACCAAAAATACTAATTCGGATGAAGATATAAGACGTGCTAATAACGAGCTGCAGAAGAAATGCGATCGGATAAATGAGTCCACCGATTGTTTCTTCATGTTCGAGCAGTTCTGGCGAAGATTCGAAGAGGGTTGCATCCCCTGCTATATAACGGATGAATGATAGCAATGTGAATAACGCAACGAAAATGAAAACATAGCGGAACACTTTGCCGATGGGTAACAGGCGAAATGCTGCCAATTTTTTCGGTTCATGGATTGCTGCTCTGACTAGTTGGTGGAACTTCACTCTAAAACCTCCTCCATCTATAACAGTCTATCATTTAACGATGCAATTGTGCGCGCAACTATTTTCGACAGAATGATGACATTTCGTAAATCAATTGTAAAGGGAATGTAAAGATTCGACGACTGCTATTTACAATTGGGGGTGGCTATCCTCATAATAAGATGCTAATACATAAAGCATGATGGAGGTTGACTGCGTAATGGAGGTAAACTGGCAGGAAATGCTGTTCCAGTTTCTTGGTGGACTCGGAATTTTCTTGTTCGCTATAAAGTATATGGGAGATGGCCTTCAAAAAGCGGCGGGGGACAGGCTCCGCGCAATCCTGGATCGATTTACTACGAATCCGTTTATGGGGGTACTAGTCGGAATTATCGTCACAGTCTTGATTCAATCAAGTTCTGGGACGACTGTTATTACCGTAGGACTTGTGAGTGCTGGTTTCATGACGCTTCGTCAAGCGATTGGCGTCATAATGGGAGCGAATATCGGAACGACAATAACGGCGTTCATAATTGGCCTTGATGTCGGAGCATATGCACTGCCAATTATGGCAATCGGAGCATTCCTCATTTTCTTTGTTAAGAAAAGCCAGGTTAAAAACTTGGGAGAAGTCATTTTTGGCTTTGGTGGACTTTTCTTAGGGCTCGAATTAATGAGTGGCGGGATGAAGCCACTTCGGGAATTAGATGTATTCACTAATATGATGGTATCCATGAGTGATCAACCGATGCTCGGTGTAGTTGTCGGAACAGTATTTACACTGATTGTTCAAAGCTCAAGTGCCACGGTCGGCATATTGCAAAGTCTTTATGCTGAAAATCTTGTCGATATAAATGGGGCATTGCCGATTCTGTTTGGAGACAATATTGGGACAACCATTACGGCTATTCTTGCTTCAATCGGTGCATCGGTAGCGGCAAAGCGTGCTGCCGCAGCACACGTATTATTTAATGTTGTCGGAACGGTCATCTTCATGCTGCTTCTTATCCCATTCACTGCATATGTCGAGTGGGTATCAGGGGTGTTGGCCCTTGAAAGTAAAATGCAAATTGCGTTTGCACACGGGTCGTTTAATATTGCCAATACAATTATCCAATTTCCGTTAATCGGAGCATGGGCTTGGTTGGTTACAAAAATGATTCCGGGTGAAGATGTTACAATCGAATACAAACCGAAGCATCTGGACAGGCACTTTATAGAGCAATCCCCTGCAGTTGCAATCGGACAAGCGAAAGAAGAAATCATTCGCATGGGTGAATTTGGTGTCCGTGGTTTACAAGAGTCTTTCGAATACTTGAAAACAGGAAATAAAAAACATGCAGAGACTGCTTATCAAATTGAAGATGCAATCAATAACTTAGACCGGAAAATTACGGACTATCTTGTGGAAATCACTACGGTCAGTATTTCGCCGGTAGAATCCACACGTCACTTTATGCTAATGGATACGGTCCGTGATATTGAACGGATTGGTGACCATTTTGAAAATATTATCGAACTAATTGATTTCCGCGATGTCAACCGTGTGAAATTGACGGACGATGCGATGAATGATCTGACGGAAATGTTCACACTCACGATTGAAACTGTTCAGAAAGCTGTTGACTCACTCAATCACAATGATATGGAGATGGCAAGAACCGTTGCTGAAAAGGAAGTTCTCATTGATAAAATGGAACGGAAATTCAGAAAGAATCATATTTTAAGGCTTAATGAAGGTCGTTGTACCGCGCAATCAGGCATGGTGTTTGTTGATATCGTTTCGAACCTGGAGCGTGTCGGTGACCATGCGGTGAATATCGCGGAAGCCATTCTTGGCAATCGGTCATAATAATTCATATAGGGGGATGGTTTCATGGAAGTTTTAGGTTGGATTATAGCGATTGTCATGTTCATAATTGCTTTTGCCGGACTCATCTATCCAATCATTCCATCAGCACTCTTCATCGTAGGAGGTTTCCTTCTATATGGATTCATCAATACATTTGATGGGATGACTGTTTGGTTTTGGATTATTCAGGTGTTGTTCGTTATTTTGTTGTTCGGTGCAGACACATTGTCGAATCTCGTCGGCGTGAAGAAATTTGGAGGTTCTAAGGCGGGCATGTGGGGGAGTACAATTGGACTTCTTATCGGTCCTTTCGTCATTCCAGTTGCCGGTATTTTAGTCGGGCCATTTTTGGGTGCTGTTATCGCGGAACTTGCCGTATCTCGTTCTGGCGTTAAGCAAGCCTTAAAGACAGGTATTGGTTCTCTCATTGGATTTCTCACATCAGTTGTCACAAAAGGACTTGTTATGGCTGTGATGATTACTGTCTTTATTTTCTTTATCAAATGAAACGTTCCGAAATAGTCCATTTTATTTGAACGTTATTCATAATTTTGATAATGTTGAAAGGTAGCATATTTATGAATCTCTTGAGGAGGAATGGACAAATGACTTACAAATTACCAGAACTACCTTACGCTTATGATGCACTTGAACCACACTTCGACAAAGAAACGATGAGTATTCATCACACTAAACACCATAATGCATATGTGACGAACTTGAATATCGCTCTTGAAGGAAATGAAGAACTTCTAAACAAATCTATTGAAGATCTTATTGCGAACCTTGATGCAGTACCTGAAGGCAAACGTACGGCTGTCCGTAACAACGGCGGCGGTCACGCAAACCACTCACTATTCTGGGAACTTCTATCAGCAGAGGGTGGCGGCAATCCATCAGGCGCACTTGCTGAAGCGATCGATAACAAGTTTGGTAGCTTTGATGCATTCAAAGAAGAATTCGCGAAAGCGGGTGCAACTCGTTTTGGATCAGGATGGGCTTGGCTCGTACTGAATGGCGAAGAACTTGAAATTATGTCAACTCCAAACCAAGATTCACCAATCATGGAAGGCAAAACACCTCTTCTAGGACTTGACGTTTGGGAGCATGCTTACTATCTAAACTACCAAAACCGTCGCCCTGACTATATTTCAGCATTCTGGAATGTTGTTAATTGGGACGAAGTTGCAAAACGTTTCGGTAAATAAACTCTTATCTTCATCTAGAAGGAACCAAGCACGCATCTTGTTCGTCAAGATGTGTGCTTTTCCTATTTTGAATGTTATAATTCAAAATGATTAACGAAGTAGGAGGGACATTATGAAAAAACAGATGCGTAAGGCGGATCAGGCTAAAATACGCCAACGAAAACATATCGCATTCCGGATGAACTTCCTATTCTTTTCAATCTTTGTCCTATTTTCATTGCTCATTTTTCGTCTGGGGTATTTACAAATCGTCAAAGGTGAGGATTATTCCCGTGCGTTGGAAAGAACGGAAGAAATCCCTGTTAACACGAGCGTGCCAAGGGGAAGAATATTTGACCGCATGGGGCGTGTTCTAGTTGATAACGATCCGAAGAATGCGATTACATATACGAAAATGACGTCGACGAGTTCAGCAGATATGCTAAAAGTCGCTGAGCAACTTGCGGTCTTGATTGAGCAAGAAACGAAAAGGATTACCATTGGGGATAAGAGAGATTTTTGGATTTTAAAGAATTCTGAAGCAGCATTGAAAAAGGTTTCTCAACAGGAACAAGAGGCACTTGAAAAGGATAGCCCGCTTTCACGGACGGAATTGCAGCGTGAAATTAATAGGCTTACACGAGAACGAGTTACGGACGAGGAAATTGATTCATTCACGGACGAGGAGCTAGAAGTTCTCGCGATTTACAGGGAAATGATGTCGGGCTATGCTTACTCTCCACAAATCGTTAAAAGTGGAAATGTGACGGATGAGGAATTCGCAACTGTATCTGAACGCCTAGGCGAGTTGCCAGGCGTGGATACAACGACAGATTGGGAACGTGTGAGGAAATCAGACAATACAATTTTAGGAACAACCACGAGTCCTATTGAAGGTATTCCCGATTCTCGCAAGAATTATTACTTGGCACGGGACTATTCAAGAAATGACCGCGTCGGAAAAAGTTATATTGAGCAATATTATGAAGAATTGTTAAAAGGACAAAAAACAATTGTTAAGAATATTAAGGATCGTAGCGGACGTGTTATCGAAACGAAAACAATTCGAGAAGGCGAACCTGGCAAGGATCTTATTCTGACGATTGATAGCGAACTGCAACAGACGCTTGAAAAAATGGTATCGGATAAACTGTTGGAATTGAAAAGAGGGCCAAATGCCGGTGAATTGGACAGGGCTTTCCTAGTCATGATGAATCCAAATAATGGTGAAGTTCTTTCGCTTGTAGGTAAGCAGGTTGTAACGAATCCAGAAACAGGCAAGCTTGAAATATGGGACTATACATTTGGCACGTTCACTGCACTTCATGAGGCGGGATCAACAGTTAAGATGGCAACCCTTCTTACGGGGTATCAGGAAAATGTGGTACGTATCGGCGAAACGAAGATAGATGAACCAATTAGAATCGGTGGTATTACAAAAAGATCACTGTTTAATCAAAATTCTAGGGTTGCTGTAACTGATATTGAAGCAATCGGTAGGTCTTCAAACGTATATATGTTCCGTATAGCATTGGCCTTAGCAAATTCTAACAATAGCTCTGATGAATCGGCACGTGTTAGAAAAAATGCATTCGATACGTTCCGACAATCTTTTGCGTCATTTGGACTTGGAACAAAAACTGGCATTGACTTACCGGGTGAGTCAGGCGGACTGATTGGCGATAGTAATTCAATAGGTATTTTATTGGATTTATCCATCGGACAGTACGATACCTATACAACACTTCAACTGGCACAATACGTTTCAACAATTGCAAATGGCGGTTATCGTATAGCTCCGAAAGTTTTAAAAGAAATGCGCGAACCATCTGAGGACGGTGAAATTCTTGGACCTCTTATCCAAGAAACAGAGGTCCAGGTCTTAAACAGAATTCAGAATACAGATGCAGAAATTGCTCAAGTAAAGCGCGGTATGCACTACGTGTATTACGGGGCCAAAGGGACGGCTCCGAATATCTTTGCTGGAAAAGACTATGATGGAGCTGGAAAAACGGGGACAGCGCAGGCATTTAGCTCTGGTAAGCCGACAATTAATCTATCACATGTCGGTTTTGCACCTTATGAAAACCCGGAAATTGCGTATGCAGTTGTCATACCGAACATCTCTACAAATCAGCGTGATTATCCATATGCACAAAATGAAATTGTGAAACAAGCTGTGGATGAATATTTTAAAATTAAAGCAAAAAGGGCTAAAGAAGAAACTTCTACAGCAGGTAAACAACCAATTATACATGTACCTAAAATAGAGTCCAAATAAAAAAGTAGGAAAACCACTTAACTTGGTTTTCCTACTTTTTTACTGTAGTGATTTCTTTGGCAATTGTTTTGAAATTCATTGAAGAATCGACTTGGTGCTCACCAATTTGTATTTTGCCAGTCAGGTTAATCTCTTCAAGATACGACTCGAAGATGGCTGCATTCTCGATAATACCCAATCTCTCTAGGTTTGCTGAGACAACTGTCGAATTCGAACCGTCTTCAATCACTAAGATGGTTTTAAGGACTGCATCGGAGGAGGAGTTACTTTCGGTTACTTCATGTTCCTTTTGACCGGCTTTCTCTGCATCCGCTTGTGGAGCATTTTCCTTAACTGAAGAGGTAGTCTGTGCAGTAGCTAATAGCTCTTTCGTTTTAGCAAGTTCACTCTGAAGTTTCTCAACAGTAGCTTGTAATTGTTGCGAGTCTATGTCTGAAGGAACCTTACTATCCATGGTGAAATAAAGGATTCCTGCGGCAAGGAGGCAGCCAATCCCGACTGCCCGCAAAACATCTCGTATCATGTAATCACACCTTTCGATTGTAACACTGTGATTACATCGTCGTTTGATAAGGAGGAACGTACAGCTATATCACTGATAGAATAGCCTTGGGAATGTAATGACAAAATTTGATTGACAATGATTACGTGAACAGGTTTTGCTGTAGTCTGCGTTTTGCGGCCTGTAGCTAGCGGACCTACACCAATCATTAACTCTTCCTCAATCGCTTTCAATCTTTTCTTTAACCCATTCGTTTCCTGATGAATACTAATGGAAACTTGTTCCAATTCATCGGCATAACTGGATGAAGAATTGCCAAGGAAAAACGAAGCTATTATACTTATAAGTCCAATAATAAGCAGTATTATTGTAATGTCCATTTTACCACTCCCCTAGTGTGAATCATTTTGCTACTATTTTACCATAAGAAAGCTGTTGTGGAAATTTCAATCTTTCTTGTGGACATCTGCTGTCGATGTGGTATACTTGATAGGTCGTATAAATTATGCTCATATAAACTTACATTCTTGATGAGTGGGAGGGACCAACAATGCGCGTAAATGTTACACTTGCTTGCACAGACTGTGGTGAGCGCAACTATATTTCAAAGAAAAACAAACGTAACAATCCAGAACGGATTGAAATGAAAAAATATTGTTCACGTGAAAAGAAACAAACTTTGCACCGTGAAACGAAATAATCGCTCAGGCCAAAACCTTCACCGGTTTTGGTTTTTTCATTTCAGAACGGGGGATACTAGATGAGTAAAGAGATTTTGAGGAATCAAGTGCTGGGCACATTGAATAGTATAAATGGAACTGAATATCTAAAGAAATCTTTGGAGATTACAGACAGGGTACTTGCATCAGATGAATTTCGAAGTGCGGATACAATCGGGGTAACGATTTCTCGTTACCCCGAAGTGGACACACGCCCGCTTATCGAAGCGGCTTGGGCAGCTGGAAAAAGAATTGCTGTACCTAAATGCATCCATGGAACCCGCAAGATGGATTTTCGTCTTATTACATCATACGATAGTTTGGAAACGGTCTATATGGGCCTTTTTGAGCCGATAACCGATGATACCCTGGCGGTTGAGAAATACGAAATTGATTTGCAAATCGTACCTGGTGTGGTCTTTTCAGACGAAGGGTACAGAATTGGTTTCGGTGGAGGTTATTATGACCGCTATATGTCGGATTACAACGGCGCTACATTGTCGTTAGCATTTGCAGTCCAAACGAGTCATATGATACCTTTTGAAGGTCACGATATTCCTGTCAGTAAAATAGTTACAGAAGAAAAAGAGATTACCTGTATATGAAAGACTATTTCGGTGTTCTCCAATTGCTGAAACGTTTCGGAATTTATGTCTATACGGGAAATCGAAAAGATGACATCGATATGGTGCAGTCAGAAGTGAAAGATCTTTATGACAATGGTCTGCTAATGAAGGAAGACTATTTGAAAGCGGTGCTAATCTTACGTAGTGAAGCGGCGAAACTATGAGGATAGACACAATATTATCGTTCATTTGGACTTAATTTGGTAATTTGTGAAACTTTTCTTCAGCTACTCCGTCTATTATGTAGTAAGATTTAGTTCGAACGTTTTTTTTATGTGAATCTATTTTTGAAAGGAAGAGATGGAATGAACAAAATAGTATGGTCAAAACATTCCGTACTCGTAGTAGCAATAGTGGCGACTTGGTTGACAACATATTTCGGTTATCTTACAAGCTTCAATATGAAAATCGATAATATAATGCAGGAATTCATTCTCTTTCTGAATCCTCTTAGTTTCCTTTTATTCGTTTATGGTATTGCGCTATTTATCAAGAGTACGAAAAGACGTAATTTTTATATACTAACGGTAAGTATAATGACTTCAATTATTATGTTTAGTAATGCAGTGTTTTATAGATTTTTCAATGACTTTATTACCGTACCAGTCTTATTCCAAACAAGTAACTTTGGAGATCTTTCATCTTCGGTTACTGCCAATATGCATATTACGGACATATTCTTTTTCACAGATGTTCTCATTATCTATTTGGTAATCCGGTTTATACCTAAGAATGATAGCGTGGGACAACAAAATAAAATCGGACGTAAACTTTACTTTGTCATGACTGCCGCGGTTATGTTGGTAAACCTTGGTCTAGCAGAAATGGAAAGACCACAATTATTAACACGTAGTTTCGACAGGGAACTCCTCGTGAAAAATATTGGAACATATAATTACCATATTTATGATTTGTTCATTCAATCCAAATCCCATGCTCAGCGTGCGCTTGCGGATGGGAGTGAACTAGTAGAGGTAGGTAACTATATTAATGCGAACTACGCTGCACCAAATCCTGAGATGTATGGTGTTGCAAAAGGGCGTAATATTATTGCGATTTCGCTTGAATCCTTGCAGTCGTTCGTCATTAACGAGGAAATGGATGGACATGTAATTACGCCGTTTTTGAATGAATTAACGAAAGATCCAGATACATTCTATTTCTCTGATTTCTATCACAATACAGGTCTGGGGAAGACGTCAGATTCGGAATTCCTACTTGAAAACTCGCTGTATCCGAGAAATGGTAGTGCGGTATTCTTTACGCATAGTGGTAACACTTACCAATCTATGGCGTCACAGCTTGGTGAAAATGGCTATTTTACAAATGTAATGCACCCAAATAACCGAAGTTTCTGGAACCGCGATATCATGTATGGCGCTCTCGGTATCGATAAGTTTTACGATATTGAAAGTTATACAGTCGGTGAAGGAGAAGCGGTCAACTGGGGCATGAAAGATATCCCATTCTTTGACCAATCAGTAGAGTTGATGAAAGAAATGCCACAGCCTTTTTACTCAAGACTGATTACATTGACGAACCATCATCCATTTGAATTGGATGAAGAAGATAAGCTTATTCCTGAATACACATCAAATTCAAATACGTTGAACAAATATTTCCAAACAGTACGTTATATGGATGAGGCGGTAAAAGTTCTTTTCGAAGACTTGAAAGCAAGCGGTTTGTATGATAATTCCATCATTGTTATGTACGGAGATCATTATGGTATTTCTGAGAATCACAACAAGGCGATGGGCATGTATTTAGACAAAGAAATTACACCTTTCGATAATGCGAAATTACAAAAGGTTCCATTGTACATTCATATTCCCGGTTATGGAAAAGGGGAGACGATTGATGAGGTGTCAGGGCAGATTGACTTGAAGCCTACTATTTTACATTTAATGGGCCTTGAAACAAAAGAAGATATGTATCTTGGTTCGGACATTTTCTCTCCAGATCATGAACCCTTTACTATTTTCCGTGATGGCCGTTTTGTAACCGATAAAAATGTTTACGCGCAAGAGGTCTGTTATGATAGTGAAACTGGTGAAGAAACTAGTATAGCTGAATGTGAGCCGTTCATCGAACGTGCCACCACTGAGCTAAATTATTCCGATATGATCATCAATGGAGATTTGCTTAGATTCAAGGAAGAACAGGAACAATCACCGAAATTAAACAGTAAAAGTAAAGAATGATAAGGTTCTGCACGGAACTTTCCGTGCAGTCTTTTTTTATTAGATAAAGTAAATTTTTTTCAACTGGGAACAATGTCGAGCGCCAGACGCTGGGAGCATAAGTCAGCCTAGCTAGGAAGGATTGAATAGCATCCTTCTCGGGCAAAAAAAAACCGGTTCGCATTATGCCCGTCGTATCTGAAACTGCGCCTTGCGCTTTTCTCAGTTTAAATACAGAAAGGAGGAGGCGCGGTGAGAAAAAGAATATTCATCTTTTGTGCAACACTCCTGTTGGTAACGGGCTGTTCAAAGAAGCCGAATGAGATTATCGATGGCCCAACTGCCATTGAACAACCCGGTAATCATGAGCTAATTAAAGAGCAAATAAGTAAATCGTTAGTTGCTGATCCTGCGAAGTTCCATTTCGTTTCGGACTGGTTAAGCGAGTCAAAAGTTATCTATGTCGAAAAGGAAAAAGGACTTTATCAAGTGAATAGTTTTGATTTTGAAACAGGTCAAACGGATACGATATATGAAGATGACTCTATGATCATCGACGTCCTCATTCATCCTTCAAAAAAATATCTATTACTACATACTAGTGATAATGCTGCATCTGCAACGGTTAAAATCGTGACTATGGATGGTACGGTACAAGATGAAGTTATAGTTGCTTCGACAGAACTGGCGATTGAATGGAACGATACCGACCCCTCTCTTATTCTTCTCACGGCTTTTCATCAAGATTGGACGTTTGATTTATTTATTTATAACGGAAAAAAAGAGAGTTTAGATCTGCTGGTGATTGAAGATCCTTTCCCAAAATGGCTAGGCAAGGATAAAATTGCTATAGGGTTTGTGGAAGGCCACGTGCTTGATGGTGGGGAGATACATACATATGAACCTCTTACTGAAAAGTGGGGACAGTTAAATGTAAGCGGTGTTGTTTATTTTGATACATATAAAGATACTCTACTCGTTGTGCGAATAAATGAGGACGAGGATGCACACTACGCGATCATGGAACAGGATGGGGTGATTCGCTCAGAATGGACGATGCCCGTTATTAGTAATTATTCAGAATGGGTAATACCTGAAGTTGAATGGGGTTCAAATGAAACCGTATTCCTGTCGGCTCCTGACAAGGGTGGGCAACTCGATGAACTACTATCGCCATATCGACTAATTCGCGTAATAGAAGGACGTCAAGACGTTCTAGTCGATGATATTGCATCTGGTGTCCTTCGGTGTTCACCGTCCGGTTGGAAATGTTTAACGGGCTACTCGGCGGAAAACGTGATAGATGTAAGAACAGCGAAAGAAACACCGTGGCTCATTTTCCCAGAATGAAAAAAACCAAAAAAAACATCCTCTGCGTTTATTTCGCAGAGGATGTTTTTTTTGTCAATGTAAGGTTGGTGGAAACCCTTGGAAAACAAGTGTTGCAATTGTGAAGCCTCCAAAAACGACTGCAGCTCCAAGATTAAACAGAATACTTAAAACGTTACGTTCTTTGAATGCTTGGACTGTACCGACTACAGCTAAAATTGCGATGAGTCCAAAAATAATCATCAATAAGTTCATAGGGAAGACACTCCTTTCAATAGGAACTTCTGCTGAAATCACCCACGCTCTGTTGTGAGTAATACAGAAGTCAGCACATACTGTGCAAGTCCGATTTAGCGCTATTCCTCTTCTATTGTACTGTTTGCAATCATATTTGTCGAGGGATAATAGTGACGATTGTTTGAAATCGTATTTCGCATTGCGTAATATAAGTTGCAGGAGGTGCCGACTATGTTGAAAGTTAATACATATCCGCTCGGACCAATCCAGACAAACTGTTACATCATCAGTGACGAATCAGGGAATTGTCTAATCATGGATCCGGGTGAAGAAAGTGGACGTATTATTAATAAAGTGAAAAGTAAAGAGTTGACACCTGTCGCGATTTTATTGACGCATGCGCATTTTGATCATATTGGGGCTGTAGACAGTATAAGGGACCGTTATACCATTCCGGTCTATATCCATGAAGAGGAGCAAGACTGGCTGTCAGATCCGAGACTAAACGGCTCTGCCAAGTATCCAGGATTACCTGACATCCGCACTAGAAAAGCCGACAAGCTTATCAGCGATGAGGGAATGATGAATGTAGGTCCGTTCGAGTTTGAAGTGAGGCATACGCCGGGTCATTCTCCGGGAAGTGTTTCGTATATCTTTGGACCATCTCGTTTTGCTATTGTAGGCGATACACTTTTCCAACAGGGGGTCGGAAGGACAGATCTACCGGGTGGGAATACAGGGATTCTGCTGTCGTCTATCCATGATAAGTTACTTTCTCTCGATGATGATTTTATCATCTACCCTGGTCATGGACCTTCGACAACTCCAGAAGAGGAAAAAGATTCGAATCCATTTTTGAATGGATTTTGAACAATTGAATATAGGGAAAACAAAAAAACAGCCAATAAAAGGCTGTTTTTTTGTATGTACTTTTCTTTTAGTGGCCAGCGCCTGGTACGTGTATAAACGTAGTGTAGTAGCTGAATCCGACCATAAAAATCATCAGATATGCTCCGAATAAATACATGTACATCCGCTCTGTCAGGTTCAAATATCCAAGTAGCAGGAAGAACCCAGTGTTCGCAACAAAAAGAAGTGCGGCTGGCAGCATGTCTCCCATATAAAACATAACTGCGAATATGCCTGTCCAGAAGCCCATCAACTTGAACATGTTATCCATGTGTGCGTCCCTCCTTAATAAAACATTACAATAAGCTCCCATTCATTATAAGGGATAACGACAGCGGATGTAAACTCCAATCGTTCTTTCATTGTGACAAAGACGTGTATAAGGGTGATTGTCACGAAAAATGATATTTGCTGTCGGAAAAGGGGGCGAATTTCAAGTATCGCCCCATTCTCAGGGATACACAATTCGACTTTGAGGGAAAGTATTCCAATGCTCGTATGCAAGTCGTATACTGTGCCCAAGGATGAATTGCGGTTTATCCGACTAAAAAAGGCGGATACAGATCATCCGCCTCGGATGGATTGAGTTTCATTCAACTTAGAAGAAAGAGGGGTGTTCAATGATTAAGAATGATAACGTCGTAGAACAGAAAAGTTTTCAACTTTTAGAGAAAGCAATTAAGTACGAAGCGACTGACATTCATCTCGTTCCTATGAAGGAGGGATATGATGTGTTGTTCAAAAAAGATTCAAGGCTGGACCGGTCCGGTATTCTTCCCCCACAGTTGGCGGGCCGCATGATTTCATTTTACAAATTCCTATCCTCACTCGACATTAGCGATAAGCGTAAACCCCAAAGTGGTTCTTTTCACAAACAGATTCAAGGTGAGAATTATTCTTTCCGAGTTTCAACAATCCCTTCGATAATGAAAGAAAGTGTTGTTATACGATTGCAAAGGCATGATCAAATCGTTTCAATTGATGAATTATGCATTGAAAAAGAGTGGGCCGATAAATTGCGCCAGGCTGTATCAGAGCCGCAAGGATTAATTATACTAACCGGTCCCACTGGATGTGGGAAAACCACTACTATTTACTCGTTAACAGCTCATTGCGTCAATCATTTAGAACGGCATGTGATCACATTAGAAGATCCTGTTGAAAACAATCATTCGCATCTCCTTCAAATTCAAGTGAACGAACGGTCTGGTATGACATACTCAGCAGGTCTAAAAGCGATATTGCGCCATTCACCTGATGTCATCATGATTGGCGAAATACGGGACAGTGAAACCGCCAAAATTGCAATCCAGGCGGCGCTAACAGGGCATTTAGTGCTAACTTCGGTTCATTCTAAAGATCCTCCAGGCTGTTTTTATAGGATGATGGATTTTGGTATTTCTGCAGAAGAATTAAGACAAACAGTTGTCTGTATTTCAGCGCAGCGTCTCATTCGTAGTGCTACCGGAAAAAGGGGAGCAGTATTTGAAATTATTCAAGGGGATACGCTTAATCGAATGACGGACTCCATCATGAAAGGTGAAAGGGTAGATGTCCCTGAAGAGCTTAAAGTGGAGGCACTAATTCGGAAATATAACAGGCCAATTGTGGTGAAAGATGAATAATTCAAAAAGGAAATTGTTATTTCATAAAAAAGATAGCTTTCAAAATCGACCGGTATTCCTAGAAAGACTTTCTGTATTATTAACTGAGGGATACACATTTCATGATGCGGTTACTTTGTTAGTACCACATCACTTGAAAGATTATAATCCTGTGCTGGAAGCAATGAATAAAGATTTTAAGGAAGGGTTCGGTGTCACACATATCCTTGCAAGTTTTGGGTTCTCATCCGGAACGCTTCTTCCCATCGCGATTGCTGAAGTAGACGGACGAGTCGCGCAGGCATTGAGTGGCATGGCTGTTCGTATGAGAAAAGCAGAAGAAAAACGGAAGAAATTAAAAAATCTTCTTATCTATCCTCTTGTTCTTTTTATTCTCATCGCCGCATTGCTTATGGCTTTCCGAAGGTTCTTTTTACCTAACATGGAAGCATTAGCGTTTTCAAGGAAAAACGAAGGGGATGGGTTGGTTTCATCATTGCCCTCGCTCGTGACGAAAATTCCCGATGTCATCATAAGTATGGTGTTAGTCTTTGCATTACTAACAGTAATATGTGTTGTTATCTACAAAAAGTTTGAACCTGCAACAAAAATTCGCGTTTTAATGTCGATTCCTATCGCAGGTACGTTCTTTTCTATTGTGAAGACCCGCGATTTTTCAAGTGAAATTGGGGGCTTGCTACAGTCTGGCCTATCCTTGCAAAACGCTCTGGACGTATTAATTGATCAAAAACTGGATGTAGTGTTAAGTGAAATCACGAAAAATGTCAAAAAGCAGGTCGTTTTTGGAGACTCGTTCCACACCGCGATAAGTAGGACGGAAGGATTGATGGACCAACTAGCTGCATTCGCCAAGCATGGTGAGGACAGCGGTTATCTACCGAAAGAACTTCAGATTTACAGCGAACATCTAAGTGAAGTGATTGATGAAAAGCTAGCGAAGATTTTAGCGATGTTGCAGCCGGCTTTATTTAGTATCATAGCAATCTGTATTTTGGCTGCTTATCTCGCTTTACTTTTACCAGTTTACGGAATGATGGATAAATTATGAAGGGGGAATTTTATGAAAATTATTAACAGTGAAAGAGGTTTTACATTAATCGAAATGATGATT